>NZ_JBIWJF010000016.1:0-200431 GCF_044764985.1 Kitasatospora sp. NPDC093550
ACGTCTCCACCCACACCGGCTCAGCCCGCAGCACCCCACCCATACAGCAGAAATGCCCTGTCTCCGCCCTTCTGCAACAAGCTTTAGGGCCCGTCAGGCCGCCGGGAAGTCGAAGGTGTACCCCTGGGCGACCAGCCAGGGCAGCAGCTGCTTGAGCGCGGCCACGGTCTGGCTGCGGTCGCCGCCGCCGTCGTGCAGCAGGATCACGCCACCGGGCTTGAGCTGCTTCTGCACGGTGGAGACGATGGCCGGCACGCCGGGGCGGGACCAGTCGCGCGGGTCGACGGACCAGCCGAGCGAGGACATGCCGAGGCCCGCGGTGATGTGCTCGTTGTCGGGGTTGAAGCCGCCGCCCGGGGCGCGGAACCAGCTGACCTCGGTGCCCGGGCCGCCGGCCTGGACGATCATGTCGCGGGCCGCGGTGATCTCGTACACGGCCTTGTCGTGCGGGAGCTTCGCGAACGGCTGCGGGTGGTGGACGCTGTGGTCGCACAGCCGGTGCCCGGCGGCCAGGACGCGCTTGACCAGGGCCGGGTTGGCGGCGGCGTTCTGACCGATCTCGCAGAAGGTGGCCTTGGCGTGGTACTGGGCGAGCAGGTCGAGGATCTGGCCGGTCGCCGGGCCCGGGCCGTCGTCGAAGGTGAGCGCGACGGTGCGGCCGCCGGAGGCGGTGGAGCCGATCACGGAGCCCGCTCCGGGGTGCCCGGTCGGTGCGGTGGGCGGCGTGGTGGGCGGCGCGGCGGGAGTGGAGGCCGCGGCCGGGGTGCCGGGGACCGGGGTCGCCGGAGCGGCGGCGGCGGAGGAGGCGGCCGGTGCGGGGGTGCGCGGCTTCACCGGGGCGGCGGTCGCGGACGGTGAGGCGGAGGCCGGGGCCGGCGGCAGCCCGTCGGAGCCGGGGGTGGGCGCGATGGTGGCGGCCGGTGTGCCGCTCGGCCGGTCGGCGAGCGGCGGCTGGGCCGCGGTGCTCGGCGACTGCAGGGCCCCGCTGGCGGTTCCGCACGCGGTCAGCCCCAGGACGGCGGCCGCCGCGATGCAGCCCGCGACCAGCCGGCGCCGGGAGCGGGTCGGGCTGGTCGGGGTGGAGGGGCGGCGTCGGGCGGTCCGGTGCATGGCGGCGGCTCCTGAGGATGCGAGGGCGGTGCCGATCTCTCGGGGCAGGATGACTGTCCGATAGGACGCCGAGCGTACGTGGCCCGGTTGCGCGCCGGACCGATCCCTCCAGGGACTCTTCTCACATCCGCTCCGGTTGGCACCCGACCGCCGCCCGGGGTATCGCCCCCGCCGCCCGGGGGCGGTCGGCCTGCCGTCAGAACGGGTACCAGCGCACCTCGGTGGCCCCGTCCCGCAGGGAGCCGACCCGCCGCCGGAACTCCGCCAGCGCGGCCGGGTTGCCGGCCGCCTGCTGCGCCACCCAGGCGGCGCTGGCGGTCTCCCGGGCGCCGCGCAGCACGGTGAAGCCGGGCCAGTCGCGCACGTCCCAGCCGTACGCCTCGGTGAACGCGTGGTACTCCTCGCCGGGCACCCCGTAGCGGTCCTGGGCGAGCGCGAGGACCACCAGGTCGTGTTCGCGCAGGTCGTCGGCGACGAATTCGAGGTCGAGCAGCACCGGGCCGTCCGGGCCCACGTGGACGTTGCGCGGCAGCGCGTCGCCGTGGATCACCCCCGGGTGCAGCCGGGGCACGAGGTCGGGCAGGGCGGCCTCGAAGGCGTTCCGGCGGTGGCGCAGGAAGGCGACGTCCTCGGGGTCGACGTGGCCCTCGGCGGAGGCCAGCCAGCGTTCGACCGGGGCCAGCAGGTCGCGCCGGCCGAGCGGTACCGGCGGCACCGGCAGCCGGTGCAGGGTGCGCAGCAGCGGGGCGAGGTCGACCGGGCGGGCCGGGCGGACGGCGGGCGCGAGCCGGTGCCAGAAGGTGACCGGGTGGCCGTCGGCGAGCTGCGGCTCGGGGGCCACGGCGTCGTACGGGCGCACCACCGGGACGCCCTGACCGGCCAGCCAGTGGGCGACGGCCAGCTCGCGGTGCGCCCGGTCGTACAGTTCGGGGCCGCGGCCGACCTTGGCGACCACGGCCGGGTCGCCGAGGTCGAAGACGGCGTTCTCGCCGAGGGCGAGCAGCGGGGCGTCGCCGGGGCCGGGCAGTCCGGCGGACTCGCAGGCGTGGGCGAGCAGCAGCCTGGCGCGGCCCTCGTCGAAGGGGATCATGACCGGGCTCCGTTCCGGCGGTGTTCGCCCGGGGGCCCCCGGGCGGTGATCATCATGACGCACGGACGCCGGGCCCCGCGCGCGGCGGGGCCCGGCGTGGTCCGCGTCACGGGTGCCGGCTCAGACCTCGACCCTCCGGTGCCGCGCGCCCTCCGCCGGGGATCCGGCGGCGGGCTGCCCGTGCAGGGCGGTCGCGGCGCCGAGCGGAGGGACGGACTCGCCGTGCGAGAGGTCCGGCAGCCACCTCAGCCAGCGCGGCAGGTACCAGTTGCGGTCGCCGAGCAGGGTCATCACCGAGGGCAGCAGCACGGCGCGGATCACCGTCGCGTCGATCAGCACGGCCACCGCCAGGCCCACGCCCATCTGCTTCATCGCCTGCATGGACAGGGTGCCGAAGACCGCGAACACCGCCACCATGATCACCGCGGCGCTGGTGACGACCCCGGCCGTCGAGCGGATGCCGTGGGCGATCGCGGCCCGGGTCGGCAGCCCGCGGTCGTGGCCCTCCTTGATCCGGGAGACCACGAAGACGTGGTAGTCCATCGAGAGCCCGAAGAGGATCACGAAGAGGAACAGCGGCACCCAGGACTCCACCGCCCCGACCCCGGCGGTGCCCAGCAGCGAGGCGCCCACGCCGTGCTGGAAGACCAGCGTCAGTACCCCGTACGCGGCGCCCACCGAGAGCAGGTTGAGCACCACGGCGGTGCCGGCCACCACCGGCGAGCGGAAGGAGGTGAGCATCAGCAGGAAGGCGAAGGCGACCACGAAGCCGAAGACCGGCGGCATCGAGCCGGTCATCTTGGCGTTGAAGTCGTACGACCCGGCGGTGCGCCCGGTGACCGGGGCCTCGGTGCCGGGCACCGCGAGGACGGTCGAGGGCACCAGGTCCTCGCGCAGGGTCTTCAGCGCCTCGTTGCTGGTGGCGTCGTTGCCGGTGCCGTTGAGCGGGATGTCCACGGTGGCGACGTTCTCGTCGGCGTGCACGGCGACCTCGATCGGGCCGTGCATCCGCCCGCTGGCCAGCGCCTTCGCCTTGAGGTCGGCGATCGCGGCGGTCATCGCGGGGGAGTCGATGTCGGCGGCCCTGATGACCACGGTGGCCGGGGCCGGGCTGCCGGGGAAGGCGGCCTCGATCTTCTGCGAGGCGGCGACCAGCGGGTTGCCCTTCGGCAGCTGCTGCTGGAAGGTCAGGTTGGCGGTGTGCATGGTGAGCAGCGGCGCGGCCAGGGCGAGCAGGAAGGCCCCGGCGAGCACGGTCGCGGCCAGCGGGCGGCGCAGCACCGGGGTCAGCACCGCGTTCCAGAACCGTCCGCCGGTCCGTGCCGCGTCCGGGCGGCGGAGCGTGGCGAGGAGGGGCACCCGGCCCTTGTCGACCCGGTCGCCGAGCATCGACAGCAGGGCGGGCAGCACGGTGAGCGAGCCGAGCACGGCGGTGACCACGACCAGGATGGTGGCGAAGGCCATCGCCCGGAAGTCGGCGATCCCGGTGAGGAACATGCCGGCCATGGCGACCACCACGGTGACGCCGGAGACCAGGACGGCCCGGCCGCTGGTGGCGGCGGCCACGGTCAGCGCGGTCTGCGCGTCGCGCCCGGCGGCCCGCTCCTCGCGCTCGCGGCGCAGGTAGAAGAGGCAGTAGTCGACGCCGACGGCGAGGCCGACCAGCAGCATCACCGAGCTGGCGTCGTCGCTGGTGTGCAGCAGGCCGCTGGTGAGCGCGACCAGTCCGCCGGCCGCGACGAAGGCGGTCAGCGCGAGCACCACCGGCAGCACGGCGGCGACCAGCGCGCCGAAGGCGATCAGCAGGATGCCGAGGGCGAGCGGCACGGCCGTCCACTCGGCGCGGGCGAAGTCGTTCTTGAACTGGTCCTGGATCCACTTGCCGGAGCTGGCGTCGCCGAGCTCGACCACGGTGAGCCCGGGGTTGCGCTGCTGCACGCCGTTCACCGCGTCCATCACGGACTGCACCCCGGCGACGGCCTCGTCCCGGTCCCCCTTGAGCGTCACCAGGACGAGTGCGGAGTGGCCGTCCTGGGAGACCGCCTTGGTGTCGTACGGCGAGCGGATCCCGGCGGCCTTGCCGGTAGCCTCGACGGCGGCGATCACCTGGCCGACGGCCGTCCGGAAGTCGGGGTCGTCGGCGCTGCGGGTGGCGCTCTGGACCAGGACGGTCTCGCTCGCCGGGCTCCGCAGGCCGGCCTCGTCGAGGATCCGCGCGGCCCGGGCGACCTGCCCGGGCATCGACTCGGCCTCGGTCACCTTGGCGCTGCCGTGCGCGCCGCCGAGCACGGTGGCGAGCACCACGAAGAGCAGCCAGCCGAAGACGGCGGTCTTGCGGTGCCGGGCGCTCCAGACGCCCATCGCGGCGGCCATGCCGCGTCTGGTCTGCGCGGTTCCGGTCTGTACGGACTTCACGGTGGTCCCCCCTGGGAGAGCGGCGGTGGTCGCCGGCCGGGAGCGGCGCGGCGGCCCCGGTCACGGGCCGCCGTCCGCTGCGCGCCGGGTGCGGATCCGGCGCCTGATCGACAGTAGGGAAGCGGGAGTTGTGCGGTAATCCGGCTGGCGGGTGACGCCTCCCTGGTGCTGCCCTCGGGGGCGGGGTGGGGTTTTCCCTACCCCCCGACCCCGAGATCTCCTCCTCGGGGGTAGGGGACGCAACTCCACCCTGAGGGGGAGATGACTCCACCCGGAGCACGAGGTCAACGAGGGTGCGGTCGGGAGAAACTGGGTCGGGGCCGTTTCGGGGCGGTCCCGCACGGGGGTTGGAATACGGGGGCTCCTTGCCGGGCGGCAAGCAAGTGCTCGTAGGATGATGCCCGAATCTACTTACCTGCCGACCGGCAAGGGTGTGCCTCCGTGCGCTTCCGAGCCGGTCCTGCCGTCGCCCAGCGTCCCGTCCCCCAAGGGCTGCGGTGAACCATGCCCAGGAGGCATCACGAGCATGTTCCACCGACTAGGACACTTCGTCGTTCGCCGTGCGTGGTGGGTGATCCTCGCCTGGGTCGTCGCGATGGTCGCCATCGTCGCGTCGGCCCCGAAGGTCACCTCGCAGACGGACGAGTCCGCATTCCTGCCCAAGCACTACGAGTCGATCCAGGCGGCGCAGCTCCAGGAGCAGGCCTTCCCGTCCAGCTTCACCCCCGCCGCGCTGCTGCTCTTCGAGCGCACCGACGGCCAGGCGCTGAACGACGCCGACCAGGCCTCGATGGACAAGGTCGTCAACGGCCTCACCGAGGCGCACATCCCCGCCGTCGAGAAGATCATCCCGGTCGACCCCAAGACGTCGAAGTCCAAGGACGGCAAGTACGCGCTGTCCATGGTCGCCATCGACAAGACCAAGATGCAGACCGAGGAGTACCCCGACGCGGCCAAGAAGCTGCGTGAGGAGGGCTCCAAGCTCGCCGACGGCACCGGGCTGAAGTTCCAGGTCGGCGGTCAGGCCGCCAGCAGCCTGGACCAGAAGGACGCCTCCGGCGCCACGGACGCCATCGTCATGTTCGGCAGCCTGCTGCTGGTCATCCTGATCGTCGGCATCATCTTCCGCAGCATCCTGGCCGGCCTCCTGCCGGTCCTGCTCTCGCTGGTCATCGCGATGCCGGTGGCCAACGGCCTGATCGCCGACGCGATCAAGATGTTCGACCTGAAGTCCTCCCCGATGACCTCCGCGATCCTGATCATCGTGGTCCTCGGCGTCGGTACGGACTACTTCCTCTTCCTGGCCTTCCGCTACCGCGAGCGGCTGCGCCTGGGCGAGGACCGCAAGACGGCCGTGGCCAACGCGGTCGGCCGGGTCGGCGAGGCGATCGCCTCCGCCGCCGGTGCCGTCGCCGTCGCCTTCGCCGTGCTCGTCCTGTCCAGCCTGGGCATGTTCACCGCGCTCGGCCCGGCGCTGGCCATCGCGGTCATCGCGACCGCCCTGGTCTCGCTCACCCTGGCCCCGGCCGTGCTCGCCGTCCTGCCCGCCAAGGCCGTGTTCTGGCCGGGCAAGAAGTGGATGCAGGAGCCGAAGAACGCCCGCTTCGCCGCGCTCGGCCGGATGACCGGCAAGAAGCCCGGCCTGGTGGCCCTGGTCTCCGGCGGCATCCTGGTGGCGCTGACCCTGGCCGGCGTCAACTACAACGGCACCTACGACCTCTCGGGCAGCTCGATGCCCAAGACCAAGGAGTCGATGGTCGTCCAGGACAAGCTGATGACGGCGTTCTCGGCCGGCGCCGCCGACCCGAGCCACGTCTACCTGACCAGCACCAACGGTGCCAAGCTCGCCGACTCGGCGATCAAGGACTTCGGCGCCAAGCTCCAGGAGGTGCCCGGGGTCGCCTCGGTCTCCACGCCGGTCGCCCAGAAGGGGATCAACGCCGACGGCACCACCGCCGACTTCACGGTGATGCTGAACGACGCCCCGGCCTCCAACAAGGCCATCGACACCATCGAGAAGGTCCGCGACACCGCCCACGCCTCGGCCCCGGCCGACAGCAAGTCCCTGGTCGGCGGCATCACCTCGGTGTACAAGGACATCAACACCGCGATGGTCCACGACTACACCCTGGTCTTCCCGATCGCGGCCGTGATCATCATGCTCATCCTGGGCCTGCAGCTGCGCAGCGTGGTCGCGCCGTGGTACCTGATGGCCTCGGTCGGCCTCGGCTTCGGCGGCACCCTCGGCGCCACCACCCTGGTGTTCCAGAACCTCAAGGGCGAGCCCGGCCTGATGTTCATGCTGCCGATCTTCATCTACCTCTTCGTGGTGGCGATCGGCACGGACTACAACATCCTGATCATCGCCCGCCTCCGCGAGGAGGCCCGCGAGGGCCGCAACCCGCGCGAGGCGGCCCGCGAGGCCGTCAAGCACGGCGGCCCGACCGTCGCGGCGGCCGGCTTCATCCTGGCGGCGTCCTTCGCGACCTTCATGCTCGCGGGCAACGTGCTCTTCATGGAGCTCGGCTTCTCGCTGGCCTTCGGCATCGTGCTGGCGGCCTTCGTGATGGCGATGTTCTTCACCCCGGCCCTGACCGCGCTGCTCGGCCACCGCGCCTGGTGGCCCGGCCACGCGGACGAGGCCCCGTCCGGCCGCGGCCACGGCAGTGGTCCGGCCCCGCTGGCGGGCACGCACGACGGCGTGCCGGAGCCGGCCGGCCGGCACTGACCCCGGGCCCGGCCACGGACGGGCTCCAGGGTCACCCTGGGCCCGGCCCGGACTGATCCACCGACGGCGCCCCGCTTCGGCGGGGCGCCGTTTTCCCGTTCCCCGGGCGCGCCAAACGTGATCTGTTCAGCGGAAAATCCCCGGTCGCTCGGGGTGGCACCGTGCTACAGTCGAGTCAGTTGCAGTTTTGGTTCCCATGAACGTGTATGTGCGCCTGCTGGTTCCAACCAACAGGCGCATTTGTTTTGTCCGGTGTTTCAGTCTCCGGATGGGGATCGCGGCTACTTGGGGATTCACGAGGTGTGGATCCCTGATGCCCCAGTTTTAGAGGAGACGGTTATGGCTACCGGCACCGTGAAGTGGTTCAACAGCGAAAAGGGCTTCGGCTTCATCGAGCAGGACGGCGGCGGCGCCGACGTGTTCGCTCACTACTCGAACATCGTTGCCCAGGGCTTCCGTGAGCTGTTCGAGGGCCAGAAGGTCGAGTTCGACGTCACCCAGGGCCAGAAGGGCCCGCAGGCCGAGAACATCCAGATCATCGGCTGACGTCAGCCTCACGCTGACTCGCGATCATCGCGAAGCGGGGGCCCGCACCGCACGGTGCGGGCCCCCGCTCATGCCGCCGAACGGCCGGGGCGGCGCACCTCCTCTCGACGGCCGACCAGCCCGCAGCGCGGGCTGCCGACCGACGGACGGAGATCCCGTGACCACCCCTGCCCGCCCGCCGCGCGACCGCGGCGCCCGTACCAACGACCGTGGCAACGACCGCGGCCCCCGTAGCACCGAGCGCGGCTCCGACCAGGGCCGCCGCGCCGCCGGCGGCGACCGCGCGCGCAAGCCGCGCAACCGTGCCGGCGCCCCCAAGCAGGCCCGCGCCGCCGTCCCCGAGGCCACCGAGTTCACCGTGGTCCAGGGCACCCCGGCCCGGCCCCCGGCGGCCACCTTCGCCGAGCTTGACCTCCCCAAGGGCATCCTCGCCGCGCTCGGCCGCGAGGGCGTCACCGAGCCCTTCCCGATCCAGGGCGCCACGCTGCCCGACTCGATCGCCGGTCGCGACGTGCTCGGCCGCGGCCGCACCGGCTCCGGCAAGACCCTGGCCTTCGGCCTGCCGCTGCTCGCCCGTACCGCCGGGAGCCGCGCCGTCGCCCGGCACCCGCTGGCGCTCGTCCTGGTGCCCACCCGCGAGCTGGCCCAGCAGGTCACCGAGGCGCTCACCCCGTACGCCACCGCCGTCAACCTGCGGATCACCACCGTCGTCGGCGGCATGTCGATCAACCGGCAGTCCAACGCCGTGCGCCGCGGCACCGAGGTCCTGGTCGCCACCCCCGGCCGACTGGACGACCTGATCGGGCGCGGCGACGTCAACCTCTCCGACGTGGCGATCACCGTCCTGGACGAGGCCGACCAGATGGCCGACATGGGCTTCCTGCCGCAGGTCAGCAAGCTGCTGGAGCAGGTCGCCGAGGGCGGGCAGCGGATGCTGTTCTCCGCCACCCTGGACCGCAACGTCGACCGGCTGGTCAAGCGCTTCCTGAACGACCCGGTGACCCACTCGGTCGACCCGTCGGCCGGCGCGGTCACCACCATGGACCACCACGTCCTGCAGCTCGACCCGACCGACAAGGCCTCCGCCACCGCGCACATCGCCTCCCGCGACGGCCGCGTGATCATGTTCGTGCACACCAAGCACGGCGCCGACCGGCTCGCCAAGCAGCTGCTCGCCAACGGCGTGAAGGCCGCCGCCCTGCACGGCGGCAAGTCCCAGCCGCAGCGCAACCGGGTCCTGGACCAGTTCCGGGACGGTCACGTCACCGCGCTGATCGCCACCAACGTCGCCGCCCGCGGCATCCACATCGACGGCCTGGACCTGGTCGTCAACGTGGACCCGCCGGTCGACCACAAGGACTACCTGCACCGCGGCGGCCGCACCGCCCGGGCCGGCGAGTCCGGCACGGTCGTCACCCTCGTGCTGCCCGAGCAGCGCCGCGAGGTCAACCGGCTGATGACGGTGGCCGGCATCCGCCCGACCGTCACCAAGATCCGCCCCGGCGACGCCGACCTGGCCCGGATCACCGGCGCCCGCACGCCGAGCGGCGTCCCGGTCACGCTGGCCGTACCGGTGGTCGCGGTGGCCGAGAAGCCCGTGGAGACCAAGGCCGCCGCCCCGCGCCGCCGCCCGGGCAAGCGCTCCGGCCTGCCCACCGACGTCGACATGAACGGCAACCCGCGCCGCCCCCGCCCCAAGCAGCGGGTCGGCGGCGCCCAGGGCGAGCGGCACCAGGCGGCCGGCTTCATCGGCCGGTCCTCCGGGCGCGCCAAGCCCGGCAGCGGTTCCAAGTCCGGCTCCAACTACGGGACCGGGCGCCAGCGCCGCAAGGCCGACTGACCGCCGTCCCGGCCCCGCCGAACGGGCCCCGCGACCTCCCCGCACCGGGAGAGGGCGCGGGGCCCGTTCCGTTTCCGGGGCCGCTCCGGAACGGGTGGACGCGCGTCCGCCCGTGCGGGAACTGCCGCCCGGGCCGACGGCGCTGGTCAGCCCCCGGTCAGGCGGCAGCTGCCGCCGAACTGCCGTTGACGGTGGACCGCGCGCCGCCGAGTCTTTCACTCGGCCCACACATTCGACGCGACGTCAACACAGTTGCGCGGATGGTGAGTTGCCGTCACCAACCCGACCGGAAGGACGACCGTACCGATGCGCCGCACCTCCGCACTGCTGACCACCGCCCTGCTCGCCGGGGCCGCCGCCCTCGCCGCCCCGGCCACCTCCGCCCAGGCCGCGCCCGCCTGTTCCGCCTACGTCGCGGGCTGGAGCGCCGTGGGCACCTGTACCGGCCTCGACCCGATGCAGACCTGGTCCGTCACCGCCAACTGCTGGTACTGGAACGCCGACCACACCATGCAGTTCTCCCGCCCCGCGTTCGGCGGCGTGTCGATCGGGGACGGCTCCGCCTCCGCCGCCTGCGGCATCGGCGACACCGTGATGTTCCCGCGGGTCGTCCTCGGCCCCGTGCCGCCGGCGGGCCCGACCGGCCAGATCACGGGCTACGCGGACAAGTGCGTCGACGTGAAGGGCGCCAACGCCGGCAACGGCACCCCCGTCCAGATCTACGACTGCAACAACACCTGGGCGCAGAAGTGGCGGATCGGTGTCGACGGCACGATCCGCGCCCTCGGCAAGTGCCTGGACGTGCAGGGCGGGAACACCGGCAACGCCACCCGGGTGCAGATCTACGACTGCAACGGCACCGGGGCCCAGCAGTGGCAGGCCCGCCCGGACGGCTCGCTGCTGAACCCGCAGTCCGGCCGCTGCCTGGACGACCTGGGCTTCTCCACCGCCAACGGCAACCAGCTCGGCATCTGGGACTGCAACGGTGCCGCCAACCAGAAGTGGAACCTGCCGGTCTGACGACCCGGCCGGGGGTGAAGACCCGCTTCCGCTCCGCCGCCCCGGCACCGCGCCGGGGCGGCGGAGCCGCGTTCAGACGGTGGCGACGGCCGGAGCCGGGGCCAGGGACCGCAGCCGTTCCTCCGTCTCGGTGTCGCGCGGCGCCATCACGATCAGCTGCAGCCCCTCGGCGGCCAGCAGCACGTGCTGGTCGATCCGCAGCTCGCCCACCACCTCGTGGCGGATGAGCTTCTCGGCCCCGCCCCGCTCGGCGACCTGGTGCTCGTCCAGCCAGCGGTCCGCCTCCGGGTACTCGCCGCGCACCTGCTGGATCATCCGGGCCAGGTGGCGCCCCACCGCCGTCGCCTCCCCGCCGCGCTCGGCGTACGCGGACCGCAGCTGGGCCAGGAAGCCGCGGGCGTGCTCCTCCCAGTGCTCGACCCGGGCCCGGTGCACCGCGTTGCCGAACACCACCCAGGCCAGGTTGCACTCCTCCGGCGGCCGGCCGGTCAGGCCGAACAGCGCGTCCGCGCCCGGATTCCAGGCCCGGATGTCCCAGTTGGCGTCCATCACGAAGGCCGGCGCCGGCCACTGGGCCCGCATCAGCCGCAGCAGCGGCACCGGGACGTCCCCCGGTGCGGCCACTTCACCGTCCCGCGGGTGGCTGCCGGCCAGCCGGAACAGGTACGCCGTCTCCGCCCGGTCCAGCCGCAGCGTCCGGGCCAGGCTCGCCAGCACCTCCGGCGACGGATGGATGTCCCGCCCCTGCTCCAACCACGTGTACCAGGTCACCCCCACGCCGGCGAGCAGCGCCAGCTCCTCCCGCCGCAGCCCCGGCGTGCGCCGCCGCACCCCGGGCGCCAGCCCGACGTCCTGCGGTGTCAGCCGGGCCCGGCGGCTGCGCAGGAAGCTCGACAGCGCCGTACGGCGCTCCTGGGCGTCCTCGACGTCCATCACGTCCCCCCGTTCTTCCTGGTAGCCGGACTACCAGTACCCTCACGCACTGCTGCGGCCCGCCCGTTCGCGCGAGGCTCGATCACGACAACGGACCGCACGCGCAGAGGAATTCCGATGAGCCACCGTCAGCACCGTACTCTCCGCCGCACCCTGGTCGCGGCCGCATTCACCACCCTGCTGGGAGCCTCCGGCGCACTGCCCGTCGCCTCGCCCGCCGCAGCCTCGCCCGCCGTCGCCTCGCCGGTCGCGGCGGCGGCCCGCCCGGCCCCGGCCGTGATCATCGGCCGGGCGCCCGGCCTGGTGCCCGAGGCGGGCGCCTGGGACGCCTCCCACCACCGCTTCCTGCTCGGCTCGCTGCGGCACGCCACCGTCTCCGCCGTCGGCACCGACGGGAGCGTGCGCACCCTGGTGCAGGACCCCGCGCTGACCGAGATCGCGGGCCTGCGGATCGACCCGGTCCACCGCCGCGTCCTGGTCACCGACCTCGACAACGGCCTCGGCGAGCGCAGCGGCCCCGCCACCCTCGGGAAGATCGCCGGCATCGGCGCCTACGACCTGGACACCGGCCGGCGGATCTTCTACACCGACCTCGCCGCCGTCGCCGCCGACGGCGGCGGCCACCTGGCCAACGACATCGCGGTCGGCCCCGACGGCACCGCGTACGTCACCGACTCCTTCGCCCCGGTCGTCTACCGGGTGACGCCGGACGGCGCCGCCTCCGTCCTGCTGCGCGACCCGCGGCTGGCCCCCGCGCCGGGGTCGTACGGCCTCAACGGCATCGTCTACCGGGAGGGCCGCCTGGTCCTCGGCAAGTGGGACGACGGCACGCTGTGGCAGGTCCCGCTGGGGAACCCGGCCGCCGTGCGGCGGGTCGAGGTGGCCGGCGGCGCCGGTGCCCTGCTGCACCTGGACGGCCTGCTGGGCCGCCCGGACGGCTCCGTCGCGGGCGTCACCAACGCCCTGCTGGGGACGGGCCGCGACGCCGAGGTCGAACTGCGCTCCGACGACCACTGGCGCACCGCCCGCCTCACCGCCGTCCGCCCCTCCGTCGACGCCACCCCCACCGCGCTGATCGCCGGCCCGGCCGGCCGCGTCTACCAGCTCTCCGCCGGCCTCGCCGACGCCCTCGCGGGCCGCCCGTCGGACACCTTCGCCCTGCGCCGGATCTGACCCGGCCGCGGACCGCCTGACGGCCCGGCTCCCGCTCGTCCGGGAGCCGGGCCGTACGCGATCCGGCCGGATCGGCCGGGCGTCCGGCCTGGCCGGGTCCCCGCCGTACCGTGTCGTACACGTTCCGTGCGTGGACGGACCGGTGGCGTGATCTTCACCCCCACCCGTTGACCGTGAACAGACGGTGCCCGATGCTTTCGCGCGGCCCGCACAACTGTCACACCGTCATCACGTGTGCTTCACATGCGGGCCGGTTGGTTCACCCTCCCCGGAAGGACTCCCCCCGTGCGCCGTACCTCCGCCCTGTTCGCCACCGCCCTGCTGGCCGGTGCCGCCGCGCTCACCGCGCCGGCCGCCGCCGACGCCGCCGAGAGCACCACCCGGAGCGCGAGCGCGACCACCACCACCGTCCCGGGCCCCGGCGGCGTCGGGAGCTGCACCGTCGACAACGCCCCGCTGGCGCCCGTCGGCACCTGTACGGGCATCGACCCGCAGCAGACCTGGCGCGTCGTGGTCGACTGCAACGGCTACGACTGGACCTGGCACACGCCCATCTACACGGCTGCGGCCGGCAACTGGGTCACCGGCAACACCAGCGCCTCCGCCGGATGCATGTACCCGCTGAACACGGGCAGCGGCTCGATCCAGTTCGGTCCGGCGGTTCCGGCCGGCCCGGTCGGCCAGATCACCGGGATCGCGGGCAAGTGCCTGGACGTGCGCGGCGGCAGCACCGCCAACGGGACGCAGACGCAGATCTGGGACTGCCTGGGCAATGTGAACCAGACCTGGAAGGTCGGCGCCGACGGCACCGTCCGGGCGGTCGGCAACTGCCTGGACGTCGAGGGCGGGCGGACCGGCAACGGCACCCTGGTGCGGACCTGGGAGTGCAACGGCAGCGGTGCGCAGAAGTGGCAGGCGCGGCCGGACGGTTCGCTGGTCAACCCGCAGTCGGGCCGCTGCCTGGACGTCCGGGGCGTGTCCAGCGCGAACGGCGCGGTGCTGCAGATCTGGGACTGCTTCGGTGCCGGCGCGGCCAACCAGGTCTGGCACCTGCCCGCCTGATGCCCACCACAGGACAATCCGCCCGATCACTCCCGAGGAGCCCCGCCATGCGTCGCACTGCCGCTCTGTTCGCCACCACCCTGCTCGCCGGAGCCGCCGCGCTCACCGCGCCGGCCGCCGCCGATGCCGCCGCGAGCACGCCGTCCGCCCTGACCGCCGGAGGCTGTTCGGTCGTCAGGACAGGTGCCGGCTTCCTCGGCACCTGCTCGGGCATCGACCCGCAGCAGACCTGGCAGCTCGCGGTCTCCTGCCAGGGCTTCGACAGCAACGGGTTCCCCACCTACTCGGGCTCCGCCAGCGGCTGGGTCACCGGCAACACCAGCGCGGCCGCGAGCTGCTTCTACCCGATGATGGCGACCGGCGGCTGGATCGTGAACGGCTCCCCCGTCCCGGCGGGCCCGGTCGGCCCGATCAGCGGCTACGCGAACAAGTGCGTGGACGTGCGCGGCGGCAACAGCGGCGCCGGTACCCCCGTCCAGATCTGGGACTGCCTCGGCAACGCCGCGCAGACCTGGAAGATCGGCGTCGACGGCACGATCCGCGCCCTCGGCAAGTGTCTGGACGTGCAGGGCGGGAACACCTGGAACGCCGCCCGGGTGCAGATCTACGACTGCAACGGCACCGGTGCGCAGAAGTGGCAGGCCCGCCCGGACGGCTCCATCCTCAACCCGCAGTCCGGCCGCTGCCTGGACGACCTGGGCTTCTCCACCACCAATGGCAACCAGCTGGGCATCTGGGACTGCAACGGCGCCGCCAACCAGAAGTGGAACCTCCCCGCCTGACCCGCACCACCCCTCCTGACGGCGCGCGCGGCCCGACCGCGCGCGCCGTCGGAGATCGACCTCGACGACGAGGCGCCGGCGCGCTATGGCACGTGCCGGAGTCCTGGGCTCCCCGCTCAGGCGGTGAGGGCCGGGAGGGCCTGCGCCGGGTGGCGGGCCTGGTCGTAGCGTTCCAGGAGCAGGGTGGCCAGCTCGGGGGCGGGGCCGAGGACGTCGGCGAGGACGTCGGCCTCGGTCGAGGCCGCGGCGATGCGGTCGGGCAGGCGGCCGGGGGCCAGCAGGTAGGGGGCGACCGCCGTCCGTTCGGCGCCGGCGGCGCGGAGGGCGGCGAGGGCCTCGGGGACGCGGGGGCCGGCGGCGGAGGCGTAGGCCACCTCGACGGCGGCCCAGCCGCGGGTACGCCGCCACTCGGCGGCCACCGCGCGGGTGGCGGCGTCGGCGGCCGGGTCGGAGGAGCCCGCGGCGGCCAGCACCACGCCGGTGCGGGCGCGGACGGCCGGGGTGGCGACGTCCAGGCCGGCCTCGGCGAGGCGGCGGTCCAACGCGGCCGGCAGCAGCGGGGACGGCCCCAGCACGTCCGCCACCGGCAGGCGGGAGCCGGCGGCGCGCAGCGCGGCGGGGATGTCGTGCTTGGCGTGGAACGCCCGGTTGAGCAGCAGTGGGACGGCCACCGCGTCCGTCAGCCGTCCGGCCACCTGCGGGATCCGCGGCGCGCAGTGGTCCAGGTACGCGGTGGCGACCTCGGTGCCGGGCCGCTGCGCCCGCACCTCCTCGACGAGCGCGGCCACGGACGCGGCGTGGCGCGGGTCGCGGCTGCCGTGGGCGATGAGGAGGAGGGCGGGCATCAGCGGTGCCTCACTTGCCGGTGGCCAGCAGGCCGCGGTTGCGCAGCACCCGGCGCTCGACCGGGGTGAACACCAGCAGCTCGATGGCGATGCCGACGAACAGGATCAGGACGATGCCGAGCAGCACCCCGGACATGTCGGAGAACTCGCGCTGGTCCTCCAGGAACCGGCCGAGGCCGCGGCCCAGGTCGGGGGAGGAGGCGACCAGCTCGGCGGCCATCAGCGAGCGCCAGGAGAACGCCCAGCCCTGCTTGAGGCCGGCCAGGTAGCCGGGCAGCGCGGCCGGGATCAGCACGTGCCGGGCGCCGGCCAGGCCGGTGGCGCCGATGGTGCGTCCGGCCCGCAGGAACAGCGGCGGCACCTGGTCGATGCCGGCCACCAGGCCGTTGGCGATCGAGGGGACGGCGCCGAGCAGGATCACCGCGTACATCATCGAGTCGTTGATGCCGAGCCAGATCACCGCGGCCGGCACCCAGGCGACCGAGGGCAGCGACTGCAGGCCCTGCAGCACCGGGCCGATCGCGGTGCGCACCGGCCTGACCCGGGCGACCACCAGCCCGATCGGGGTGCCGATCACCACGGCGAGCAGGAAGCCGGACAGGCCGCGCCAGACGCTGGTCCAGATGATCGAGAACAGCGTGCCCTGGTACCAGAGCTCCTGCGCGGAGTGCCAGACGTCCAGCGGGCTGGGCAGCTTGTACGAGGAGGTGAGGTGCAGGCTGTACGCCCCCTGCCACAGGGCGAGCACCACGAGCACGCCGATCAGCGGCGGCAGCGCCTTGGTCCGCAGCGCCTGGCCGAGGCTGCCGCGCTGCGCGGTGACGGCGTCGAGGGCGTCCAGGCCGGCCCCGACGTCGGCGGTGTCGGTGCTGCCGGTGCCGCCGGCGGCCTTGTCCAGGACGGGGGTGGTGTCAGTGCTGGCCATGGCGACGGATCTCCCCACGCAGTTCTTCGGTGATCTCGATGGACAGGTCGGCGACGCCCGCGGACTCGATGCGGCGCGGCTGCGGCAGGTCGATCCGCCATTCGCGGGCGACCCGGCCGGGGCGGGAGGAGAGCAGCACGACCCGCTGGGCCAGCCGGACGGCCTCGCGGACGTTGTGGGTGACGAACAGGACCGAGAGCTGCCGCTCGGCCCAGATCCGGGTGATCTCGTCGTGCAGCACGTCGCGGGTGATGGCGTCGAGCGCGGCGAACGGCTCGTCCATCAGCAGGACCTTGCTGCCCTGGGCGAGGGCCCGGGCCATCGCCACGCGCTGGCGCATGCCGCCGGACAGCTCGTGCACCCGCTTGTCGTACGCGCCCTTGAGGCGGACGAGTTCGAGCAGCCGCTCGGCCTCGGCGCGGCGCTCGGGGCGGGGCAGGCCGGCCAGCTTGAGGGCGAGTTCGATGTTCTTCCCGGCGGTCAGCCAGGGGAAGAGCGCGTGCTCCTGGAACATCAGGGCGGGGCGGCCGCCGGGCACCTCGATGCTGCCGGCGGTGGGCTTGTCGAGGCCGGCGACCAGGTTGAGCAGGGTGGACTTGCCGCAGCCCGAGGCGCCGAGCAGGGTGACGAACTCGCCGGGCGCGACGTCGAGGGTGATGTCGTCCAGGACGTGGGTCTGGGCGCCGGGGCGGCCGAAGGACTTGTGCACGTGCGAGATCCGGACGGCGGGCGCGCCGCCGTGGGCGCCGGCGCCGGGGGCGGCGGGCGCCGAGGTGGTCAGTGCCGAGGTCATCCGGGCACCTCCTGCGTGAGTGGTCTGCGTGGGCTGCGGGTCGGGGCCGTGGCCCGGGCCCCGCCCGTTCCGGTGGGCATCGATCGGGGATCGACCGGGCGGGCGGGGGCCGGACCGCGGAGTCGGGGCCGAACGGCGTTGGCCCGGGCGTTACTTGGCGCCGAGTCCGGCGTCCGCCACGGCGGCCTGGCCCTGGGCGGCGAGGACCTTGTTCAGCAGGCTGAGGTCGTAGATGCCGTTCAGGTTGGGCTTCTTGAGGAGCCCGGCGGTGACGGCGTGGTCGGCCTCGGCCTGCAGGGTGTTCGCCAGCGGGTCGTCCAGGAAGTCGATGTCGGCCCAGGCCGGGTCGAGGACGGTCGGCTCCAGCGCGTTGCCGGCTTCCTTCTTGATCGCCTCGTTGGCGTCGGCCTTGGCCTTGTCGGAGTTGGCCTTGATGAAGGCGTTGGTCTTCACCGAGCCGCGCAGCACGGCCTCCACCACGTCCGGGTGCTCCTTGAGGAACTTCTGCGAGACGATGATGTTGGTGATCACGAACTTCTTGTCCGGCCAGACGTCCTTCTCGTTGAGCAGGACCTTCGCACCGAGCGTGACCAGCTTGGAGGCGGTCGGCTCGGGCACCCAGGCGCCGTCGATGGAGCCGGACTTGTAGGCGTCGGGGGTGACCTTGTTGTCGGTGCGCACCACCGAGACGTCGCCCGCGCCGGAGGCCGCGTCGACCTTGTAGCCCTTGCCCGCGAGGTAGTTGAGCAGTGCCACGTCCTGGGTGTTGCCCAGCTGCGGGGTGGCGATCTTCTTGCCCTTGAGGTCGTCCAGCGAGGGGACCTTGTCCGGGTTGACCACCAGCTTGACCCCGCCGGAGGCCGAACCGCCGATGATCTTCAGGGACTGGCCCTCCGACTTGGTGTAGCCGTTGATCGCGGGGGAGGGGCCGATCCAGCCGATGTCGATCGAGCCGGCGTTGAGCGCCTCGATCTCGGCGGGGCCGGCGTTGAAGACCTGGGTCTTGATCTGGGTGCCGCCCAGCTCCTTCTGGAAGATGCCCTCCTGGAGGCCGACCAGCGGGGTGCCGTGGGTGAGGTTGGCGAAGTAGCCGATCTTCACGGTGTCCGCGGACAGCTTCGCCCCGGAATCCCCGGCGGTGGCCGCGGCCTTGGCCTTGTCGTCGGACTTGTCGGCCTTGGATCCGTAGCTGCAGGCCGACAGCAGGGCCACCGCGGTCAGGCCGGCCGCGGCGGCCGCCGCGGTGCGTCTGATCCGGCCGGCGTTGGGGCGGGTGCTGGTATGGGCGCGGGAGGGGGCCTGGTTCGGTGCCATGGTGAGTCCTGTTCGCGGACGGACCGTCAGGAGGCGGTCTCGGGAGGATGGTTCGGAAGGTGGTGCGCGCGGCAGCGGAGTGCCGGGGCAAGCCGGGCGGCTGTGGGGGAAGACGACCCGGTGACAGGGCGTTCTCAGCCCTGTCGGCCCGCACATCGGGTCAAGCCGCCCTGGCCGCTGCCGAGGACGCCGCTGCCGATGCGGCCGCCTTCCTTGTCCATGCCCGAGAACGCCTCGCTGGGCATCAGACCCAGTCCTCCTCTTCGGGTGCGTCGGGTGCGTCGGTGCCGCGTACGGTCTCGAAGGCCTCGCCCGCCATGCCGGCGGTGAGGGTGGTGCCGTCGGCCGGGTCGATCAGCAGGAACGAGCCGGTCCGGCGGTTGTCGGTGTAGCTGTCGATGGCCAGCGGCTCGGCGGTGCGCAGCTTCACGTGGCCGATGTCGTTGACGTTCAACCCCTCGGCGCCGCTGCGCTGTTCGAGAGTGTCGATGTCGATCCGGTAGGAGATCTCCTTGACCAGGGCGCGCACCGTGCGGGTGGTGTGCTTGAGCAGCACCTTGTCGCCGGCGCGCAGCGGCCGCTCGTTGAGGTGGCTGACGGTGGCCTCGATGTCCTTGGTGGGGACGGGGGCCGGGCCGGCGGCGAGCAGGTCGCCGCGGGAGATGTCGAGGTCGTCGGCGAGGCGGACGGTGACCGACTGCGGGGCCCAGGCGATGTCCGTTTCCCGGCCGAGGGCGTCGATGCCGGTGACGGTGCTGGTGTGGCCGGAGGGCAGGACGGTGACCGGGTCGCCGACGCGCAGCACGCCGGAGGCCAGCTGGCCCGCGTAGCCGCGGTAGTCGGGGTGCTCCTCGGTCTGCGGGCGGATCACGTACTGGACGGGGAAGCGGGCCGGCTCGGCGCTCGGGTCGCTGCCGACCGGGACGGTCTCCAGGTGCTCCAGCAGGGTCGGGCCGCCGTACCAGTCCATGTGGGCGGAGGGCTCGACGACGTTGTCCCCGGCGAGCGCGGAGATCGGGACGGCCAGCACGTCCTTGACGCCGAGCGAGGCGGCGTAGGAGGTGAACTCGGCGGCGATGGCGGCGAAGACGGGCTCGGCGTAGCCGACGAGGTCCATCTTGTTGACGGCGAGGACGACGTGCGGCACCCGCAGCAGCGCGGCGACGGCGGCGTGCCGGCGGGTCTGCTCGACCACGCCGTTGCGGGCGTCGACCAGGACGACGGCGAGTTCGGCGGTGGAGGCGCCGGTGACCATGTTCCGGGTGTACTGCACGTGGCCGGGGGTGTCGGCGAGGATGAAGCGCCGGCGGGGGGTGGCGAAGTAGCGGTAGGCGACGTCGATGGTGATGCCCTGCTCGCGTTCGGCGCGCAGGCCGTCGGTGAGCAGCGCGAGGTCGGGCGCGTCCTGGCCGCGGTTGCGGGAGGCGTGCTCGACGGCCTCCAGCTGGTCGGCGAGCACGGACTTGGAGTCGTGCAGCAGCCGGCCGACGAGGGTGGACTTGCCGTCGTCGACGGAGCCGGCGGTGGCGAAGCGCAGCAGCGACGTGGCGGTGCCGGTCTGGATCGTGTCGGCCCGGGTGGTGCTGGTCATGGTTAGAAGTACCCCTCGCGCTTGCGGTCTTCCATCGCGGCCTCGGAGAGCTTGTCGTCGGCGCGGGTGGCGCCGCGCTCGGTGAGGCGGCTGGCGGCGATCTCGGCGATGACGGCCTGGATGGTGGTGGCGTCGGAGTCGACGGCGCCGGTGCAGGACATGTCGCCGACGGTGCGGTAGCGGATCAGGCGGCGCTGGACGGGTTCGGTGTCCTTGGGGCCGCCCCACTCGCCGGCGGTGAGCCACATGCCGTTGCGGGCGAAGACGTCGCGTTCGTGGGCGTAGTAGATCTCGGGGAGCTCGATGCCCTCGCGCTCGATGTACTGCCAGACGTCGAGCTCGGTCCAGTTGGACAGCGGGAAGACGCGCACGTGCTCGCCGACGGCGTGGCGGCCGTTGTAGAGCGACCACAGCTCGGGGCGCTGGCGGCGCGGGTCCCAGGCGCCGAACTCGTCGCGCAGGGAGAAGACGCGCTCCTTGGCGCGGGCCTTCTCCTCGTCGCGGCGGCCGCCGCCGAAGACGGCGTCGAAGCGGTTGGTCTCGATGGCGTCGAGCAGCGGGACGGTCTGCAGCGGGTTGCGGGTGCCGTCCGGGCGCTCGCGCAGCCGGCCGTCGTCGATGAAGTCCTGGACGTGGGCGACGTGCAGGCGCAGGTTGTGCTCCGCCACGACGCGGTCGCGGTAGGCGATGACCTCGGGGAAGTTGTGCCCGGTGTCGACGTGCAGCAGGGAGAACGGGACGGCGGCGGGCGCGAAGGCCTTCAGCGCCAGGTGCAGCATGACGATGGAGTCCTTGCCGCCGGAGAACAGGATCACCGGGCGCTCGAACTCCCCCGCGACCTCGCGGAAGATGTGCACCGACTCGGCCTCCAGCGCGTCCAGGTGGGACAGCGCGAAGGGGTTGTCCTCGGTGCGGACGGGACTGTCGGTCGCGGTGGTCATGCCAGGCCCCTCTCGGTCAGGAAGGCGTGCAGCTCGGCGGCGCTCTCGGCCACCTCGCGGCCCTGGGTCTGCAGTCGCAGCTCGGGGTCCACGGGCGCCTCGTACGGGTCGTCCACACCGGTGAGACCGGAGATCTCGCCGGCCGCCTGCTTGGCGTACAGGCCCTTGACGTCGCGTTCGGCGCACAGCTCGACCGGGGTCGCGACGTGGATCTCCAGGAACTCGGTGCCGGCCGCGCCGTGCCGCTCGCGCACGGCGGCGCGGGAGTCGGCGAACGGGGCGATCACCGGGGCGAGGACCTTGACGCCGTTGGCGGCGAGCTTCTCGGCGACGAAGCCGATCCGGGTGACGTTGGTGTGCCGGTCCTCGCGGGAGAACCCGAGGCCCTTGGAGAGGAACTCGCGGATCTCGTCGCCGTCCAGGACCTCGACCTTGTGGCCCTCGGCGCGCAGCCGCTCGGCCAGGGCGAAGGCGAGCGTGGTCTTGCCGGCGCTCGGCAGTCCGGTCAGCCACACGGTGGCGCCGCGCTCGCAGGGGGCGGCCGCGGGGGCCGCCGCAGTGCCCCCGGCGGAGCCGCGGCGGCTCAGGGTGTTCGCTGTCACGGGCTGTTCCTCACGGGGTCGTTGATGACGGGTCGGTGAGCGGGTGTCAGAGGTGGATGCCGCACTCGGTCTTGCCGGAGCCGGACCAGCGGCCGGCCCGGGCGTCCTCGCCCTCGGCGGGCTTGCGGGTGCAGGACAGCGGCGAGCAGCCGATCGAGGTGTAGCCCTCCCACAGCAGCGGGTTGAGCAGCACGCCGTTGGCGGCGACGTAGGCGTCCACGTCCTCCTGCGTCCACCGGGCGATCGGGGCGATCTTGACCTTGCGGCGCTTCGGGTCCCAGGCCACCACCGGGGTGTTCGCCCGGGTCGGCGACTCGTCGCGGCGCAGCCCGGTGGCCCAGGCGTCGTAGCCGCCGAGGCCGCGGTTCAGCGGCTCGACCTTGCGCAGCGCGCAGCACAGGTCCGGGTCGCGGTCGTGCAGGTTCGGCCCGTACTCGGCGTCCTGCTCGGCCACGGTCTTCAGCGGGGTGAGCGTGATGACGTTGACCGGCATGGTCGCCGCCACCGCGTCCCGGGTGCCGATGGTCTCCGGGAAGTGGTAGCCGGTGTCCAGGAACACCACGTCCACGCCGGGGAGCACCGTGGAGGCGAGGTGCGCGACCACCGCGTCCTCCATCGAGGAGGTGACGCAGAACCGCTTGCCGAAGGTGTCGGCGGCCCACCGCAGGATCTCCTGCGGGGTCGCCTCCTCCAGCTCGCGGCCGGCCCGGACGGCTGCCGCCTCGTGGTCAGTCGCGGTGCCGCTCATGGGACGCACCCCCGTGATTCGTCGGTGACAGCAGGCCGAGGAACTTCAACTGGAAGGCCCGGCGGCACCCGTGGCACTCCCAGGCGCCGTGGCCGGCCTCCGAGGGGCGCAGGTCCTCGTCCCCGCAGTAGGGGCAGAAGAACGGTGCGGCTCGCTCACTCATCGCCCACCTCGCTGCGCTCGGCGTTCGCTTCGCGAACACGCCCTGCCCTTGTGGTTCGCTCGCTCACGACAGCTGCTCCTCGGTCGCCCGGGCCGCCCACTGGGCGAAGCGCTCGCCCTCGGTGCGGTCGGCCTGGTAGCGGGTCAGCAGCCGCTCGACGTAGTCGGGCAGGCCGGCGCTGGTGACCTTGAGGCCGCGGACCTTGCGGCCGAAGCCGGCCTCCAGGCCGAGCGCGCCGCCGAGGTGCACCTGGTAGCCCTCGACCTGCTCGCCGTTCTCGTCGGTGACCAGCTGGCCCTTGAGGCCGATGTCGGCGACCTGGATGCGGGCGCAGGCGTTGGGGCAGCCGTTGATGTTGATGGTCAGCGGCTCGGTGAACTCCGGCAGGCGCTGCTCCAGTTCGTCGATGAGCGTCTGGCCGCGCCCCTTGGTCTCGACGATGGCGAGCTTGCAGTACTCGATGCCGGTGCAGGCCATGGTGCCGCGGCGGAACGGCGACGGGGTGACCCGCAGGTCGAGCGCCTCCAGGCCGGCCACCACCGACTGGACGTGCTCCTCGGCGATGTCGAGGATCAGCATCTTCTGCTCGGCGGTGGTGCGCACCCGGTCGCTGCCGTGGGCGGCGGCGAGGTCGGCGATCCGGCCGAGCAGCTTGCCGTCGACCCGGCCGACGCGCGGCGCGAAGCCGACGTAGAACCGCCCGTCCTTCTGCTTGTGCACGCCGACGTGGTCGCGCCAGCGGGCGGTGGGCTCGGCCGGGGCGGGGCCGTCCACCAGCCGGTACTTGAGGTACTCGTCCTCCAGGACCTGACGGAACTTCTCCGCGCCCCAGTCGGCGACCAGGAACTTCAGCCGCGCGCGGTTGCGCAGGCGCCGGTAGCCGTAGTCGCGGAAGATGCCGATCACGCCGCCGTAGACGTCCGCCACCTCGTCCAGCGGGACCCAGGCGCCGAGCCGCACGCCCAGGCGCGGGTTGGTGGACAGGCCGCCGCCGACCCACAGGTCGAAGCCGGGACCGTGCTCGGGGTGGACCACGCCGACGAAGGCGATGTCGTTGATCTCGTGCGCGACGTCGAGCTGCGGGGAGCCGGAGACGGCGCTCTTGAACTTGCGCGGCAGGTTGGAGAAGTCCGGGTTGCCGATGAAGCGGCGCTGGATCTCGTCGATGGCGGGGGTGCCGTCGATGATCTCGTCCTCGGCGATGCCGGCCACCGGGGAGCCGAGGATGACGCGCGGGGTGTCGCCGCAGGCCTCGGTGGTGGACAGGCCGACGGCCTCCAGCTTCTGCCAGATCGCCGGGACGTCCTCGATCCGGATCCAGTGGTACTGGACGTTCTGCCGGTCGGTCAGGTCGGCGGTGCCGCGGGCGTACTGCTCGGAGACCTCGGCGACGGCGCGCAGCTGGGCGACGGTCAGCCGGCCGCCGTCGATGCGGACGCGGAGCATGAAGTACTCGGCGTCCAGCTCGTGCGGCTCCAGGATCGCGGTCTTGCCGCCGTCGATGCCCTCCTTGCGCTGGGTGTAGAGCCCCCACCAGCGCATCCGGCCGCGCAGGTCGGCCGGGTCGATCGAGTCGAAGCCGCGGTGCGCGTAGATCGTCTCAATGCGTGTCCGCACATTGAGACCGTCGTCGTCCTTCTTGAACTGCTCGTTGGCGTTCAGCGGCGTGTAGTGGCCCATGCCCCACTGGCCCTCACCGCGGTGACGGGTCGCCTTGCGGGCCGCGGCGGGGCGGCGCCCGACGGGGCGGTCGGCCGTGGGCTCGACGGTCTCGGGGGAGGTGGCCATGGTGAAGTCCTTCGGGGCAGGTGGCGCTGGCGCCGATCGGGTCGCTGGGCGTGCTCAGCCATGCGGTGCTGCTCTGACCTGCGGGTTTCTCAGGACCGGGAGGGCAGTGACCGAGGCCGGGCGGGCGCCTGCGCATCCGTTGCGGCGGGGATGGCGGGAACGGGCGGCGCCGGGTGCGGTGGTGCGGCGGGGATGGGCTCAGGTCACCGGACAGATGGCGCTGGACACGCGAAGGAGATCGACGTGGAGTCGACCTACTAGGGTGGTTCCGGCGCTACGCATGGCAAGAGATTCGCACGGCCCGGGACTCGCGGTCCACTAACATCCGAATGCTGGACGCTGATGTTTCGTCATGTGGGACGCCCGGGAGTTCCCGCCGCTCCCCGCCCGGGCGGCCGGCCACGCGACCGCACCCCGGCGAGATCAACCGGAGCGCCCCGGCCCGATACGGTTGGCCCTGTGCAAGCAGCAGGCGATACGAGCAGACCGAACCCCGAACGGCCCTCCCGGCGCCGGGGCAAGGGCTCCCGGCGCGCGGCCAAACAGGCCACCTGGCGCCGCACGGCGTGGGAACTGGTCAAGGACACCACCAACACCTGCGTCGAGTACCGGGTCACCGGCCTCGCCGCGGAGGCGGCCTTCTTCACACTGCTGTCGATCCCACCACTGCTGCTCGGCCTGGCCGGCACGCTCGGCTACCTCGACGAGTTCGTCGGACAGGGCACCATCGCCGGGCTGAAGAAGAGCATCCTCTCGGCCTCCGGGACGGTGCTGTCGGACTCCTCCGTCAACGAGGTCGTGGTCCCGCTCCTGGACGGGGTGTTCGACCGCACCCGGCCCGACCTGGTCTCGATCGGCTTCCTGCTGTCCCTCTGGTCCGGCTCCAGGGCCCTCTACATCTTCATCGACACCATCACCGTCATGTACGGCCTCGACGGCAAGCGCGGCATCGTCAAGACCCGGCTGATGTCGCTCAGCCTCTACTTCGGCGCGCTGGTGATCGGCTCGCTGGTGCTGCCCCTGCTGATGCTCGGTCCGGGGCTGCTGGAGAACGCGGTGCCGGGGGTGTCCGGACTGGTCGGCGTCCTCTACTGGCCGGTCGCGATCGTGCTGCTGACCGTCTCGCTGACCACCCTCTACCACCTGGCCGTCCCGGTCTCGACCCCGTGGCGCGAGGACATCCCCGGCGCCCTGGTCGCCCTGGTGGTGCTGGTCTTCTGCAGCGTCGGCCTGCGGGTCTACCTGGTCAGCTCGGTCGAGGGCCCCTCGGTGTACGGCTCGCTGGCGGCGCCGGTGGCCGTACTGCTGTGGATCTTCGTGGTGGCCCTCGCCGTCCTCATCGGCGCCGCCATGAACGCCGCGATAGACCGCCGCTGGCCCACCCTGGAGACCGCCGACGCCCGCGCCGAGAACGAGCGGGCGCACGAGGAGGCGGCCGCCGCCGTGGTCCGCGAGGTCGCCGCCCGGCGGGCCGTCGAACGGGCCCGGCGCGCCCGCGAACTCGGGCTCGCCGAGGGCGCCGAGGAGGAGTGGGGCGAGGAGGACGGCGAGGACGTCGACGTGCCCTCCGAGTACCCGGAACGCTGGGCCGACGTCCTGGCCGCCGACAACGTGCGCGGCCGGCTCACCGCGCGCGGTGGGCCGCACCACCGGCCCGCCCCGCCGCCGCCGGACTCCGACCGGCCGTCGGGGCCGCCGCCGGGGCCGCCGTCCGGGCCACCGCCGGGACCGCCGTCCGGGCCGTCTCCGGTGCCGCCGGGGCTCTCCGGACCGCCGGGGGGTGCCGGGCCCTCCGGGGGGCCGGGGTACCCGCCGCGACCGCCCCGCCCGCCGTGGGAGCAGCGGTAGCCGGGCGGGGTCGGTCGACCGTCGAACGGGCAGGGCCTCCTCCGCGGGTGCGGGGGAGGCCCTGCCCGTTGGTGCGGGTGCCGAGGCCTGAGGTCTACCCGGCGGCCGGGTTCGGGGGGTAGCCGTACTGCGGTGCCGAGCTCTGCGGTGCCGAGCTCTGCGGGGCGGCCGACTGCGGGGTGACGGGGATCGGGGCCGCCGGGGTCGGGGCGGGGCTCCGGGGCGCCGGGTCGGTCCCCGCCCGGTCGCTCCCCGTCGGGCGGGCCCGGGCCGGGAGCGGCTCGGGGGAGGGCTGGGCGGGCTCCAGCGCGGTGCGCCCGGAGGAGTCGCTCAGCTTGATCAGCAGCGCGACCATCAGCCAGTTCGCCAGCAGGGAGGAACCGCCGGCGGCCAGGAACGGCAGCGCCTTGCCGGTCAGCGGGACGAGCCCGCTGACCCCGCCGACCACCACGAAGATCTGCAGCGCCAGCGCCGCCGACAGACCGGTGGCCAGCAGCTTGCCGAACGGGTCGGTCAGGCCGACCGCGGTGCGCAGCCCGCGCTGGATCAGCAGCACGTAGACCAGCAGCACCGCCGTGACCCCGGCCAGGCCCAGCTCCTCGCCGATGGTGGTGAAGATGAAGTCGCTGCGCCCGGCGAAGCCGATCAGCCAGGGCCGGCCCGAGCCCAGGCCGGTCCCGGTCAGGTGCCCGGTGCCCAGGCTGAACAGCGCCTCGGCGGGCTGCTCGGAGATCGCCTTGTCGTGCACCGGCTTGTAGTAGTCGAGCGGGTGCAGCCAGGCCTCGACGCGGCCGTGCACGTGCGGCTCCACGGTGCCGACCACCGCCGCGCCGCCGACCGCCATCAGCAGGCCGAGCACCACCCAGCTGGTGCGCTCGGTCGCCACGTACAGCATCACGATGAAGACGCCGAAGAAGATCAGCGAGGTGCCCAGGTCGCGTTCGAAGATCAGCACCAGCAGGCTGACCACCCAGATCGCCAGCACCGGCCCGGCGTGCCGGCCGCGCGGCAGGGTCATCCCCCAGACCTTGCGGCCGGCCAGGGCGAGCGCGTCCCGGGAGGCCATCAGGTAGCCCGCGAAGAAGATCGTGATCGCGACCTTCACGAACTCGTCCGGCTCGAAGGAGAGCCCGAACAGCCGGATCCAGCGCTTGGCGCCGAAGCTGTCGCTCGGCGAGGCCACCGGCGCGGCCAGCAGGATCAGCGCGCCCGCCATCAGCAGGTAGACGTAGCGCTGGAAGAAGCGGTGGTGCTTGACCAGCACGATCAGCGCGATCGCCGCCGCCACCGAGATGAACACCCACATCAGCTGCGAGGGCGCGGCCGGGAGCTTCTGGTAGTCGCCCTTGGCGCTGTGGGCGGCCTTGTAGCTGAAGTCCAGCCGGTCCAGCAGCACCAGCCCGAAGCCGGTCAGGAAGACGCCCAGCGGCAGGATCAGCGGGTCCGCGTACGGCGCGAACCGGCGCACCGCCAGATGCGCCACCCCGGCCAGGGCGCCCAGCGACAGGCCGTGCACCAGCAGCCCGGGAGGCAGGGAGCCGGTCAGCGCCAGCCCGGCCTCGACGTGCCCCGCCAGACAGACGACCACCGCGAACACCAGCAGTCCCAGCTCGATGGTGCGGTGGCGAGCGGCCAGTCGGCGGCCCTCGCCGCGTGCAGTGCTGTGCACTCGTGTCGTCCCCTTGTCACCCCACGTGGCGGGAGTCGCCGACGGGCATCCTGCCAGACGTCCGGGCCCCCGCCGCGGTTGCGGACGGAGGGGTTTCGAGGGCAGAACTTTGCCTGGGCAAAGCCTTGACGGTGTTCGGTAAAGCCTTGTTCAGGGACGGGTATAGAGGTGGGCCCCGCGCGTGGCGGGCCGGTCGTGCGGAGCCATCATGGCCGGGCGCCGCGGCGTCCGCCGGCCCGGCGGTGGTGGCGGTGGCGGTGACTTCGGTTTCGGCTTCGGTTTTGGCTTCGGCTTCGGGTTCGGCGAGGTGGGCGGACGGATGAACGGTGTGCTGGACGGCCCGGCGCAGGGCGCGGTCTCCGCACTCGCCTACAGCGGGCCGCCCCCGTGGCAGTGGTCCGACCTGGTCACCTCCTGGACGGCCGAACCACTGGTGCTCGCCCTCTCGGCGCTGCTCGGCGTCTGGTACCTGGCCGCGGTGCGCACCGTCGACCGCGCCGGCGGCGAACGCTGGCAGCCCACCCGCACCGTCGCCTTCCTCGGCGGACTGCTGCTCTGGATCTGGTGCACCTGCTCCGGCCTCGGCGTGTACGAGCGGATCCTGTTCACCGACCGGGCCGTGCAGGTCGTGCTGCTGCTGATGGTCGTCCCGCTGCTGCTCGCGCTCGGCGCGCCCGTCTCGCTGCTCGTCCGGGCCGCGCCGCCGGCCCGGCGGGAGCGGATCCTGCGGGCGCTGCGCAGCCGCCCGTCCAAGGTGCTGATGTTCCCGGCCGTCTCCACCGCGCTGCTGATGGCGCCGCCGTGGCTGCTCTACTTCACGCCCTGGTACGAGGAGTCGGTGTCCAGTGCGGCCGGGAACCTGCTGCTGCACCTGGCACTGGTGCTGCTCGGGCTCGCGTACTTCTGGCCGCGGCTGCAGATCGACC
This sequence comes from Kitasatospora sp. NPDC093550, assembly GCF_044764985.1. Taxonomy (NCBI): domain Bacteria; kingdom Bacillati; phylum Actinomycetota; class Actinomycetes; order Kitasatosporales; family Streptomycetaceae; genus Kitasatospora; species Kitasatospora sp. NPDC093550. Next base: position 28,853 of record NZ_JBIWJF010000016.1, read on the forward strand.
CGGTCGGGCACGAGTACCCGCACCTGGTCGGGCTGTTCATCACCTTCGCCGAGGTGATCTTCGACGCCGGGCTCGGGATCGTGCTGATCTACGGCGGCCACCTGGTCGCCGAGCACTACTACGTGGCGCTCGGGCGGCCGTGGGGGCCGAGCCTGGCGCAGGACCAGACCTGGGGCGGCAACGCGTTCTGGGTCCTGGGGGACCTGGTCGGGCTGCCGTTCCTGGCCGCGCTGGTGCGGCGGATGGTGGTGCAGGGCCGGGAGGAGACCCGGGCCGTGGACGCCGAGCTGGACGCGCGCTTCGAGGCGGCGGCCGAGCAGGCGCGGGCGGCGGGGCAGCCCGAGGAGGAGGAGACGGGGATGCGGCCGTGGTGGCTGGACGACCCGAACCTCAAGCACCGGTACGGCGGCTAGCGCGGGCGTGCGGGAGGGGCCTGCGGGGTGCGTTTCCGCAGGTCGAAAATGGGTTGGCGGGGGAGGGGTGCTCCGCTAGCGTGTGACGTGTTCGGTTCGGGGGCCTTCGGGTCGCCCGAGGAGTAGAGAGCAGGAGGTGAACCCCCGTGGTCGTTGTCGCCCGGATGGCTGCCCAGGGCAGCACTCGCGTTCATCTCCTCTTCCCGGCCGCCGGCTGAGCCCTTTCGCGCCAGCCGTAGCCCGCCGGGACCATCTCCTCCCGAAGGGCCACTGCGTTGTCCAACGCTGCCTCCGTTCCGTCGTTCTCTTCTTCTTTCTCCTCTTCCTTCTCCTCCTCTTCCGGCTTCGCCGACGGTTCCGTGTCGGCCGGCTCGGCGCTGACCGACTACGGCTGGACGGCTGAGCTCGACGAGCTGTTCGCCCCGCTCGGCGAGGCCGGGCTGCTCCCGGCCCGGATCGTCCGGGTCGACCGCGGCCAGTGCGATGCCGTGATCGCCGACCCGGAGACGGGTGAACCGCGTACCGTCCGCTTCGACACCCGGCCGGTGGGCGACGCCGACATGATCAACTGCCCGTGCACGGGCGACTGGGCCGCCGTGGACCTCCACGCCCAGCCGATGGCGGCCGTCGCCGCGCTGCTGCCGCGCTCCACCGCGATCATCCGCAAGGTGGCCGGCAAGCGCTCCGACGGCCAGGTGCTGGCGGCCAACGTCGACACCGTGCTGATCGCCTCCTCCCTGGCGAGCGATCCCGACCTCGGTCGGATCGAGCGCTTCCTCGCCCTGGCCTGGGAGTCCGGCGCCGAGCCGCTGGTCGTCCTCACCAAGGCCGACCTGGCGGACGACGCCGACTTCATCCGGTCCGACGTCGAGGCGGTCGCGCCCGGGGTCACGGTGCTCGTGGTGAGCGCCGAGACCGGCGAGGGCATGGACGTGCTGCGTGCCTGCACCCCCGGCACCACGGCGCTGATCGGCCAGTCCGGCGTCGGCAAGTCCACGCTCACCAACGCGCTGGCCGGCTCCGACGTCATGACGGTGCAGGAGGCCCGCGCCGTCGACCAGAAGGGCCGGCACACCACGACCACCCGCGAGCTGATCCCGCTGCCCGGCGGGGGCGTGCTGATCGACACCCCCGGGCTGCGCGAGGTCGGCCTCTACGGTGGCGAGGGCGTGGACCTGGCCTTCGCCGACATCGCCGAACTGGCCGAGGAGTGCCGCTTCCACGACTGCGGGCACCACACCGAGCCCGGCTGCGCCGTGCGGGCGGCCCTGGAGGACGGCAGCCTGCCGCAGCGCCGGATGGACAGCTACCTCAAGCTCCAGCGCGAGAACGAGTGGATCGCCTCGCGCTCGGACGCCCGGGTGGCCAAGGCCCGGCTGCAGAAGTGGAAGGCGATCACCAAGTCGATGCGGGCCGCGGGAGGTCCGGTGAAGCGCTGACCGTTCGACCGGCGGTCCGGTCGGGGTGTCCGCCGGGCCCGCCGACCTCCGCAGGGCCGGGCGGGCTCAGCGGAGGTCGGCCACCAGGCGGAAGCGCTGGAGGACCAGCGGGGTGGTGTCGTCCACGGTGAATCCCGGGTCGTCGAGGGCGGCGAGCATCTCCGGGCTGCGCCAGAACCGCTCGTGCGTCGCTCGCCACTCGGCCACGCTGCCGTAGCCCTCGCCCTCGTCCAGGGCGTGCTGCAGGTCGACCTCGGCGAGCGGGACCACCCGGACGTCCGTGGTCTCGATCACCGCGACCCGGCGGCCGTCCGAGTCGAGGACGGCCGCCCGCTCGCCGGGCTGCGGCAGGGGCTCGTCCTCGTGCTCGTAGTCGGCGACCAGGCCGGTGGTGCTGGTCTTGGCGCCGCTCAGGACGGCGGCGACCAGCTGGTCCCGCAGCGGGCCGGGGAAGGCGAACTCCTCCGGCGGCAGGGCGGCGACCCGCGGGTCCTCCGGGCCGGCGTAGGGGTGGTCGGCGGGCTGGGTTGCGGGCTGCTCGCTCATGGGGCGAGCGTAGCCGCGGCCCGATCGGTCGGCCCGCGAATTTCGGGCGGGTCAGGGCGGGTCAGGGCGGGTCAGGGCGGGTCAGGGCGGGGCTGGTCAGGGCTGATCAGCGCCGGGGCCGGGCAGGGGCCGAGTTGGCGGGGTCCTGCCGCCGGCCCCGAACGGCGATGTCCGATTCCCGCCAGTCACCCCCCGTCCGATCCCGCAGACTGGACAACGTGATCGACGACGACATCCGGTACCGAGCCGTGGACAGCCGCGACGCCCGCTTCGACGGCGTCTTCTTCACGGCCGTCACCTCGACCGGCATCTACTGCCGACCGAGCTGCCCCGCCGTGACCCCCAAGCGCGCCAACTGCGTCTTCTACCCCAGTGCCGCGGCCGCCCAGGGCGCCGGCTTCCGGGCCTGCCGCCGCTGCCGTCCCGATTCGGTGCCGGGCTCCCCCGAGTGGAACCACCGCGCCGACCTCGTCGGCCGGGCGATGCGCCTGATCGGCGACGGCGTGGTGGACCGCGAGGGCGTCGCGGGCCTGGCCGGCCGCCTCGGCTACAGCTCCCGGCAACTGCAGCGCCAGCTCACCGCCGAGCTGGGCGCCGGTCCGATCGCCCTGGCCCGCGCCCGTCGCGCGCAGACCGCCCGTCTCCTCCTGCAGACCACCGAACTGTCCGTCACCGACATCGCGTTCGCGGCCGGCTTCGCCTCCGTCCGCCAGTTCAACGACACCGTCCGCGAGGTCTACGACCGCACCCCCAGCGGCCTGCGCGCCGAGGTCGCGGCCGGCCGTCGCACCGCGACCCCGACCGGCGGGCTGACCCTGCGCCTGGCCTACCGCGGAGCGCTGGACAGCGACCACCTGGTCGACTTCCTCGCCCTGCGCGCCGTCCCCGGCGTGGAGGAGGTCGTCCCCGGCGCGCGCCCCGGCGTCCGCACCTACCGTCGCACCCTCGCGCTGCCGTACGGCCACGGCATCGCCGAGGTCGACGGCCTGGCGCCGGGCGAGCCGCGCACCCGCGGCTGGCTGGACTGCCGACTGCTCCTCGCCGACCTGCGCGACCTGCCGACCGCCGTCCAGCGCCTGCGCATCCTCTTCGACCTGGACGCCGACCCGCTGGCGGTCGACGACCAGCTCGGCGCGGACCCGCTGCTCGGCCCCCTGGTCCGCGAGCGCCCCGGACTGCGGTCGCCCGGCCACGTGGACCCGCACGAGCTGGCCGTGCGCGCCGTCCTCGGCCAGCAGATCAGTGTCGGCGCCGCCCGTACCCTGGCCGGCCGGCTCGCCGAGAAGTACGGCACCGCGCTGCCCGAGCCCAGTGGCGGGCTGCGGCTGCTCTTCCCGACCGCGGCGGCGCTCGCCACCGCGGACCCGGAGGACTTCGCGATGCCCGCCGCCCGGCGCCGCGCGCTCACCGGGATGTGCGCGGCCCTGGCGGAGGGCGTGGTCCGGCTCGACAGCGGGGTCGACCGGGAGGAGGCCGCGGCCGGGCTGCTGGCCCTGCCCGGCATCGGCCCCTGGACGGTCGGCTACCTGAGGATGCGGGCCCTCGCCGACCCCGACGTCTTCCTCCCGAGCGACGTGGGCGTCAAGCACGGCCTCGTCCGACTCGGCGCGCCCGGCGACCCGAAGTCCGCCGCCCGCGCGGCCGAGGCCTGGGCCCCGTGGCGCTCCTACGCGGTCCACCGGCTGTGGGCCGGCCCCGCGACCACCAGCACCGGAACGGAGAACACAGCAGCATGAGCACCACCGAGCACGCCCCGAGCGAGCACGCCCCGGCCGACCTCGCCACCACGGTCTACACGACGATGGAGAGCCCCTTCGGGCGGCTGCTGTTGAGCGGCGTCCGGCCCGAGGGCGGCGGTCCGGCCGCGCTGGCCACCGTCACCGCGCCGGGCCAGAAGTACGCGCTGGCCGAGCCGGCCGACGACTGGGTCCTCGACCCGGAGGCGCTGGCGGAGCCGGTCGCCCAGCTGACCGCCTACTTCGCCGGTGAGCGCACCGAGTTCGACCTGCCGCTGGCGCCGGTGGGCACCGAGTTCCGTCGCAGGATCTGGGCCGCGCTGGACGCGATCCCGTACGGCACGACCGTCACCTACGGCGAACTCGCCGAGCTGGCCGGGCAGGAGCCGCGCATGGTCCGCGCGGTCGGCGGCGCGGTCGGCGCCAACCCGCTGCTGATCGTGCGCCCCTGCCACCGGGTGCTCGGCGCCAACGGCGCGCTCACCGGCTTCGCGGCGGGCGTGGACCGCAAGCGGCTGCTGCTGGAGCTGGAGAGCGGGACCCTGTTCTGAACCGATCAGGCCTGACCCGATCAGGCCTGACCTGATCGGGCCTGACCCGATCGGGCCTGAGCCGATCAGGCCGAACCGCGGAGGTCCACCCGCCAGTTGTGGCTGCGCATGAACCGCCCGGGCGGGAACTCGAAGTCGGTCGCGCCGAGCAGCGTGAACCCGGCCTTCGCGCAGACCGCGTTGGAGGCGGGGTTGTCCACCGAGGGGAAGGCGTGCAGGTACCGGTGGGCGGCCTCGCGGCGGGCGGCCGCGACCGCGAGACGGGTCGCGGTGACGGCGATGCCCCGGCCCTGGTGGCCGGGCAGCACGTTCCACCCCATCTCGTGGACGGTCTCGCCCTCCCAGGTCCGGGTGCCGTAGCCGACCGTGCCGACCGCCTCGCCCTCGGCCGCCCGGCCCCCGGTCGCCTCACCGGTCGCGTCGCCGATCGCGTCGCCGATCGCATCGCCGGTGTCCTCGGTGGTCGCGTCATCGGGGAGCAGCACGATCCGGTACATGCAGCCCAGCCCGGACGGGACGAAGTCCAGGTACCGGCCGTGCCGGACGAGCAACTGCTCCTCGGTCTCCGGTCCGCCGACGTGCTTCTTCATCTCCGGCGTGTTGACCCGGCGCAGGAGCGCCAGATCGGCGTCCGTCCAGGGCTCGATGCGTACCCGTGCTGTCCTCATGCCGGGACGGTAGCGGTCGGCCAGGGGCGGTGACCAGCGGTTTTGTGGCTGCACCGCGGCTCAGCCCCGGCTCCCGGCGGCTCAGCCGCGGCCGTGGCTCCCTGGGGCTCAGCCGGGCTCGGGGCCGGTCCCCGGCTGGGCGAGGGCGCGGGCGAGTCGCTCCAGCGCGGGCAGGGCGTCGACGACCGCCGCGCGGTCGACCGGGTCGAGGGTGTCGAGTGCGGTGGCGATGCGGCGTTCGTGGGCGTGCTGCCAGTCGTCCAGCTGCCGCCGGCCGGCCGTGGTGAGGGCGATCCGGGCGGTGCGGCGGTCGCCGGGGTCGGCCTGGCGGTCCACGAAGCCGGCTTCGAGCAGCTTGCCGACGAGTCCGCTGACGGTGTTGGGCGCGAGCCGCTGCCGGGCGGCCAGCTCGCCGACCCGCAGCGGCGCGGCGGCGAGCGTCTGGAGGAGTTCGACCTGCGCCATCGGCAGGGACTCCCAGGGGTAGTCGGTGCGGATGCTGCTGCGCAGGGCGCGGCGCAGCCGGGTGACGGTGTCGGTCAGCCGCCGGGCGTGCTCGACCGCCGGATCGGTGCCCTCGGTGGCGGAGTCGGGAACGTGGTGTGACGACGGCATGGCGGACAGCGTATCTCCTGGTCCGGGGCGTTCCGGGGGCGCCGTCCGTCCCTCGGACGCCGTGCGGGCGCCCTGTGAGACGCTTCGTATCGCAGAGCGATCTGATCGTAGAAAGAACATATCTGTATCCGATATATTCGGACCATGAACGCCACCGCCCTTGTCGCCCGCCTGCTCACCGAGCGGCCGCGGCCCCGCGGCATCGCCGGCTGGCGCCACGCCCACTGGCTGGCCGTCGGGACGGTCTGCCTCGGCGCCTTCCTCGGTCAGCTCGACGCCAGCGTCATCGCCCTGGTCTTCCCCGCCATCGGCCACCACTTCGACGCGGGCTTCGCCGCCGTCGAGTGGGTCGCCCTCGTCTACCTGCTCGTCCTGGTCGCCCTGCTGGCCCCGATCGGCTGGCTGTCCGACCTGGTCGGCCGCAAGACGATGTACCTCGGCGGCTTCGCCGTCTTCGGGCTGTCCTCGCTCGGCGCCGGGTTCGCCGGCAGCCTCTGGATCCTGGTCGGCTGCCGTGCCGTCCAGGCCGTCGGTGCCGCGATGATGCAGGCCAACAGCGTCGCGCTGGTCGCGCGCGGGGTGCCGGAGCGCGCGATGCGGCGCGCGCTGGGCATCCAGGCCTCCGCCCAGGGCCTCGGGCTGGCGCTCGGGCCCAGCCTCGGCGGGCTGCTGGTCGAACACGCCTCGTGGCGCTGGGTGTTCTGGGTCAATGTGCCGATCGCCGTGTTCGGCATCCTGGCCGGCTGGTACCTGCTGCCCCGCACCCGGACGGACCGCCCGGCCCCGGCCGTCGTACCCGGGCTACCCGGGCTTCCCGGGCTGCCAGGGCTGCCCGTGCTACCCGGTCCCCGGAGGGCCGGTCCCCGGCGCGACGGACCCGCCCGGGGCGACGCCCGTTTCGACCTGCCCGGCATGCTGCTGCTCACCTGCGCGACCACGTCGCTGCTGCTCGCCCTGTCCACCGCCTCCGGCCTGCCGCTGCCCGGCTGGGTGGTCGCCGTCCTGCTGCTCGCCGCCGCCGTGCTCACGGTCGCGCTGGTGCGCCAGGAGCGGCGGGCCGCCCGGCCGATCCTGGCGCCCGGCCTGGTCAACACCCCGGGCGTGCGGTCCGGCCTGGCGGTCGCGCTGATCGGGTACCTGCTGCTGTTCTGCCCGCTCGTGCTGGGCCCCGTCCTGCTCACCGGCGCGGGCGTGTCCACGGCCGGCGCGGGCCTGCTGGTCACCCTGCTGCCCGCCGCGTTCGCCCTCGCCGCGACGGTCGGCGGCGGACTGCTGCCCCGGGGCTGGTCGGACGTCACCAGGTGCCGGTTCGGCGCGGCCGTCGCGGCCGGCGGGCTGCTGCTGTTCGCGCTGCTGCCGGCCTCGACCGCGTCGGCGGCTCCGCTACTGGTCGCCGGGTACGGGTTGGGCCTGTTGCTGCCGGCCAACAACGCGCTGGTGATGCGGGCGATACCGGCGCAGTGTTCGGCGGTCGGCGGCGGCATGGTGAACATGGCGCGCAGCCTCGGCACGGCGCTCGGGATGGCGCTGTCCGTCCTCGGTGTCCACCTGGCGGGCGCGGCGTCCGGTGGGCGGACGGTGCTGGTCGTCCTCGCGGCGGTCGCGGCGGCGGCCGCGGTCCTCACCCGGCCGGCCCGCGGCCCGCTCCGGCGGTCCCGGGGCGGGCGCGTCCCCCGGGTGCCCGGGCGGTCTCACACGAAGTCGTCGGCCGCGGTGAGGCCGTCGAGGAACGACCGGAAGTCCGGGGCGAGCGGCACCTCCCGGCCGAGGTCCGCCTCGAACCAGGTGACGGACGGTTCCCCGTCCCGGCCGCCGTCCCGGTAGTCCAGCCCGATCCAGCACGGGCCCTCACCCGAGAGCAGGACCACCGGCGTGGGCAGCCCCCACTCCGCGACCAGGTACGGGCTGTCGAGCAAGGTCAGCGCCCACGGGTGGCGGCCGATGCCCAGGAGCCAGTCGAACGGGACGTGGTCGGCGCTCCACGAGGTCGGCCGGTCGGTCGGGAAGGCGTTCCGGTCGTCCGCGACCTCGCCGCCGTCGCGGTGGCGCAGCAGGTCCAGCAGGGCGGCGGGGAGCGTGACGCCGAGCAGCCGCTGGGCCTCGGCCACCGCCTCGGCGGTCAGGGGAGGCCGTGGGTCGTCGGGCCGTGCGACGAGCAACCGCGCGCCGGCCGGCTGCGTGCCGTCCTGCCGTGCGCCGTTCCCGGGCCCGGTGTCCCGCGGGGTGCGCCGGAGGTCGTCACCGCGCGCCACGGTCGGCCTCCGCGCCCTGGCCGGGCTCCGTCCCGTGACCGGTCTCGGGCACGGGAGGGGCCTCGGGCACGGAAGGCGCCTCGGCGGCCGGGCGGGCGTTCAGGGTGTCCTGGGCGCGGTTCAGGCCGAGCCGCACCAGAGTCTCCAGCGCGTCCGCGCAACGGTCCAACTCGCCCGGCATCGCGGCCAGTTCGTCGTCCGAGAAGCTCTTCAGCACGAAGTCGCCGACGCTCTGCCCCTTCGGCGGCCGCCCGATGCCGAAGCGCAGCCGGACGAAGTCCCGGGTGCCGAGCACCTCGCCCACCGAGCGCACCCCGTTGTGGCCGCCGGGCCCGCCGCCGCGCTTGAGCCGGGCCGAGCCGAACGCGAAGTCCAGGTCGTCCTGCACCACCACCAGCCGCTCCACCGGCACGCCGTACCGGCGCAGCAGCGCGGCCACCGGGCGGCCGGACAGGTTGATGAACCAGAGCGGCTTGGCCAGCAGCACCGGCCGCCCGTCCACCGCGATCTCGGCGACCAGGGTGGCGAGTCCGCGCCGCCGGAAGCGGGCGCCGTGCCGCTCGGCCAGCCGGTCGACGGCCAGGAAGCCCGCGTTGTGCCGGGTCTGCCGGAACCACGGGCCGGGGTTGCCCAGTCCGGCGATCAGCCAGGGGGTGCCGGAGGAGCCCGAGGAGCCGGTCGAACCGGGGGAACCGGGCGGGTGGAGGGTCATACGAGCTGCTCCGCGAGGGGGTGGGGAACGGCGGACGGCCGGGGCGCGGCGGGGACGGTACGGGACCGTCGGCCGCGCCCCGGCCGTCCGGGGAACGAGAGGAGTGCCGAGCCGGCTCAGGACGCGGGCACGCCGGGGGCGGCGCCGCGCTCCTGGAGCATGTCGGTCATCAGCTGCAGCTCCGAGGTCTGGGCGATCACCATGGACTGCGCGAGCCGCTTCTCGGTGTCGTTCTTGGCCAGGTCCACGTAGCCCTGGGCCATCTCGACGCCGCCCTTGTGGTGCTCGATCATCAGCTGCAGGTAGAACACCTCGGCGTCCCGCCCGCTGAGCGAACGCAGCTTGGCGATCTGGGCGTTGGTGGCCATGCCGGGCATCAGCGAGCCGTCGTGAGGCTGGTAGTCGTGGCCCATCTTCATCCAGGCCATCGGCTTGGCGGACGAGTTCTGGGTCAGCCCCCACTGGTCCAGCCAGCCCATCATCATCCCGCGCTGGTTGGCCTGGGTGTTGATGATGTCGAAGGCCAGGGTGCGGGTCGGCTCGTCGCCGGTGCGGTCCCGGACGGCGAACGACAGGTCCACCGCCTGCTGGTGGTGGGTCGCCATGTCGCGGGCGAAGCCGGCCTCGGGCGAGTCGTCGGCCGGGACGGACAGCGAGCTGCCGGACGCGGAGGTCCCGCTCGCCACCAGGGCCGGTACGCCGAGCGCCAGCGCCACGGCGGCGGCCAGCGCGGCCGGCCACCACAGCCGCCGGCGCGGGGACCCGGCCCCGCCGGTCTCCTCGGTCGCGGAGTCCTCGGTCGCGGCCCCCTCGGTGCGGCCCGCGTCGGCGGTCACATCGCCCCCATGGTGCAGGAGGCGCCGGGCTCCTGGGTCTGCTTGCCCTGGACGTACTTGGTGAAGAACTGGTTCACCCGGGGGTCACTGGCGCTGTCCACGACCAGCTGGGTGCTCCAGGCGTTCAGGGTGATGGTGCCCTGCTCGTCCGGGTACGGGCTCATCAGCGAGTACGGGGTGGCCTTGACCTTGTCGGACAGGGTCTTGATGTCGTCCGGGGTGGCCTTGCCGTTGTACGTCACCCAGACCGCGCCGTGCTCCAGCGAGTGGACGGCGCGCTCGTTCTCGACCGGCTGGTCGTAGACGTGGCCCATGCAGTCCAGCCAGACCGAGTTGTGGTCGCCGCCGACCGGCGGGGTCATCGGGTAGGTGACCTTGTCCTTGACGTGGTTGCGGGTCAGCTCGCCGAAGGTCTTCACGCCCGGGATGTCCGCGTTGGCGGCGGCTTCCTTGTCCTTCTTCTTCTGGTTCTGGTCCATGACGACCCAGGTGCCGGTGGCGATCGCGGCGATCACCAGCACACCGGCCGCCACCGAGGCGACGATCTTGTTCCGGCGGTCGCGGCGCTGCTCGGCGGCGCGCAGCTCGGCGATCCGGGCGCGGCGGTCGAGGCCGGCCTGCTTGCCGCCGGACTTGTTGGACTGCTTCGAGGCGGAACCCATGGTGGTGTCCTTGTCTCCGCCGCGCACCGGTCGGTGGCGGCGGTCGGCTGGAAGGTGAGGCGGGGCGGATCCGCCGGCGGCTGGGCCGGCGGTGGGTTCCGCTCAGGACCGGTGGACCTGCAGCGCGTGCAGATCGGGCGCCGGGTGCGAACCGTCCAGCAGGCCCGCGGGCACCACCCGGGGCAGCGCCTCGGGCGCGGCCGGGGTGAGCGGTGACACGGCGGGCTGCGGCTGCGGCGGCGGATTCGGCAGCTGGGCGTCCTGCGGGCAGTACGGGTGGCTGGAGCAGCCGTTGTTGCGCGGGGGCTGGCCGTCGGCGGTGCAGAGGATCCAGTGCCCCTGGTCCTCGGCGATCCGGTGCTGGTCGGCGGCCGTCGGGGCCTTCGCCGCCGGGGCGGCCCCGGGGGCCCCGGCGAGCTTCGCGGCCCTGGCGGGCCGGGTGGTGGACGCGGCGTGGCCGGTGTGGGGCGCTTGTCCGGTCGCGACCTGGACGCTGACGACGGTGACGGCACTGACCGGGCCCGCGGTCGGCGCCGGACGGGCGGGCCCGTCCATCGCCTTCGCCTGGCCCGCGCAGGGCAGCATCGTCAGCAGGGCGACGAGCAGCAGGACCAACAGCGCACCCACCGGGCGGCCCGCCGGTGCGGCCCTCCCCGGTCGGGGCGAGCTGGGGGCCGACGCGGTCATGCGCACATTTAATCAGCCGAACGAGTGAAGCGATGCCCCCCATCGGCCCTCATTTTTCCGGGGCTCACACGCCCGGATGTCCAGGAAACACCCTGCTCCGGGCACATCCGGCAAGCACGGACGGAACGGAAGCGGACCAGCGGCGGACCGGACGGCGGCACCCGCGGTGACGCGGCGCCGTGCGGGCGACGAACCGGCTGGTCGGCGCGGTGGCCGGGATGTTCCGGTGGGTGACCGGTTGTCGCCGAATCCCGGACAGGGTCGTTGCACGTGGAGAACAATGACGTCGAGCCCGGCCCGCCCGGGGGCGGCGCGCGACCACGGACCGAGCAGGAGCCGCCAGATGAGCAAGCAGGGTGCACCCGCACAGCCGCACCGGCCGGAGGACGGCTGGTGGGACACCGTCTACGACGGCCCGGCGGGCACCCTCCCGGACACCCCGCACGCCGACCCGGGGGACGGCAGCGTGGACGAGTGGTTCGACACGGCGGTCGGGCTCATCGGGCAGCAGCGGTCGGCGGAGGCGGCTGCGGAGCCGTCGACGGGGGAGCCGGCGGCCGGGGAGGCGGAGGCAGGGGAGGCGGCGACAGGCGAGCCGTCGGCCGGGGACGCGGAGCAGCCCGAGCCCACGGGGGACGACGGTGACAGCCTCGACGACTGGTTCGACACCGCGGTCGGTGTGATCGGGGGAGCGGAGGGGATCGGGCGGCAGCGGACGGCTTCCGCCTCCACGGAGACCCGCCGGTTCCGGGCTCCCGCCTTCGCCGACGACGCGCCGGAGGCGGAGGTCGCTCCGGTCTCACTGGAGAAGGACACCCCACCGTCCGTCCCCGAGCCGGAGCCGGTGCCGGAGGCTGAGCCCGAGCCGGAGGCCGTTGCCGCCGAAGCTTCCGAGCCTGCGCCCGAGCCCGAGCCCGTTGCCGAGCCTGAGCTCGCCGAAGCTTCCGAGCCCGAGCCCGAGCCCGAGCCCGTTGCCGAGCCCGGGCTCGCCGAAGCCGCTGAAGCCGAGCCCGAGCTCCCCGAAGCTCCCGCACCGCCGGACGTCCTCGAAGCGCCCACCCCCGACCCGACGCCCGAACCCGAGCCCGACCACGCCCCGGCCCCCGAGCCCGAGCCGGAACCACTGCCTCCCACCGCCACCGCCACCGTCCCCGACCCCCGGCCGCCCGTCCGCGCACCGCTCGCCGACGGCGGGGTCGCCGTCCCGCACGTCGGCGGGCGCCCCCCGACGTACGGGCCCGAGCCGACGGCCGTCCCGGAGGCGGACCCGGGTGCGCTGCGGGCACTCGTCCCGGACACCGTGCTGGAGGGTGCGCAGTACGGACCGTCCGTGCTGCGCGCCGCGTCCGTCCGGGGCGACTCCGCCCGCTACCGGGGCGAGCCGCGCCGGGACTCCCTGCTGGTCACCCGGTTCGGTGACGGGCCCGAGGGACTGCTGCTCGCCGTCCTCGGCGGCTTCGACCGGACGGGCGGGGCGGCGGACGACACGGTCGGCCCGGAGGCCGTCGCCACCGCGACCGGTGAGGCTTGCCGCCACCTGGCCGCCGCCATCGGACGCAGCCGGGCCGGACTCGCCGCCGACCTGCGCGACGGCGCCCGGGACCGGCTCCGCTACGGGCTCCAGCGGTTGGCCACCGGCGCCGCCGCCCCGCTGCGCGCGCTGGCACCCCGGCCGGAGGGGGACGACACGCCGTCCCCGGCCTCGCTGCACTGCCTGATGGTGTCGCTCGACCCGGCCGCCGGCTACCGCGCGGCCTTCGGCGTCGGCCCCGGCGGCCTCTACCTGCTGCGCTCCGGGCACTGGATCGACGCGTACGCGGCCCGCCTGCTGCACCACCCGGACGGGCAGCCGCCGGTGCCCGAGGCTCCGGTCCCGGACCCGCGCCCGTTCCGCTTCCGGCTCGTCCCCGCGACCCCGGGCGACATCCTGCTCCTCTGCACCCCCGGCCTGGCCCGTCCGATCGCCGACGAACCCGCCGTCGCCCACTTCCTCTCCACCCACTGGGCCCACCCCCACCCCCCGGGCACCGTCGACTTCCTGCGCCAAGTCCAGGTCCGCGCCAAGGGCTACGCCGACGACCGCACGGCCGCCGCCGTCTGGACGGAGTGAACGGAGGCCCGGTCCAGCCGTCGACTCACCTCACCCGGGATCCGCCCGTGCCCACCCGTGCACCGGAAGTCGGCCCATCCGACTTCCGGTGCACGCGACTCCCGGCGAGTCGGGTCGAATCTGTAGACCGGTCTGCCTATTGCCCCGAGAGTCACCGTGGAGGCCGACCGCAGGCCCCGACCGGAAGTCGGCCCGGCCGACTTCCAGTGCGCACACCCCGGGTGAGGGGGGAATCAGTGGCCCGGTCGGCCGAGTTCTCGCGGCTCAGGCGCGGAGGAGGATGGCGGCCACGGCGGTGGCCTGGGTGAGGGCGGCCGGGGGGTGGGTGTCGGGGAGGCCGATGGCGATGGGGACGGCGAGGCCGTCGAGGAGGGCGCGGATCTGGGTGGCGCGGTCGGCGGTGGGGCCCGGGGTGAAGTGGCCGGTGGCGGTGCCCTCCTCGATGAGGGCCACCAGGTCGGCCTGCCAGGGGGCCTCGATCTCCTGCTGGCCCTGGCGGATCTCGGCGCTCGCCGGGGAGCGGCCCCACACCTCGACCCAGAGGATCCAGCGCGGGTCCCCCGCCCCCTCGGGCAGGTAGAGGCGCAGGTAGGCGTCGAGGCGCTGCCAGGGGTCGAGGGAGTGGTCGGCGAGGGCGTCGCGGCGGCGGGCGCCGAGCTGGTCCTCGCTCCAGCGGAGGGTCTCCAGCAGCAGCTGGTCCTTGCTGCCGAAGTAGTAGAGCAGGTGGCCGGCGCTCATCTGGAGCTGTTTGCCGAGCCCGGCCATGGTGAGTTTGGCGAGCCCGTGTTCGGCGATCGCGGCCCGGGCGGTGGCGAAGACCTCCTCGCGGGGGCGTGCCGGCCGGCGCGGGCGGGGATCCGCCATGTGCGTTGCTCTCCCTCGGTGGAACGGAGGTTCGAAGGCTACCCGGGCGGGAGCGCGCGGCTCCCGCCCGGGGTGCGGGCGTCAGAGCGCCTTGGGCTGCTGCTGGGTGATGCAGTGGATCCCGCCGCCGTTGGCGAAGATCTCGCGGGCGTCGACGAGTTCGACGGTGCGGCCCGGGTAGGCGCGGCCGAGGATGGCGGCGGCCTCCTGGTCGCGGGGGTCGGCGAAGGCGCAGAGGATCACGGCGCCGTTGGCCACGTAGTGGTTGATGTAGGAGTAGTCGACCGGCTCGCCGTCCTCGTCCAGCAGGACGGTGGGGGCGGGCAGTTCGATGACCTCCAGCGGTCGGCCCTGGGCGTCGGTCGAGGCGCGCAGGATGGCGACGAGCTCCTGGCAGACCTCGTGGTCCGGGTGCGCGGGGTCGGGCTGGACGTGGGCGACCACGACGCCGGGGCGCACGAAGGAGGCGACGATGTCGATGTGCCCGCGGGTGCCGAACTCGTCGTAGTCGCGGGTGAGTCCGCGCGGCAGCCAGATCGCCTTGGTGGTGCCGAGGAAGGCGTGCAGCTCGGCCTCGACCTCCTCCTTGGTCCAGTCGGCGTTGCGGCCCTCGCCGAGCTGGACGGTCTCCGTGACCAGCACCGTGCCCTCGCCGTCGACGTGGATGCCGCCGCCCTCGTTGATCAGCCGGGAGGCGAAGCGCTGGACCCCGGTCAGCTCGCCGATGTGCTCGGCGACGTGCTGGTCCTTGTCCCAGCGGGCCCAGGACTGCGCGCCCCAGCCGTTGAAGATCCAGTCGGCGGCGGCCACCGAGCCCTTGCCGTCGATCAGGAAGGACGGGCCGATGTCGCGCATCCACGCGTCGTTCAGCGGGCGCTCGACGATCTCGACCCGCTCGGAGACGTACTTGCGGGCCTCGGCCGTCTCGCCGGTGTTGACGATCAGCGTCACCGGCTCGTACTTCACGATGGTGTCGGCGACGGCGGCCCAGGCCTCCCGGCCGGCGTGCAGCGCCTCGGGGCTGTCGAAGGTGGGGTTGGTGGTGGGGAAGGCCATCCAGGTGCGGTCGTGCGGGTGCCACTCGGCGGGCATCCGGTAGCCGAGCGAGGCGGGCGTGGGGGTGGTGGGGGTGGTCATCGTCGAGTCCTTGGGATCAGGGGAGATCAGAGGAAGTAGAGCCGGCTGAGCGAGACGCTGTCGGCCGGTTCGGAGCGCAGCGGCGCGCCGTCCAGCGAGACCAGCCCGGTCTCGGTGACCTCGACGTGGCCGACGCGGGCGTTGCGCACCATGTCGCGCGGCCCGATGCCGCGGGTGCCCCGGACGCCGACGCGGCGGCGGCGGGTGGGCAGCCCGTCGGCGGGGCGGTCGAGGTAGGCGCCGTCGGCGGCGGCCTGGGCGACGAAGGCCACCGAGATGTCGGCGGCGGTCGCCCCGTGGGCGCCGAACTGCGGGCCCAGGACGAGGGGTTCGCAGCGGTCGGTGGAGGCGTTGGGGTCGCCGACCACACCGTACGCGGGGAATCCGGCCTTGAGGACGAGCTGCGGCTTGGCGCCGAAGTGGTCCGGGCGCCAGAGCACGATGTCGGCGAGCTTGCCGACCTCGATCGAGCCGACCTCGTGCGAAAGGCCGTGCGCGATGGCCGGGTTGATGGTGAGCTTGGCGATGTAGCGCAGCACGCGCTCGTTGTCGTCGCCGCTCTCCGTCGTCCCGTACGAGCCGGCGCCGTCGAGCGGGCCGAGCTCGGTCTTCATCTTGCCGGCCATGGCGAAGGTGCGGCGCACGGTCTCGCCGGCCCGGCCCATGCCCTGGGCGTCGGAGGAGGTGATGCCGATGACCCCGAGGTCGTGCAGCACGTCCTCGGCGCCCATGGTGCCGGCCCGGATCCGGTCGCGGGCCATCGCCGCGTCGCCGGGCAGGTCGACCTTGAGGTCGTGCGCGGAGACGATCATGCCGAAGTGCTCGCCGAGGGCGTCCCGGCCGAACGGCAGGGTGGGGTTGGTGGAGGAGCCGATGACGTTCGGCACGCCCGCCATCTTCAGCACGTTGGGGACGTGCCCGCCGCCGCAGCCCTCGATGTGGAAGGCGTGGATGGTCCGGCCCTCCAGCACCTTCAGGGTGTCCTCGACCGACAGGCACTCGTTCAACCCGTCGGTGTGCAGGGCGACCTGGACGTCGTACTCCTCGGCGACCCGCAGCGCGGTGTCCAGCGCGCGGGTGTGCGCGCCCATGTCCTCGTGCACCTTGAAGCCGGACGCGCCGCCCTCGGCCAGCGCCTCCACCAGCGGGGCCGGGTCGGAGGACGAACCGCGGCCCAGGAAGCCGATGTTGACCGGCCAGGCGTCGAAGGCGTTGAACGCGTGCCGCAGCGCCCAGGGCGAGTTGACGCCGACGCCCCAGACCGGGCCGAACTCCTGGCCGATGATCGTGGTGACGCCGGAGGCCAGCGAGGCCTCCATGATCCGCGGCGAGAGCAGGTGGACGTGGGTGTCGATGGCGCCGGCGGTGGCGATCATGCCCTCGCCGGAGACGATCGTGGTGCCGGTGCCGACCACGACGTCCACCCCGTCCAGGGTGTCCGGGTTGCCGGCGCGGCCGATCGAGGCGATCCGGCCGCCGATCAGGCCGATCGAGGTCTTGCGGATGCCCTGGACCGCGTCGATCACCAGCACGTTGCTGATCACGACGTCGCAGGTGTCGCGGACGGCCGCGGGCTTGAGGTGCAGGCCGTCGCGGGCGGTCTTGCCGAAGCCGGCCAGGAACTCGTCGCCCGGTGCCTGGGAGTCGGACTCGACGCGGACGATCAGACCGCTGTCGCCGAGCCGGACCCGGTCCCCGGCGCGCGGGCCGTGCACGGAGATGTAGTCGTGGGGGGTGATCGAACTCATGACGGCACCTCCGCGTCGTCGAAGCTGGTCAGGTAGCCGGTCGCGCGGGCCTTGGCCAGGGCGGCCTCCTTGGCGCCGGGCGCGTCCAGCGGGCCGTCCACCAGCCCGGCGAAGCCGATCGCGACCCGCTCGCCGCCGATCGGCACCAGGCCGACCTCGACGGTGGCGCCCGGGTCGAAGCGCACCGAGGAGCCGGCCGGCACGGCCAGGTGGGTGCCGTACGCGGTGGCGCGGTCGAAGGCCAGGCGCGGGTTGGCTTCGAAGAAGTGGAAGTGCGAGGTGACCGAGATCGGCACCCCGGAGGTGTTGTGGACGGGGAGCAGCAGCGTCTCCTCGACCGGGTCGTAGCCGGCGCCGTCGCCGATCAGCGCGCCGCCGGGCGCCTCGTCGCCGAGCGAGCCGGCGCCCTTGAACGGGTCGTTGACCACGGCGAGGCGGGTGCCGTCCTCGAAGACGGCTTCGACCTGGACGACGGTGACCACGTCCGGCACGCCGGGCAGCACGTCGTCGGCGGTCAGCACGGAGCGGCCGGCCTCGATGGCCTCGGCCAGGCGCCGGCCGTCGCGGGCGGCCTCGCAGACGGTGTCCGCGATCAGGGCGGTGGCCTCGGGGATGTTGAGGCGTACGCCTCGGGCTCGGCGGGCGCGGGCCAGTTCGGCTGCTGTGAAGATCAGCAGCCGGTCCCGCTCGGTGGGGGTCAGTCGCACGGTTCCTCGCTCGCGGTCGCCGGGGGAGGGGGTCGGCTCGGGGCCTCGGGGGCTTCCGGGGTCGATGTTAGAACGTCGTTCAAACATCTCGGGCCATTGAACCCGGACCGGGCCGCCCTGTCCAGCGTTGCCGGTCCGCGCGGGTTCGGCTCCCTGGGCGGGGGATGGGGGTGAGGGACCCGAGCCGGGGCGCCGGGCCGGGCCGAGGGCCCGGCGCGCGGCGGGAGCGGGGCAGGGGGCGCGCGGTCGGGCGCACGGCTCGTACGGGCGCGGGGTGTGCGCGGGATCGGGTGACGGCGGCTTCGGGAAGGGCCTCTGCGCTTCGCAAACCTGTCCGGCGCGGGCAGTTGGATCACGTGAACCTCCCCGTGCCCCTTTCACCCCACGTGATCGGACGCACACTGTTGCAAACGCCGTCAACTGGGCATGAGGATGGTGGTCAGATCGAGGGGGCCACCGGCCGGCGGGGGATCCGGAGGCGGGGGCCCGGATTCCAGGGCGGGGGCATGTGGTGATGGACGGTCAGTCGCGATTCCCGCGTCAGCGGACGAGCTCGGGCGACGCCTACCGGTCCGGGCCGGTCCAGGGCAAGGCCGGCGGCACCGGGGCGACCGGCACCACCGGTCCCGTCGGCGCCGCGGGTGCGACCGGTGCCACCGGCTCGACCGGTGCGACCGGGACGGCCCTGCCGGGCGCATCGGCCCCCGGCTGCGCACTGCACCGGCGGCTGCACCTGACGCTCGACGCGGCCGATCTGGTCGCGGTGGGCTCGGTGCGGCGGCGGCTGCGCTCCGCGCTGAGCCACTGGGGGGTGCCGGAGCTGTCCGACACCGCCGAGCTGCTCTCCTCCGAGCTGGTCACCAATGCGCTGCTGCACACCGCCAAAGGCGCGGTCTTCGACGCGGTGCTCGGCTCGGACCACCGGCTGCGCATCGAGGTGCAGGACGGCACGAGCAGGCTGCCCGGGCGCCGGCGCGACCCGGAGGCCGAGTACGCGACCTCGGGCCGAGGCCTGCTGCTGGTGGAGGCGCTCGCGGACTCCTGGGGCGTGCAGCTGAGAGGCGACGGAAAGGTCACCTGGTTCGAACTCGCGTCCCCCTGAGTCCGGCCGGGCGGTCGTACGATTGTTCGCAGTCGATTGATTCGCTGTCGAAGGAAGCCCTGAACAGAAGGCGGGGCGGAAGATTTCCGGCCCGTTGGCATTGCCGCTCGGCGGAACATTGGCCAGGATGGTGGGAATGTGTGTCCACGTGCGGGAAGCAGCGGGGAGACCGAACCTCGACTGACCACCGTCCGCCGGCACCGTCCCATCCAGCACGACCCATCACATCGCCACGCGGCCCGGCCGGACGGTCGGCGCGGTCCGCCACGGCAGCGGCAGGAGCAGCATGCCCACTGAGCCCGAGTCGCCGGGGCCGGCGCTTACTCCCGGCGTGTCCGCCGCCGAGCCGCGAACCGCAGAGCCCAGAACCGTAGAGCCGTGGACCCCCGAGCCGCGGACCCCCGAGCCGCGTGCCGCCGAGCCCCGCATCGCCGCGCAGCCGGCCCGGCGGTCGCACGCCGTGCGCCCGTCCCCAGGCCTCGCCGCCGCCCGGCTGGCGCCCGTGCTGTCCGGCGGACTGCCGCCCGCCTCCGCCGACTCCATGCCGGACTGGCTGGAGCCCGCGATGGCCGCCAACGGCATCGGCTCCTTCGACTGGGACATCCGCCGCGACGTCCTGGAGGGCGACCAGCGGGCCTGCACGATCATGGGCCTGGACACCGCGGAGCAGGCCCGGTTCGACCGCACCGCCGACTCCTTCCTGGCCCTGCTGCACCCCGAGGACGCACCGGTGGTCCGCCGCCGGGTCGAGCGGGCGGTCGCCGAACTCGGCCAGTGCGGCGCCTACTACCGCACCGTCGGGCCGAGCGGCACCATGCGCGCGGTCCGCTTCCGCGGCCGGGTGCTCGCCGACGCCTTCGGCCGCGCCTCCCGGATGGTCGGCTTCGTCTGGGACGCCACCGTCGAACTGCACAAGCGCGACCGCGCCGACCGGATGGCCCTGCTGCGCGAGGAGCGCTCCCGGTTCATCAAGGAGGCGGCCCGGGCCCTCTCCGAAGCCGTCACCGTCCGTGACGTGGCCCGGGTGTTCACCGAGCTGCCGCTGCCCGGACTGCCGCCGGACGGCCTGGTGCTGGCTTCCTTCGAGGCCGGACGGGCCAAGATCCTCGGCGCCTCCGGCTACCGCGCCGAGGCGCTGGCGGTCTGGGACCGGGCCGTGCTGCCCGCCGGCCACCCGGCCGCCGAGGCGCTGCGGCACCGGGCGCCGGTGTTCGTCTCGACCCGCGAGGAGTTCCGCGACGGCTACCCCGAGGTGTGGGAGCCGACCAGCCGCACCGGCCGCGGCTCCTGGGCGTACCTGCCGCTGGTGGCCAGCGGCCGGGCGATCGGCGTCTGCGTGGTCAGCTTCGACGACGAGCGCGAGCTGGACGCGGACGAGCGCACCCTGCTGACCACCCTGGGCGGACTGGTCGCCCAGTCGCTGGCCCGGGCCCGGCTGCACGACGCCGAGCACGAGCTGGCGGCCGGCCTGCAGCGGGTGATGCTGCCGCGCACCGTCCCCTCCGTCCCGGGCGTGAGCACCGCCGTGCGCTACCTCGCGGCCGGCTCCGGACTGCAGATCGGCGGCGACTGGTACGACGTGGTGCCGCTGCCCGGCGGGCACGTCGGCCTGGTGATCGGCGACGTCCAGGGCCACGACGTGCACGCCGCCGGGATCATGGGCCAGCTGCGGATCGCGCTGCGCGCCTACGCGGCCGAGGGCCACCCGCCCGCCGCCGTGATGGCCCGCGCCTCCCGCTTCCTCGCCGACCTGGACACGGACCACTTCGCGACCTGCACCTACGCCGAGGTCAACGTGGACTACGGCGTGGTCTACGCCGTGCGGGCCGGTCACCTCGACCCGGTGGTGCGCCGCGCGGACGGCACCGCCTCCGCGGTGCCGGTGGCCGGCGGGCTGCCGCTGGGCATCGACCCCGACCAGGAGTACCGGGTCACCCGGTTCAGCCTGGACCCGGGCGAGACGGTGCTGCTCTGTACCGACGGTCTGGTCGAGGCGCGCGGCATGGACCTGGACGAGGGCATCGCCCGGCTCACCCGGGCGCTCGCCCACCCGCTGCCGCCCGCCGCGCAGGCGGCCCGCGACCCGCTGGAGGAGCTGGCCGACCGGATCGCCTCCCAGGCCGCCGACTCCAGCGAGCGCGAGGACGACATAGCGCTGCTGCTCCTGCGCTGGGACGGCCCGGCGGGCGGCCTCGCCGCCCAGCAGCTGCGCCGCCGGATCGGCCAGGCCGACCTGGCGCGGGTCGCCGAGGTCCGGGCCGAGCTGCGCGACGCGCTGCGCCGCTGGGGCGTCGCGGAGTTCATCGACACCGCCGAGCTGCTCTCCTCCGAGCTGGTCACCAACGCGATCCGGCACACCGACCGGGACGCCATGTTCACCGCCCGGCTCTACCGCGAGCCGGAGCAGGACGGCGGCCGGGCCCGGCTGCGGGTCGAGGTGGAGGACGAGTCGGACCTGTGGCCGACCCGCCGGACGCCGGGGGAGCAGGCCTCCTCCGGGCGCGGACTGATGCTGGTCGAGGCGCTGGCGGACTCCTGGGGCGTGGAGCCGCGCGGGTCCGGCAAGCGGATGTGGTTCGAGCTCAGCGGCGCGGCGGCCTGAGCGGCCAGGGCGGCCTGAGCGCCGGGGCGGCCTGAGCGCCGGGGCGGCCGGGGCGGTGTGAGCGTCCTGCGTGCCTGAAGCGCCCGGGGCGACCGAAGCGTCCGGGGCGCCGACGGCCCCGGACGGGACCGTCGGCGCCCCGGGGAACGCGTGGGACGGCCGGGCGTCAGCCGAACTGCTGCTCCAGGTCCTTCAGTTTGCGCTCCAGCGAGTCCAGCCGGGGGAGCGTGACGGTGTCCTCCTCCAGGGTCAGGTCGATGGTGCGCCGCTCCGGACGGGCCGGTAGGCCGGGCTGGACGACCGTGCCCTCGGCGGGCTCGACCTCGCGCGGCGCGGCGGCCCGTTCCACCCCGGCCCGTTCCGCCCCGGGCCGCTCCAGCCCGGCCCGTTCGGTCGTGGCGGGCCGCTCGGCCCCGGACCCGCCGGCTATGGCGGGCTCCGAGCCGGACTCCAGCTGCCGCGTGCCGGTGCCGCGGCGCCAGGTGCTGTGGGAGCGGTTGATGGCCCGGATCTCGGCCCGCTCGCGGCGCCCGGCCAGCTTGCGGCGCTCCTTGTCCAGGGCGCGTTCCCGCCTGTCCTCGCGGACCTCGTCCACCGCCTCGTCCAGGCTGCGCACGCCCTCCAGGAGCATCAGCGACCAGGCCGCGTAGGTCTCGCGCGGGGCGCGCAGCCAGCGGACGATGCGGATCTGCGGCAGGGGCCTGGGGACCAGGCCCTGCTCGCGCAGCGCGGCCCGGCGGGTCTGCTTGAGCGCCCGGTCGAACAGGATCGCCGCCGAGAGGGACATGCCGGAGAAGAACTGGGGGGCGCCGGCGTGGCCGAAGCCGCGCGGGGCGTGCACCCAGTTGAACCAGGCCGAGGCGCCGGCGAAGAGCCAGACCAGCAGCCGCGAGCCGAAGGCCGCGTCACCGTGGCTGGCCTCGCGGACGGCGAGGACCGAGCAGAACATCGCGGCGCCGTCCAGACCGAACGGGACGAGGTACTCCCAGCCGTCGGACAGGCCCAGGTTCTGCACGCCGAAGCCGACCAGCCCGTGGAAGGAGAGCGCGGCGGCGACGGCGGCACAGCAGAACAGCAGGGTGTACGAGGCGGCCCCGTACAGGGATTCCTTGCGGCGGCGCCGTTCCTCGGAGCGCTCCCAGGAATCCGGGCCGGAGGCGTTCGAGGATCCCCGGCTGCGGAGCAGGGCCACCAGGAGCGCGCTGACCAGCAGCCCCGCGACCCCGGTGACGGCCCACCCGAGCGGTATGTCGGACAATTTCATCGCCGGAACCAGCCTCGCTTTCCTGCGTCGCGTTCCCACGTCGTGATGGCGGGGACCATCATGACGGATGCTCGGCGGGCGAAGGACTGATTCGCTGTCAATGCGCTGAGGAGAGGGATTTCTGACCCAGCACTAATCGCATCGTCGTATGAATTTGATGTGGGCGATTCCCGGAATGACGGGCTTTCCGGTTTCCCGGTCGAAGGGATTTTCGTCAACATCGCGTGACGCGGGGGCAGCCGCCGCACATCTCCCGCGGTTCCGCGGTGTAGACGAGGCAACAGCTGGCCCGGAGCCGGTCCGTACGCGAAGCCTCCCCGTGCCCGGGCGCCGGGGGCGCGAAGCCGGCGCCCGGGGTGAAGGGGGCCGGGGCGGCGGCGGGACCCCCGTCCGCGCCGGGCGCGTGCGCGGGGTCGGCGGGTGCCAGCAGCGCGGACAGCTCGGCGCGCGCCCGTTCCGGCTCCCCCAGCAGGCCGCCCGCGTAGCAGAGCCCCTCGACCACCGCGTCGGTGGCCATCGCCCAGAGCACCCGGGGGCCGCGGCGCGCCTCCGGGCGGAAGGCGGCCAGCACCGGGGCGAGGAACCCGCCCAGCGCGCACCGCAGTTCGGCGGCCAGCGCGGCCTCGTCCGGCACCGTACGGGTCCGCGGCGAACCGGCCGCCGGGTCGTCCGGCAGGCAGGCGAACTCCGCCGGGCGGACGGCCAGTTCGACCGCCTCGGGCCGACGGCGCAGCGCGACGTCCGCGAGGGCGAGCAGGGGCACCCGGCGCTCCAGGAACCACGGCAGCGTGAACAGCAGGGAGACCGGCCAGACGAAGCGGTGCAGCCCGAAGCCGGCCGCGACGTCCGGGCGCAGCGGCTGCCCGTAGCGGGCGAGGCCGCGCCGGGCGTCGTGGGCGATCAGCTCGCGCACCGCCTCGGGCCGGGCGGCCAGGTCGGCGGCGCGGAGCCAGCCGCGGCCGGGCGGGGGCGGGGCGCAGCGCACGCTGAGCACGGGGGTGAGCCCGGTCAGCCGGTGGTACGAGGGGGCGCCCGGGGTGTCGGGCGCCGGGGCGGGGGAAGGGGCGTGCCCGCCGGGGGTGCGGGGAGCGGCCGGTGGGCCGGGGGCGGCCCGGGTGGCGGCCGGGGCCGGGGTGTCCGGGGTGCTGGGAGTGCCAGGGGCGTCGGATGCGGAGGCGTGCGCGCCGGGGGTGCGGGGGGCGCACGGCGCGGGGCCGGGCCTGGTGCTGCTCGCGGACATGGGCGGGCCCCATCGGGTCGACCGGGGCCGCCCATGGACCGCCCGGCCGAGCCCGGCGGCGGTGCGGTGCGGGGCGCGGCCGGACCGGGGCATGGCGGTGCCCGGGGAACGGCAAGGCGACCCGGCCGGGGTACTGCTCCCCCCGGCCAGGTTAGGCTCACCTTAGCTGATTGTTCCCCGGGTCTCGTCGACGATGCGTCCGTCCGGGGGAGGCACCGGCGCGCGGGCGGCGCCCAGCTGGCGCGCGAGCCAGACCGGCACCCCGCCCAGGGCCTGCACCAGCCGGGCCGCCTCGGCGCGCAGCCGCGCGGCCTCGGCGGCCTCGGACACCTCGGCGAGCGCCGCGAGCGCCGGAGCCACCCCCACCGTGAACCCGAGTTGCTCGCGCAGCCGCAGTGAGGCGTCGAAGCCTTCCCGGGCGTTGCCGCGGTCCCCGCGGGAGAGCGCCAACGCGCCCAGGTGGCGCCAGGTGTACGAGCGCAGCAGTTCGTCCCCGCGCTCGCCGGCGCCCTCGTGCGCCCGCCGGTAGGCGATCCAGGCGGCGCTGCGGTCGCGCAGCAGGTTCTCGGCGACCAGTCCGCGCCGGAAGTCCAGCAGCGGGCGGCCGGGTGCGTCCGGCGGCAGCAGGGCCGAGGTGCGGCCGAGCGCGGCCTGCGCCTCGTCCAGCCGGTCCCGCGGACCGAGCACGCTCGCCACGTACGCGAGGAAGCCGCGGGCGCAGGCGGCGGCCGCGCGCTGCTCGGTGCCGGCCGCCAGCGCCTCCGCCAGGCGCAGCGCCTGCTCCGCCTGGGCCCAGTGGGCCGCGGTGAACAGGCACTGCTCGATGAGGAGTTCGGCGCGTCCGAGGGCCGCCGACGGGTCCTGTTCGGCGGCCGGGCGCAACAGTTCGGCGGCCTCCTGCCAGCACCCCCGGGACCTCAGTCGCCACACGGTGTCGCCCGGCTCCTCCGCTGCCGCCCGCCCCCGCCCCTCCGGGCCGCTCGGGCCCCATCCGTGCTCCGACAACGCCACCTCCTTGTGTGCGCCATCCGGCAGGGCACGGACCCGCCCCTGGGGCCCTGCCGCCACGACCCGTGCGCATGGCGACGGCAGGGCGAAAGGCCCGCGCTGTGGCGGCAATTCAACACGGGGGTGAGCTTGTGCACCAGATCACGAGCGGAGGTTGTTGCGTTCGGCGCCGAAATGATCTAGTGGAGCGCTCCGGCGGTCGGGCGGCGGTCAGCAGGCCGACGAGCGGCGCCGGGAACGCGCTCAGGAGGCGGTCAGGGGACGGTCAGGAGGTCCAGCCGGTCTCCATCAGGGCCTCGGCGGCGCCGTTCGCGGGCTGCGGCACACCCGCCAGGTCCAGGCTGAACAGGGCCACCAGCAGCTGTTCGCCGCGCACGGTGGCCTGGTGCGAATAACCCGCGAGGGTGAACATCGCGGCGGCCATCTCCTCGGCGTGCAGGGTCTGCAGCCAGAGGCACTCGACCGACTTCACGTCGGCCGGCTCGGTCCAGGTGTCGACCTGGGCGACCATCCGGCTGCCCAACAGGGTGACCCCGTCGCGCTCCTGGGCCTCGGTCAGCTCCAGGTCGTCGAAACCGAGCCACTCCAGGTAGCGGGCGGCGGTGAACACCGCGTCCTGCGAGGTGCGCACCGGGTGCGGCCGGAACGGAGTGCGGTGCCGGAACGGCCGGGAGCGGCCGGCGGGGGCACCGGGCGGCGCGGGCGGGGTGGGCACCGGCGCGCCCATCGGGTGGGCCGGGTGGGGGTGGGTGGCCTGCGGGCCGGCGGCGGCCAGCGGGCCGGCCGTACCGCTGCCGAGGCGGGTGGTGCGGTCCACCGGCAGCCGGACGGTGGCACCGCAGTTGCAGGTGAACTCGGGCTGCGGCCACTGGTCGGAGCGGCCGCAGTGCGGGCAGCGCATGCTCAGCCAGGAGTCCTCCCAGGAGCGGAACCGCACCTGCACCGGCACCCCGCCGCGCAGCAGCGGCACCTTCAGCGAGGCGCCGCAGGGACAGGGCAGCGACGGCGGCTCGTACAGGTGCTCCCGGCGGCAGGCGGGGCAGCGGATCGCCCGGGCGCCACCGCCCGCCCCCGGCAGCGAGGGGTCGTGTCCGGTGAAGTCGTCGGGCAGTCCTGCCATCGCGGGCTCCGTCCGTCGTGTGGGTGGGTGCGTGGGACGATTCCCATGCTCCCCGAAATGTCCGGCGTTGGGCGCGGAATGGGGCAATCCTCAGGGACGGATCAGGGGCCCCCGACCGTCGGGGAGGAGTCGGCCTCCGTCCCGAGGACGACGGTCAGCCGGCGGACCAGCGGGCCAGGTCGGCGGGGGTGTCGAGGTCGTCCGGGGCGGCGACGTCGGCGCACTCGACCAGGACGACCTCCGCCGCGTGCGCCGCCAGCAGGGCGCGGGCCCCGGCGTCGCCGGAGGCGCCCGCGGCCGCCTCGGCGAAGTGCCGGGCGCCGATCAGCACCGGGTGGCCGCGCCGGCCGTCGTAGGCCGCCGCGGCCAGGTCCGCGCCGGCCCGGTGCGCGGCCAGCAGCCGGGCCACCGCGGCCGGGGTGACACCCGGGGTGTCCACCAGCATGACCAGCACCGCCGGGGCCCGCGGCGGCAGGGCGGCCAGGCCGGCCCGCAGCGAGGAACCCATGCCGCCCGCCCAGTCCGGGTTGGCCACCAGACGGCAGCCCGGCAGGTGGGTGGTCGCCCGGACCCGCTCGCCCGCCGCGCCCAGCACCACCGTGACGTCCGCGCAGCCGCCGGCCCGGACCACCGCCACCGCGTGCTCCACCAGCGGCCGGCCCCCGTACCGGATCAGCGCCTTGGGCCGCCCGCCCAGGCGCCGCCCGCCCCCGGCGGCGAGCACGAGGGCGGCGACCGGGGCGGCCCCGGCGGGTGTCGGCGCAGTCTGCATGGGCCCAGCCTGCCCCTCCGGGACGGGGGCGCGCATTGTGGGAATCCACAACGGGACGCCGCAGGCGGCGGCCGCCCCCCGGTGGTTCGGCCGCTGGTCCTGCGGGCGTCCGCCGCCTGTACTGGGTCGATGAACACCGCACCGCACCCGCTGGTGGACCGCTTCGGCCGGGTCCACACCGATCTGCGGGTCTCGCTGACCGACCGCTGCAACCTGCGCTGCACGTACTGCATGCCGGCGGAGGGGCTGGACTGGCTCGCCCGGGCGGAGGTGCTCGACGACGACGAGGTGGTGCGGCTGGTGCGGATCGCCGTCCGGCGGCTGGGGATCGCCTCCGTCCGGCTGACGGGCGGTGAACCGCTGCTGCGGCGGGGGCTGCCGGGGCTGGTCGGACGGCTGGCCGCGCTCGGCGTGGAACTGTCGCTGACCACCAACGGGATCGGCCTGGGGCGCACCGCGGTCGCGCTGCGCGAGGCCGGACTGGGGCGGGTGAACGTCAGCCTGGACACGCTGCGCCCGGAGCGGTTCGCGGCGATCACCCGGCGGGACCGCCTGGCCGACGTGCTGGCCGGGATGGCGGCGGCGAAGGCCGCGGGGCTGGGGCCGGTGAAGGTGAACGCGGTGCCGGTGCGCGGCGTGAACGAGGACGAGATCGTCGCGCTGGCCGAGTTCGCCGTCGAACACGGGTACCGGATGCGGTTCATCGAGTCGATGCCGCTGGACGCCCAGGGTGCCTGGGACCGTACGGCGATGGTGACGGCGGAGGAGATCCTGGCCGCGCTCGGGGAGCGCTTCGACCTCGTCCCGGTGGGACGGCACGGCAGCGCCCCGGCGGAGGAGTGGCGGATCGCCGGCACCGACGCCGTCGTCGGCGTGATCGCCTCGGTCACCCGCCCGTTCTGCGGCGGCTGCGACCGGGTCCGGCTGACCGCGGACGGGCAGCTGCGCAACTGCCTCTTCGCGACGGAGGAGTCCGACCTGCGCTCGCTGCTGCGCGGCGGGGCGGACGACGCGGCGATCGAGGCGGCCTGGCGGACCTCGGTGGCGGGCAAGGGGCCCGGACACGCCATCGGCAGCGCGGACTTCGTCCGGCCCGACCGCCCGATGTCGGCGATCGGCGGCTGAGAAGCGGCGGGGAAGCGGCTGAGAAGCGGCGGAGAAGCGGCGGAGAAGACGTCGCGCCGGGGCTTGCCGGGACGGGCCCGGTGTGCATCGGGTACGAGTCGGATGGTATTCGTGGGCGGTGTCCCCGAAGATCTCCCGGCTCCCCAGGCGCGCCCTGCCCGCCCTCGCCGCGGCCCTCGCCCTGCTGGGCGGCTGTACCGGCTCCGGCGGCGCGGGCCGCGCCGGTAACCGGCCGCCGCTCGACGACCTGGTGGCCGCCACCGCCACCCCGGCCCTGCGCGCCCTCTACGGCCAGCGGATCGAGTGGCGGAACTGCCCCGACGAGACCGACGCCGGCCAGGACGGGCCGGCCATCGAATGCGGCACGCTCACCGTGCCGCTGGACTACGCCGACCCGGGCGGCCGCACCCTCGACGTCGCCCTCGCCCGGCTGCCCGCCGCCGACCCGCGCCGGCGGATCGGCGCCCTCCTGGTCAACCCCGGCGGGCCCGGCAACTCCGGCATCAGCATGGTCCGCTGGGACTGGCAGACCTACCAGCAGCTGCACGACCGCTTCGACCTGGTCGGCTTCGACCCGCGCGGCGCCGGGGCCACCAGCCCGGTCCACTGCCTCGACGACCGCACCCGCGACGAGTGGAACGCCACCGACGACCAGGCCTACGACCACGGCCGGATCCTCGCCGACGCCTGCCGGTCCCAGCAGGCCGGTCTGCTCCCGCACGTCGGCACCCGCGACACCGCCCGCGACCTCGACGTGCTGCGCGGCGCCCTCGGCGAACGCAAGCTGAACTTCCTCGGCCTCTCCTACGGCACCCACCTGGGCGCGGTCTACGCCGAGGAGTTCCCCGACCGCACCGGCCGCCTCGCGCTCGACGGCGCCGTCGAGCACGGCACCGACCCGATGCGACTCGACGTCGAGCAGGCCGTCGCCGCCGAGACCGCCTTCCGGGCCTTCGCCGCCGGCTGCGCCACCGACGACGGGGACACCTGCCCGCTCGGCACCGACCCGGCCACCGCCCCGCAGCGCCTCGCGAAGTTCCTCGACGGTCTGAGCACCCACCCGCTGCGCGCCGGCGACGGCCGCACCCTCACCGCCGCCCTCGCCTGGGCCGGCGTCCTCAACGTGCTCTACGACGGCCAGCGCTCCTGGTACCGGCTGCGCGAGGCGCTCGCGCCGGCCCTCACCCAGGGCGAGGCCGACGGATTGCTCGGCCTCGCCGACGGCGCCAACGGCCGGGCGGAGAACGGAAGTTACACGACCGTCGCGGACGCGTTCGCGGCGATCTCCTGCGTGGACCTGCCGGCGCCCACCGAGCCCCAGCTGAGCGCGGCCCTCGCCGACCTCGCCGCCCAGGCCCCGCTGACCAGCCGGCACAACCCCCTCACCACCCTGCTCACCCCGGACTGCCGCCCCTGGCCGTACCGCTCGACCGAACGCCCGCACACCGTCCGGGCGCACGGCAGCGGCCCGATCCTGGTCGTCGGCTCCACCGACGACCCGGTCACGCCGTACCCGTGGGCGCAGCGGCTGGCCGCCGGGCTGGAGCGCGGCGTCCTGCTCACCCGCGAGGGGGACGGGCACACCGCGTACGACAAGAGCGGGTGCGTCCGGTCGGCGATCACGGCGTTCCTGGCGGACGGCCGGATGCCGGCGGAGGGGACGCACTGCCCGTCCGACTGAGCCCGGGGTACGGCCGAGGGGGCGTGTCGCGCGAACGCGGCACGCCCCCTCGGCCGTTGCGGGGTCAGGAGGTCGGGGCCGTCAGGTCGTAGAAGGTGGCCGAGCCGACCGTCCTGGCGGTGAAGTGGGCGGCCACCCAGGACTCGATCCGGGTGTTCTCCGACTGCTTCTCGTCACCGCCGGTACCGGCGCTCTGGCTGTCGGTCGCGCCGGTGTTCGGGCCGCCGAAACCGTTGAAGCCGCCGCGGGCGCCACCGGCGATGAACCAGTGGACCTTGCCCTCCTGGACGTACTTCTGGAAGCCCGCCAGGCTCAGCGAGGGGTCGGTGCCGTTGAAGCCGCCGAGGGCCATCACCGGTTCGCCGGTGGCGAGTTGGTAGCTGGCGGCGTTCTGCGAGCCGACGGTGGCGGCCGCCCAGGTGTAGCGGTCGGCGTTCTCCGTGAGGAGGGCGGCGGCCTCGTCGCTCACCTTGGTGCCGCCGAGCAGGCCGCCCATGCCGCCCATGCCGCCCATGCCGCCGGGGCCCGTCCCGCCGAAGCCCTCGGGGCCGGTCGCGCCGGGGGCGCCGGGGGCACCGGGGAAGGTGCCGTCGGTGCCGCGCTGGTGGCGTCCGTTCGCGTGGTCGGAGCCGTTGCCGGAGCCGGAGCCCGTGCCCGGACCGCCGCCCGGGAAGCCGGGGAACCCGCCGGCGAAGCCCTGCTGGCCGCCCTGGCCACCCTGGCCGCCCTGGCCGCCTTGGCCGCCTTGGCCGAACGAGCGGCCGTTGCCGCCGCCCTGGAAGCCCGTGCCGCCCGGGAAGCCCTTGCCGCCCTTCCGTCCGGCCCCGCCCGGTCCGAACGCGCCCTGCACGCCCGGTCCCGCGGTCACGATCGAGCCGGTGTGCGGGGTGCCGACGGTGTCCACCGCGTACGCCGCCGGACCGCCGAGCGCCGCGGCCAGGCCCACCAGGCCCGCCACCGTGGCGATCCGCGCGCCCGCCCGGCCGGAGGCCCGTCCGGCGAGCTGCCCGCCGACCAGCGCGACCGCCGCCGCCAGCCCGCCGACCAGCACCGCCCAGCGCAGCCACGGCAGGAAGTCCGAGCTGCGGCCGAGCAGCACGAACGCCCAGACCGCCGTCACCGCGAGCGTCCCCGCCAGCACCAGCGCCCAGGGCAGCCGGTGCCGGGCCCGCCAGAGCCCGTCCACGCCCATGCCGACCAGCGCCGCGACGGCCGGGGCCAGCGCCACCGTGTAGTACTGGTGGAAGATCCCGGACATGAAGCTGAAGATCAGCGCCGTGGAGAGCAGCCAGCCGCCCCAGATCAGGAACGCCGCGCGGGCGGTGTCCGTACGGGCGTAGCGGCGGGTCGCCCAGAGGCCGACCAGCAGCAGGATCAGCGCGGCCGGCAGCAGCCAGGCGATCTGCCCGCCGATGTCGGTGCCGAACATCCGGGTGAGGCCGGTCTCGCCCCAGCCGCGGCCGCGGCCGGGCATCGCGCCGCCCGGCAGGTCGATCCCGGCCGGCATCCGTCCGCCGCCGCCCACGCTGCCGCGCTCGTTGCCGTCCACCCGGCCGAGGCCGTTGTAGCCGAAGGTGAGCGAGAGGAAGCTGTTGTCCTGCGAGCCGCCGATGTACGGGCGGGCCGAGGCCGGCATCAGCTCGACGATCGCGACCCACCAGCCGCCGGAGACCAGCAGTGCCACCCCGGCGAGCAGGGTCTGCCGCACCCGCCGCCAGAAGCCGGTGGGTGCCACGACCAGGTAGATCACCGCGAAGGCGGGCAGGATCAGGAACGCCGCCAGGGTCTTGGTGAGGAAGGCGAGACCGAACATCACGCCGGTGAACAGCAGCCAGCGGGTGCTCGCCGTCTCGGTCGCCCGCACCAGCCCGTACGCGGCCAGCGTCAGCAGCAGCACCAGCAGCGCGTCCGGGTTGTTGAAGCGGAACATCAGCGCCGCCACCGGGGTGAGCGCCAGCGCGGCGCCGGCCAGCAGGCCGCCGAGCGGGGAGAAGCGGCGGCGCACCGTCGCGTACAGCACGCCGACGGTGGCCGCGCCCATCAGCGCCTGCGGGGCCAGCACCGACCAGGAGGAGAGCCCGAAGACGCGCGCCGAGAGCGCCATCGGCCACAGCGAGGCCGGGGGCTTGTCGACGGTGATGAAGTTCCCGGCGTCGGAGGAGCCGAAGAAGAGGGCCTTCCAGCTCTGCGTACCGGCCTGCACGGCGGCCGAGTAGAACGCGTTGGCCCAGCCGGAGGCGCTCAGGCCCCACAGGTAGAGGACGGCGGTCGCGGCCAGCAGCGCCAGCAGGGCCGGGCGCACCCAGCGCGGGTCGTCCGCGCGCCCGCGCCAGGCGCGGGCCGGGAGGGTGCGCAGCCGGCCGGACCAGGAGGCGGACCCCTTGGGCCTGGCGGGCGGCAGGGGCTGCTCGGGGAAGAGCGGGGCCGGGTCCGGCCGGGCCGCACCCGAAACCGTTACCTCCGGTGGCGGGTAGTTCGCGGCCTCGGGCCACGGGTCGCCGGCCGGAGGGGAGTAGCTGCTCGTGGTCATGCGCCATACGGTGGGTGGCGCGGCTGAGAGGAGCGTGAGACGGGGGTGTGAGCCGGGTGTGATCTGCCGGGCGTCGATCTACCGGCGCCGATCTACCGGGCGTCAGCGGGGTTGTGTCAGGGCGCGGTTGCGGCAGGGCGGGAGGCGTCAGGCGGGGGTGCGTCAGGCCGAGGGCGGCATGGTGATGTGCTTGCCCAGCCACTCCAGGGCCGGGGGGATCTCCCGGGTCCAGGTGTGGAAGTTGTGGCCGGCGGTGTCCAGGGTGATCGTGGACATCTTGGTCGGGGCCTTGAAGGCGGCGACCATGGCCTTGGTCTCGTCGTAGTTGTTCTCGTCGTAGGCCGTGGTCAGCAGCAGCGAGACCGGCGCCGGCGGCTGGTTCTTCAGCCGCCACAGCAGGTCGTTCTCCTGCTTCAGCTGGGCGTTGCCGTCGAACAGGTCGCCGGTGCTCGGGTCGTGGGCCGCGCTGTAGTAGCCGGAGAGCGCGACGGCGGCGGGGTAGGAGTCGGGCTTGCGCAGCGCGAACTTGAGCGCGCAGTATCCGCCGGTGGAGTTGCCGATCACGGCCCGGTTGGCCGGGTCGGAGCCGATCCGGTAGGTGCCGGCCAGGGCCTTGGGCAGGTCACTGGTGAAGAAGGTCTCCACCTGCGGGCCGTTCGGCACGTCCACGCACTCGGTGTCCCGGTTGCCGACCAGGGTCGGGCGGGTCATCACCAGGATGGTCGGCGGCAGCTTCTTCTCCTCGATCGCGGTGAGCGTCGAGGCCGGGTACTGCATCAGCGAGATCAGCTTCTCCGGCGTCCCCGGGTAGCCGGTCAGCACCAGGGCCATCGGGAAGCGCTGCTTGGCGAAGTCCGGCTGGAAGTACTGCGGCGGCAGGTAGACGTACGCCTCGGTGCTCAGACCGCTGCCCGCTCCTTTGACGGCGACCTGCTGGATCAGGCCCGAGCGCTGCGGGTCCGAGCCCTGGGAGGAGTAGAAGCTCTGCTGGCCGGTGACGGCCACCCCGGAGGCGTTCGGCGTGTGGTCGACCACCGTGCCCGGCTTGCCGCTGGTGCCGAGCAGGTCGGTCCAGGAGCTGTAGAAGCCGAAGTAGCTGTTGGCGACCAGGCCCATCGCGACCAGCACCGCGACCTGGGTGGCCAGGAAGGCCCCGATCCGGCCCAGCCAGGCCTTCCAGCCCTTCCCGCCGAACCGCGGCCAGAGCCACATGGTGGCGGCGAAGACGGCGATCGCGAGGACCGCGGCGATGATCTGGAGGGGGAGTCCGGTGAGGCTGAGCACGTGCCCGATCGTAGTTGACCCCGCGGGGCGCCCCGGGGCGGGCCCTTCGGGTGGTCGTCCGCACCCTGTTGACGCGGGTGGTTCGTGCTCGGCAGCATGTCCGTTCGTGTGCGCGTGGGGAGCGCGTGCCGGATGACATCAGGGGTGGGGTCGTGAGGTCCACGGGGTCCGTGTCCAGGTCCGGTTCGGTCGTCGGAGGGGTGCTGTTGCTCGCGGCCTGTTCGGGAGGCGGGGGCGGCGGGACCGCCGCGCCGAGCGCGTCGCCGACGGCCGCGCCGACGCCGTACGGGACGACGCTCGGCCAGGCCATCGAACCGATCAACACCGGCCTCGGGAAGGTGGCGGCGGCCAGGCCGGCTACCAGGCCACCTTCACCGTGCCGGAGCTGCCCAAGCCGCAGCCGCAGCCGCGGTCCCTGGCGAACGGCTCCGTGGTCCGGGACGCGGGGAACGGCGGCAAGGGCACGCTGAAGTTCGACAACAACGGAGAGGTGGACGCCGTCTTCACGCTAGCGGCGGACGGCAAGGCGGTGGCCTCGGGGTACGCGGCCAAGGGGCAGGTGGCCACCATCGAGGGCGTCAAGGACGGGTCGTACGAGATCTACTACACGACCGGGGTGGACTGGGACTCCGAGCTGAAGCAGTTCACGCAGGACTGTCGGTTCGTCAAGGTGGGGAAGCAGCACGAGTTCACGCCGGACGGAGGCGGGACGATCTGGACCGTCAAGCTCCGCGCGGACGACGGCAAGGGGAACGCCGACTCCTCGTCCAAGACGGGGAACGAGGTCCCGCAACCCTAGTGCGTAACGGGCATACCGGGACGGGTGGTGACCGCCGGATGGCACAACAGGCGGCGAGGAGTGGCGAGTTCGGTCGGAACCGTTGACCCCTTGTAGTGGCCATGGCACTTTCGTGCGGCGCGGGCGTCGGCGACCAGTCGTACACCCCGCGATCCCCCACAAGGAGAGCCATGTTCAAGAGACTTGTCGCGGTGGCCGGTACGAGTGCCGTCGTCGCGGGCGGGCTGGCCTTCGCCGCCGCCCCGGCGCACGCCGTTCAGGCGGCCGACCTGACGAGCACCATCGCCCTGAGCAACTGCTCCGCCTCGCTGGTCCGTTACCCCACCTCGGTGGCCGGCGACCGGGCACTGATGCTCACCAACGGGCACTGCCTGCCGACCATGCCCTCGGCCGGGCAGGTCATCCAGAACGTCAGCGCCAGCCGCAGCGGCACCCTGCTCGACGGGGCGGGCAACAGCCTCGGCACCGTCCAGGCGGACAAGGTGATCTACGCGACGATGACGGGCACCGACGTCGCGCTCTACCAACTCACCGACACCTACGGCTCGATCAGCTCCAAGTACGGCGCCACCGCGCTGACCGTCAGCGACGCGCACCCGACCGACGGCGCCGCGATGTACATCCCGTCCGGGTACTGGAAGCAGGTCTGGAACTGCTCCGTCAACGGGTTCGTGCCCACCCTCCGCGAGGACGAGTGGACCTGGCACGACTCGCTGCGCTACAACACCGGCTGCAACACCACGCACGGCACCTCCGGCTCGCCGATCATCGACTCCGCCAGCGGACGGATCATCGGCATCAACAACACCGGCAACGACGACGGTGCGATGTGCACCCTCAACAACCCGTGCGAGGTGGCCGCCGACGGCACCACCAAGGCCGTCAAGGGGCAGAGCTACGGCGAGGAGACCTACTGGTTCACCACCTGCCTGAACTCCACCCGGGCCATCGACCTCAACGTGGCCGGCTGCCTGCTCACCAAGCCGGCCGGCAGCGGGGTCTCGGTGACCAGCCCGGGCGACCAGTCCACGGCGGTGCGCAGCACGGTGAGCCTGCAGATCAACGCCTCCGGCGGCACCGCCCCGCTGTCCTACTCGGCGACCGGCCTGCCCCCGGGCCTGTCGATCAACGCCTCCACCGGCCTGATCGGCGGCACCACGACCACCGCCGGCAGCTACCCGGTGACCGTCACGGTGAAGGACTCGGCCGGCAAGACCGCCACCGCGAACTTCACCTGGAACGTCTTCGGCAGTGAGGGCAACTGCATCCCGGCGCAGCTGCTGGGCAACGCGGGCTTCGAGACCGGTTCGGCCTCGCCGTGGACCTCCTCCTCGGGCGTGGTGGACAACAGCGCCAGCCAGGCCGCGCACGGCGGTTCGTGGAAGGCGTGGCTGGACGGCTACGGCTCCAGCCACACCGACACGCTGTCGCAGACGGTGAGCATCCCGGCGGGCTGCAAGGCGACGCTGAGCTTCTGGCTGCACGTCGACACCGCGGAGACCGGCACCACCGCGTACGACAAGCTGACCGTGTCGGTGAACGGCACCACGCTGAAGACCTACTCCAACGTGGACGCCGCGAGCGGCTACCAGCAGCGCAGCTTCGACCTGTCGGCCTACGCGGGCCAGACGGTCACCGTGAAGTTCAACGCGGTCGAGGACTCCTCGCTGCAGACGAGCTTCGTGATCGACGACACCGCCGTCCAGACCGCCTGACGCCCCACCGCCCCCCAGGGCCCGGCGGCTCCGCCCGCCGGGCCCTTCGCGCCGTCGCGCCTTCGTGATCGCTCCCCCGGGACCGGGACCGGGACCGGGACCGGGGCCGCGCCTATGCTGGCCGGATGATCAAGCCGATTGAGCTGGTGATATTCGACTGCGACGGTGTCCTGGTGGACAGCGAGGTGATCGCCGTGGGGGTGTTGGTGCGGCTGGGGGCGGAGTACGGCTGGCCGTTGACCGAGGGGGAGGCGATCGAGCGGTTCGTCGGACGGTCGGAGGTGGTCAACAACGCGCTGGTCGCGGAGCGGCTGGGGGCGGAGACGGCGGCGGTGTGGGGCAAGCGGTTCCACGAGCTGCACGCGGAGGCCGTGGACGCCGGGCTGACACCGGTGGACGGCCTGCCGGAGGCGCTCGACGCGATCGACCTGCCGGTGTGCGTGGCGTCCAGCGGGACGCACGAGAAGATGCGGCACACGCTGGGCCGGACCGGGCTGTACGAGCGGTTCGCCGGGCGGATCTTCAGCGCCACCGAGGTGGAGCACGGCAAGCCCGCGCCCGACCTGTTCCTGCACGCGGCGCGGAGCATGGGTGTCGACCCGTCGGCCTGCGTCGTGGTCGAGGACTCCGCGCCCGGTGTCGCGGCCGCCCGTGCCGCCGGGATGCGCGCCCTCGGGTACGCGGGCGGCGTCACGGCGGCGGAGCGGCTGGCCGGGCCGGGCACGGTGGTCTTCCGGGACATGCGCGAGCTGCCCGGGCTGATCGCCGCCGGGGCGGGCTACCAGGGGTAGGTGCCGCCCTCGCCGGCGAAGAACCGGCCGCTCGGCCCGGCCTCGGCCTCGCCGAGCTGCCGGGCGATCCGGCGGCCGCCCTCCTCGGCGGTGGCGGTGCCGCTGTGCCCGTTGAGGTCGGTCGCGCAGTAGCCCGGCTCCAGGGAGCTGACCTTGATGCCGGACTCGCGCAGCGCCCGGGCGTAGACCAGGGTGACGGCGTTCAGCGCGGCCTTGGAGGAGTTGTAGGCGAGCAGCGTCGCGACGTCCCAGAGCGGGCTGTCCGGGTCGGACAGGAAGCCGAAGCTGCCGAGCCCGCTGGAGACGTTGCCGATCAGTCCGGCCGGGGACCGGCGCAGCAGCGGCAGCATGGCGTTGATGACGGTGACGGCGCCGAACACGTTGGTCTCGTAGGTCTCGCGCACGGCCTCGACGGGCAGGTCCTCGGGGCTGCGCTGCCAGTCCCGGGCGACGCCCGCGTTGTTGACGAGGGTGTCCAGCCGGCCGTACTCGGCGGTGATCAGCTCGGCCGCGGCGGCGGCGGTCGCCGGGTCGGTGACGTCCAGGTGGACGAAGCGGGCGTCGAGGCCCTCGGCGGCGAGTCCGTCGGCGGCCGCGGCGCCGCGCCGCGGGTCGCGGGCGCCGATCAGCACGGTGTGCCCGGCGCGGGCGAGTTCCCGGGCGGTGGCGAGGCCGATGCCCTTGTTGGCGCCGGTGATCAGGACGATGCGGTTGGTGGTCATGGCCCCACCCTGGCCCGGTGGGCACGGCGCTGGGAGAGCACTGTCGAGGGTGGTACCGGCGGTCCCATGGTCCGTGGTGGCCGGACGGGCGAGACTGGCGGCGTGGAACACGTGGATCGGGCGGAGCTGGCCGCCTTCCTGCGGCGCTGGCGCGCCCGGGTCCAGCCGGGCGACGTCGGCCTGCCGGCCGGTGGGCGGCGCCGTACTCCGGGCCTGCGCCGTCAGGAGGTCGCGCAGCTCGCGGGGATGTCGGTGGAGTACTACATCCGCCTCGAGCAGGGCCGGGGGCCGCGGCCGTCCCGGCAGATGATCGGGGCGATCAGCCGGGCGCTGCGGCTGTCCGACGACGAACGCGCGCACCTGCACCACCTGGTGGGCGAGCCGCCGCTGCCGCCGTCCGACCTGGTCCGCGAGGTGCGGCCGGGCATCCTGCACCTGCTCGACCGGCTGGACGACACCCCGGCCATGGTCTGCAGCGCCGCCCGCGACCTCCTCGCCTGGAACGCCATGGCGGCCGCGCTGCTCGGTGACTTCTCCGCGCTGCCGCCGGGCGAGCGCAACCTGATCTGGCGCTTCTTCACCGACCCGGACGCCCGTGCCCTCCACGACCCCATCGGCCGGGCCGAGTTCGCCCGACGGGCGGTCGCCGACCTCCGGTCCGCAGCGGCCCGCTACCCGGCCGACGGCGCCCTGCACGCCCTGGTGGAGCGGCTGTTGGCGCGCAGCGCCGAGTTCCGGGGGCTGTGGGAGGCGCAGGACGTGGAGGTCCGCCGATCGAGCCGCAAGCGGATCCTCCACCCGGTGGTGGGCCCGCTCGACCTGGACTGCGAGGCGCTGCACGACCCGCACCGGGACCAGTGGACGATCTTCTACACCGCCGAGCCCGGCACGCCCTCGCACTCGGCGCTGCGGCTGCTGAAGGTGGTGGGCAGCCAGGACCTGGCCGTGCGGGGCTGAGCCGGACTGGGCTGAGCAGGACTGGACTGAGCCGGACTGGACTGATCGGCGGCGGCCGGCGCGGACCGCAGGGTGGTGACGGCGAGGTCGAGGAAGTCGCGTACGGGGCCCGCCTCCTGGCCGCGCTCCGGCACCGCCAGGCAGGTCCGTACGGGCGGGTGGTCGGTGACGGGCAGGTAGACGAGGTCGGGGCGGGAGTACGAGCCGGCGATGCTCCGCGGGACCAGCGCGATGCCCTGCCCCGCGGCGATCAGCTCGAACTTCTCGTCCAGTGAGGAGGTCCGCCGGGAGCGGGCGTCGAGGACGGCCTCACCGTCGAGATCGGCCGTGGTGAGGCTGGGCCGGCGGGCCAGCGGATGCGTCACCGGCAGGCAGGCGACCTTGGTCTCCCGGCCGATCGGGACGGTGTGCAGCCCGGTGTCGTCGAACGGGTGCCGCAGGTAGCCGACGTGGGCGCGGCCGTCGCGCAGCGGGGCGTCCTGCTCCCACCAGCGCAGCGGGAGGACGTCGATCCGGACGTCCGGGTGGCGCGCGGTGAAGGCCCGGATCGCGTCCGACACGTGCAGGCCGGGGGAGAAGGCGACGACCAGCCGCCGTTCGCCCCGCGCGGCCTCCTGGACGCGCCGCAGGGCGGTGTCCACTGCGGTGCCGATCCGCTCCGCCTCCTCGTACAACGCACGCCCCGCAGCGGTCAGTTCGACGCTGCGGGTGGTCCGGGTGAAGAGCGGGAAGCCCAACTCCCGCTCGAACGCGCGGATCTGGCGGCTGAGCACCGGCTGGGTGACGAAGAGCTCCTGGGCGGCCCGGCCGAACCGCCGGTGCTCCGCCACCGCGACGAAGTAGCGGAGCTTGCGCAGGTCCAGATCCATGCCCGCACGGTATCAATGCGCCCGGAAGGGCATTGGACGGCGGGCGCCGGCCGCTCGGAGACTCGATCCATGGACGACACGCGCAAGACCGCCCTCGTCATCGGCGCCTCCCGCACCCTGGGGCTCGGGATCGCCGCCGAGTACCTCCGCCGCGGCTGGGACGTCATCGGCACGGTGCGCGGCAGCCACCGCACCGGCCTGCACGACCTGGCGGACTCCGCCGACGGGCGGCTGACCGTCGAGCGGCTGGAGATGACCGACCCGGAGCAGATCGCGGCCCTGCGCGACCGGCTGGCCCGGCGCAGCCTCGACCTGCTCTTCGTCAACGCCGCCGTCACCCGCGGCGACCTGCCGATCGGCGCGGTGCCGACCGGGATGTTCACCGAGGTCATGGTCACCAACGCGCTCGGCCCGATGCGCGTGGTGGAGACGCTCGGCGAGCTGGTGGCGCCGGCCGGCACCATCGGCGTGATGTCCTCCGACCAGGGGAGCATCGCCCTGAACACCGAGGGCGGACAGGACCTGTACCGGGCCAGCAAGTCGGCGCTGAACCAGCTGATGCGCTGCTACGCCGTCCGCCGGGCCGGGGACGGCCGGACGCTGCTGCTGATGGACCCGGGTTGGGTGCGCACCGAACTTGGCGGCATGGAAGCGGAGTTGAGCGTCGAGGAGAGCGTTCCCGGGGTGGTGGGGACGATCGAGCGGCATCGCGGGGAGCCCGGTCTGCGGTTCCTGGACTACCAGGGCAAGGACGTGCCCTGGTAGTCCCCGGTGGTCCCCGATGGTCCTGCCGGGCGCGGACGGGCTCCCTAAATCGGTTGCCGGGCCCGGGTGCGGTCGGCAGGGTCGGACACATGGTCTCCTCCCGCACGATGCACCCCGACGAACTGCCCCTCGACGAAGCGCTGGTGCGCCGGATGGTCGCCGCGCGGTTCCCGCACTGGGCGGGCCTGCCGGTCGAGTCGCTGGGCACGGTCGGGACCAGCAACGCGATGTACCGGCTGGGTGCGGAGCTGGTGGTGCGCATCCCGCGGATCCCCGGGGCCGTGGAGGACATCGAGAAGGAGTGCGTCTGGCTGCGGCGCCTCGCCCCGGAGCTGCCGGTCGCGGTGCCCGTACCGCTGGCCCAGGCCGGGCCGGTGGACGGCTGCCCGTGGCCCTGGTCCGTCCTCCGCTGGCTCGACGGGGTGAACCCGGTGGTCGGGCAGGTGGCCGAACCCGCGCTGCTGGCAGCCGACTTGGCGGACTTCGTGACCGCCCTGCGCCGGGTCGACCCGGACGGCGGCCCCGCCTCCTACCGCAGCGAGTCGCTGGCGGACCGGGACGGTGCGGTCCGGACGGCGATCGCGGCACTGGCCGGGGCCGGTGGCGCCGGGCCCGTCGATGCGGAGGCTGTCGACGCTGGGGCCGTGACCGCCGTCTGGGAGCACGCGGTGCGCACCCCCGAGCACCCCGGCCCGCCGGTATGGATCCACGCCGACCTGCAGCCGGGCAACCTGCTGGTGGACGGGCGCGGGCGGCTGAGCGCCGTCATCGACTTCGGCTGCGTGGGCCTCGGCGACCCGGCGGTGGACCTGATCGCCGCCTGGTACGTGCTGCCGGCGGCCGTCCGCCCCGCCTTCCGGCAGGCCGTGGCCGCCGACGAGGCGACCTGGGCCCGCGGGCGGGGCTGGGCGCTGTCAGTCGCCCTCCTGGAGCTGGCCTACTACCGGGAGAGCAACCCGCGGATGGCGGGCATCGCCCGGCACGTGCTCGGCGAGGTGCTGGCCGAGCACGGCTTCCCGGCCGGCCACGGCGCCGATCCCGACACCCCCGACACCCCCGACACCCCCGACACCCCCGACACCCCCGACACCCCCGATCCCGCCGACAGCCCCGATCCCACCGGTCAGCCCGGTCAGCCCGGTCAGGCCTCCCCGGCCGGCAGCCGCCACTCGTAGGGGAGCAGCTCGTCCTCCCAGCCGGGCGAGGCGGACAGCTCGGCCGCCGCCCGCGGGGTGCGCACCAGGCAGCGGTGGCGCAGCAGTTCGCGCCGCTCGGCGGGGGTGAGCAGGCGTTCCTCGGGGGTCAGGTCCCGGTAGGGCCCGAGGTCGGGGCGGCCGTCGACCGAGCCCTGCTCGGCGACGTTGAGGTGGTCGCCCGCAGGGGTGCGGTAGTCGAGGCGGAAGTCCGTGCGCCACTGGGAGTTGCCGCCCCATCCCTGGGAGAGGTCGCGGGTGCGGCGGTCGGCCCGGCGGAACGTCCAGTACAGCGGGAAGCGGTCCGCGATCCCGCGTTCGGCGTGTGCCGCACCGGCCCGGACCCGCACCCCGGCGCGGTTGAACAGCAGGTCGCCCAGCATCAGCCCCGGGTGGCGGACCTCCAGCACCTCGATCGGCGCCTGCGGGTCCTCGGCCTGCTCCACCTCGACGATCTCGTGCAGGAAGGGGTCGAAGGGCGTGGCGTCCTCGAAGGCGGTCATGCCGAGCGTGCTGAACAGGCGCGAGTACGCGGGCAGTTGCGGGTCGAGCAGCAGGACGTCGGCGACCCGGCCGAGGGCGTAGAGCTCCCACAGCAGCCCCTGGCCGTCGTCGTCTCCCCACCAGTGCTGGTGCGTGGCGGCGGTCCGGAGCCGTTCGAGGTAGGCCGGGTCGGCGTGCCGGTCGAGCCAGGGGCCGATGAGCTCCTCGGCGGGCCCGTCATGGCCCAGCAGGTCGTCGTAGAGCGTGCGTGCCGTCACCGGAGCGATCATCGTGAGGTTTTACCGAACGGTCAACCAATCG
Source organism: Kitasatospora sp. NPDC093550 (assembly GCF_044764985.1). Lineage (NCBI taxonomy): Bacteria > Bacillati > Actinomycetota > Actinomycetes > Kitasatosporales > Streptomycetaceae > Kitasatospora > Kitasatospora sp. NPDC093550. Next base: position 70,879 of record NZ_JBIWJF010000016.1, read on the forward strand.
ACCGCCCGGGGCGGATAGCGTCCATGGCCATGAGCTTGGTCGATGTGAACGAACGGGCGGCGCGGCTGCCCGAGGCATGGCGCTCCCAGGTGCTGGGGCGGGTCGGGGCGACGGCGGTGAAGGTCCTGAGGATGGACGGCCGGGAGCTGGAGCCGGAGGTGCACGGGACGGCCGAGGCGCTGTTCGTCGCGGAGGGGTGTCTCGAACTCCTCGTGGACGGCGCGGAGTCGACCGTACGGGCCGGTGAGCTGTGCGTCGTCCCGGCCGGCGCCCGGCACGCGGTGCGGGCGGGCAGCCGGGGGACGCTGCTGATCGTGGAGGTGCCGGAGGAGGACTGATCAGCACGATCACCCCTCCGGGCGGGCCGTGCCGGTGCTGCCCCGACCCGGTGGTGCCCCGCCCGCAGGGAGGACGGGGCACCACCGGACCAGGGGTCAGCCGTTCGACCTGCCGAGGTGGCGGGCGAAGAAGCGGGCGGCGCTGTCGGCTTCGAAGCGGGGGAACTCCTTGTGCTTGCCCGCGTTGACGTGCAGGGACTTCTCCGTCGAGGCGAAGGCGTCGAACAGCGCGAGGCCGTCCTCGCGGGAGATGTGCTCGTCGTCCCACTGCAGGCCGAACTCGACCGGGACGGTGATCCGCCGGGCGTGCTCGGCCAGGGCGTCCGGCCAGTGCTGGCCGAAGACCGCGGCGGTGATCCGGGGCTCGCCGGCCACGAAGGGGACGCCGATCGCGGTGCCCATGTTGATGCCCCAGTAGCCGACCGGGCCGTCGGTGCCGATCTCGGGGAGCCGCTGGAGGGCGTCCAGCAGCGCGTGGTACTCGGGCACGGCCCGCTTCGCCAGGTGGTCGTTGTAGCGGACGACGATCGGGCCTTCGGGCTCGCCGGCCGCCCGGGCCCGGAACATCTCGGCGACCTCCGCCTCGTCGTGCGCGGTGCGCGGCCGGTCGCCGTGCCCGGGGGCGTCGAGGACGGCGACGTGGAAGCCGTGGCCGTGCACGAGCAGTCGGGCCCGGCCCGACATCGCGGGGTGCTTCTTGTGGTTGCCGCCGCCGTGGCCCATCAGGACGAGCGGGGCGCGGTCGGCGCCGGTGGCCGGGGACCAGAGCACACCGGGGACGCCGTCCACGGTGAAGTCGCGCTCGCGGAGGCCGTTCGACACGGAATCGGCGGTGAAGAGGAAAGTGTTCATGGCAGTCGCCTTTCGGAAGGGCCTTGCTGGGGAAGGCGCTCCCGGCGACGGCTACGTCAGTCGCCGACCGTGACGGAGAGGGGGAGCACCCACGTCGATACAGCCTTCACGGGTCTCACCTCCTCTGACGATGTCTCGGTCGGGGAAGATCATGCAGCCCGGACACCCCGCCCCGCAAGTCCTTTCCTTCAGCCTCTCGGCACCCGGTGCTGCCACTCGCGGGCGAAGACCACCGATCCCGCCTCCAGCGCCCGCAGCTGCACGGTGCTGAGGAAGTGCCCGGCGTCGCAGCGCAGTTGGGTGCGGGTCTGGACAGTGACGTCCCAGCCGATGTCGGGGCGCTCCAGGCGGACGGTGTGGTCGGTGCGGGCCTGGGCGCTGAGCGGGGCGCCGGTGAGGACGCGGTAGGCGGTGACGGTGTGCTCGTCGCGGACCAGGCCGTCGGGGTGGGTGCGGGTGCCGTCGGTGGCGGGGGAGAGTTCGGTGCGCCACTCGTGGCGGCCGATGTCGTGGACGGTGAGGTGCTCGGGCCGGGCGGTGAGCGGCTCGATGAGGCGGATGTCGAGCGGTTCGGGCAGCGCGGGGGCCTCGAAGGTGACCGGTGCGGAGCCGACGTCGGCCGCGAGGTGGCGGACGGGCAGGCTCAGCGTGGAGCGGGACGGGTCCAGCGCGTAGCCGGTTGGCTCCGCCGGGGGCCACACCCAGGGCCAGTAGACGGAGGAGAGGGCGAGCCGCAGCCGGTGCCCGGCGGGGACGGTGCGGGCGCAGGCGGCCAGCTCCACCTCGGTGTCCGGCTCGTCGGGGGCGGCGGTCAGCACGCCCCGGGTGACCAGCTCCGAGGTGCCGTCCGGGCCGACGGCGCAGAGCCGTACGGCGATCAGCGGTGCGGGCCCGCCCTCGCGCAGCCGCAGCCGTACGGTCGGGGCGCCGAGCAGTTCCACCGGCTCGGGCAGCGGCTGGGAGTCGAAGCAGACCGAGCGGCCGTCCTCCTCCCGCTGGTCGGGCGGCTGGTCGGCGGGGCGGCCGTGCAGGACGTACGCGCCGGCGTTGAGGCCGGTGTGCTGCGGGGAGCGGACCCGGACGTAGCGGTCGTCGGAGGCGGTGCCGGCGGTGCGCAGCGGCCCGTCCAGGCCGTAGTGGATCTCGCGGACGTCGGGGGAGGGCCAGACGTCGTCGCCGGTCCAGCGGGTGCTGATCCAGCTGCGCAGGGCGGGTTCCTTGGCGACGCCGGTGTCGACGCCGCGCAGCCAGTGGTCCCACCAGCGCAGGGTCTCGGGCAGGGCGTCCTCGGGCAGGCCGTGCGGCCAGGGGCCGATCAGGGCGCGGGCGGTGGGGGACTCGGCGAGCAGGCGCAGGACGAAGGAGCAGGACGGGTCGCCCCAGCCGGCGACCGCGAAGGTGGGGACGGAGACCGGGACGGTGGTGTCGCCGGCCGCGAGCCAGCTGTCGACGGGCGGTTCCAGGGACTCCAGGCGCTCCAGCCAGCGGGTGCGCCAGACCTCGCCGACGTGGCGCGGGTCGGGCGGCAGGGCGGCGCCGGCGACCAGGGCGGTGAGCCGGGTGTGCAGGTCCGCGGCGAGGAGGGCGCCGCCGAGCCGGTGGCCGCCCTCGGGGCAGGCGGTGACCACGGCGCCGACGGTCTCCGGCACCCGGGCGGCCAGGCGCAGTGCGGTGGTGCCGGCGGCGCCGACGCCGAGCAGGCCGACCCGCCCGGCGGACCAGGGGCCGCGGGCCAGCCAGTCGACGACGACGGCGCCGTCGGCGAGCTCCTGTTCGCCGCCGGGCTCGCCGGGGGTGCCGCCGGAGTTGCCGTGCCCGCGGGTGTCGACCCGCAGGGTGGCGTAGCCGTGGCCGACGTACCAGGGGTGGCGGCGGGCGTCCTCGGCGGCGGTCCGGTCGGTGAGGCGGTCGCCGGAGTACTCCAGCAGCGCGGGGACGGGCTCGTCGACGACCGGCCGCCACAGGCGGGCGGCCAGCTGCGTGCCGTCGGGCAGCGGGATGCGGACGTCCTCGCGGGTGGTGTGGAAGGGGTACGACGGCATGGCCGCTCCCATCGGGTCCCGGGCCGGGTGGGTGCCGGCGGGCCCGCGGCGCGCGGGTCGTGCGGGTGTCGCTCGGTGCGTGCGCGCCGCGGGCGTCGGCATTCCGACCCTAGGGGAGGAACCGGCCGTTTTCCTGGTGAGCGTCCCGGCTCCCCGGGGAGGTGCCCGGGGAGCCCCCGCGGCTACGCCTTGCTCAGCCAGGCGGTGGCGTTGAGGGCGAGGGCGGCGTCGGTGCCGGCCGGGTCGTCCCAGCCGTCGAAGAGGGTGTTGCCGGACTGGCCGGTGCCGTCGTCGACCGGGGAGCTGTCGCCCCAGACGGCGACCCGGCCGGAGCCGAAGGTGCTGGTGACGAAGAAGGCGCCGGTGTTGCCGCTGGAACCGGTCCGGTAGACCAGGCCCTTGACCGAGGGGTTGTCGGCGGGCTTGAGGGTGAAGGTGGTGCCGTTGCGCAGGATGGAGCCGGTGACGGTGCCGAAGGGGCCGTGCAGGACCGGGTCGGTGGCGTCGTTGACGGCGCGCGGGTTGTCGGTGGTGATGTTGAGCAGGTCGACCGAGAAGCCGAACGGGTCGTTGTTGTTCACCCCGTTGCTGGTCAGCAGGTCGTTGATGATCTTCGGCGAGTCCCAGCCGTCGTTGTTGCGGTCGCTGTTGACGTGGTCGGAGACCAGGAAGAGCCCGCCGCCGTTCTGGACGAACTTCATGATGGCGGACTTCTCGGCCGCGCTGAACCGGATGTTGGGCTCCGGGACGACGAAGGTGTCGAAGTTGGCGAGGTCGAGCGCGCCGCCGGTGCCGTAGGTGATGGCGGAGCCGGCCGGGAGGGTCTTGAGGCTGTACTGGCCGGTCTTCTGCAGGGCGACGCCCCAGGCGGACAGCGCGCCGGTCCAGCTCTTCTCGGTGGTGGGGTTGGCGTTCTGGGCGAGCGGGTCGGGCTGGCTGGTGCTGATGATCCAGTCGGCGTTGCCGGCGGTCTCGGCCTTGCTGTTGTCGAACAGCACCCGGTGCGGGGTGGCGGCAGCGGCGGGGGCGGCGGGGGCGACCGGGGCGGCGGTGGCGGCGGGGGCGAGGGTGGTGAGGCCCGCCGCGAGCAGGGCCGCGCCGGAGAGGGCTGCGACGGTTCGGATGCGGATCGTCATGTGCCGTTCCTCCGTGGGGAGTCGAGGTGTTCGGCGCCCGAGTTTTCGCGCGTGGAACGGGAGTATCCGCGCGTAGAGCGGCCGGGGATAGGCCCGGGAGGTGACGGGGTCCTGTACGGATCGTGGCGATCCCGGGGTGGGCGGAAACCGAGCCGTAATTGCGCATGACTTGCAACTGCTCGCCCCGAGGCGGAAAGATGGCCCAGCTCCGCCCGCTCTGCCCGCTCTGCCTCGCTCCGCCTCGCTCCACCCGCTCCGCCGAAAGGACACCAGATGACCGCCGCCCCCCGCTGGCGCGACCGGCTCACCCGTGAGGAGTGGATCCGCCTGGCCGGAATGGGCGGATTCATCCTGGCCCTGCACGTCATCGGCTGGTTCACCCTGCTGGCGCTGGTCGCGCCCGAGCACTACGAGGTCGGCGGCCAGGTGTTCGGCGCGGGCATGGGCCTGACCGCCTACACCCTCGGCATGCGGCACGCCTTCGACGCCGACCACATCGCCGCCATCGACAACACCACCCGCAAGCTGATGGGCCAGGGCAAGCGGCCGCTGTCGGTCGGTTTCTGGTTCTCGCTGGGGCACTCCTCCATCGTCTTCGGGCTCTGCGCGCTGCTGGCCCTCGGCATCCGCTCGCTGGCCGGCCAGGTGGAGTCCGACGACTCGTCGCTGCACGAGATGACCGGCCTGATCGGCGTGACCGTCTCCGGCACCTTCCTGCTGCTCCTCGGCCTGATCAACCTGGGCGCCTTCAACGGCATCCTCAAGGTGTTCCGCCGGATGCGCGAGGGCGAGTACGACGAGGCCGAGCTGGAGCGGCAGCTGGAGCGGCGCGGGCTGATGAACCGCATCCTCGGCCGGGTGACCAGGGCCGTCACCAAGCCCTGGCACATGTACCCGGTGGGCCTGCTGTTCGGCCTGGGCTTCGACACCGCCACCGAGGTGTCCCTGCTGGTGCTGGCGGGCGGCGCGGCGGCCTTCTCGCTGCCCTGGTACGCGCTGCTCACGCTGCCGATCCTGTTCGCGGCCGGGATGAGCCTGCTGGACACCATCGACGGCTCGTTCATGAACTTCGCCTACGAGTGGGCGTTCTCCAAGCCGGTCCGCAAGATCTACTACAACCTGACCGTCACCGGGCTGTCGGTGCTGGTCGCGCTGGTGATCGGCTCGATCGAGCTGATCGGCCTGCTCGGCGAGAAGCTGGACATCACCAGCGGGCCGATCGCCTGGATCGGCGGGCTGGACCTCAACTTCGTCGGCTACGCCATCGTCGGGCTGTTCGTGGCGACCTGGGCGGCCGCGATCGCGTACTGGAAGTTCGGCAACGTCGAGGAGAAGTGGTCGGCCGGGCTGGCCGCGGGTGCCCCCGCCCGCGCCGAGGCCGAGTAGCGGGACGAGCGCAGGGCGGGCCGAGGGGCCGGTGACCGGGGTCTGGTCACCGGCCCCTCGGGGCTTTCCGGGGCGGGGTTCGCCCGGGCCCTTCCGGGCGGACCCGCGGCGGGCTACCGCAGGGCGGCGAGCACCGCGTCCGCCATCACCTTCTCGCCGGTCGCGTTCGGGTGGAACGGGACGGCGGGCGAGCCGGGCAGCGCGCCCTCGATCCACCGGTCGTCCGAGCAGACGTCGTGTCCGACGGTCGGCGTCGCGGTGTCCACGTACGTCGCGCCGTTCGCCGCCGCGGTGGCCTTGAGGGCGCCGTTCAGCTTGGTGAGCACGCCGTACATGTACTCGACGTCGCCCGGCGTCACCGGCTGGCGCAGGACGCACTGCGAGCCGTCGGCGGGCAGCACGGACGGGTAGCCGACCAGCAGCACCTTGGCGCGCGGGGCCTTGGCGTGGATCCGCCGGAGGGTGTCGGCGATCTGCGGGGCGATGGTGGTGTCGATCCGCTCGGCCAGGTCGTCGTTGCCGTACTGCCAGGACCACGTGCGCCAGTCCCAGTAGCCGTGGTGGTAGACGTCCTTGCAGGGCGTGCCGAGCGGGTTCACCACCGCGCCGGCGATGCAGGTGGCGACGAGTTCGCCGAGGCCGAGATCGCTGGCCGCGAGGTCGTTGCCGCCGATCCCGAGGGTGACCAGGTCGGCGTCGCCGGTCAGGCCGTCCAGCTGGGGGTCGTTGACCTTGATGAACGCGTCGTACTGGGACTGCGTCAGGTGCTTGACCTTGGCGGCGGAACAGGTGACGTCGGTGTACGCGGCCGCCTTGAGCGCGGCGGCGACCAGGTGGCCGTAGTTGTGGTCGGAGCGCAGGCAGAGGCCGGCCGACTGGCCGGGCACCCCGGCGCCGGCGGCGTAGGAGTCGCCGAGCGCGACGTAGTGCCTGGGGGCGGGCACGGCGGCCTGCGCGCTGGTGGAGGTGAGCGCCAGGGCGGCACCGAGCGCGACGGCGGCGAGCGCGGTGGAATTGCGGAGGTGCCGGGAATTCCGGGCAGGGCGGAGCACGGTTCCTCCTGGGGGAGAGAAACGACGGGTGGGGGTCGTGCCGAGCCGGGCCACAGCTACTCGCAGGTAAGTTACCGCCAGGTTTCGGGGCCGTCCATGGTTTGCGCGGAAATTGCCGAAATTCCGTCAGGTGGAGTCCGGCGATATTTCGAATTTCGCTCCACCGTGTATCGGAGGTATTTCCGAAACGCCGTGGAGCGGAATTCACGCACGCGCTTGTCACCTGGCGGTCCCCGGGCGGTTGACCTTGCGTCACCGCAGGCCGCAGTATCGGGCGCACAGCGACGGCGGCCCGCGGACCCGCCGCCACCGCGAGCCGCGACGGAGGACTGCGCATGGCCCTGGACGCCGACGTCATCGTCATCGGAGCGGGACTCGCCGGCCTCGCCGCCGCCGCCGAACTCGCCGACGCCGGACGGAAGGTGATCCTGCTCGACCAGGAACCGGCGGCCTCCCTCGGCGGACAGGCGCACTGGTCCTTCGGCGGCCTCTTCCTGGTCGACTCGCCCGAGCAGCGCCGGATGCGGATCCGCGACTCGCACGCCCTCGCCTGGCAGGACTGGCTCGGCACCGCCGGCTTCGACCGCCCCGAGGACGCCTGGCCGCGCCGCTGGGCCGAGGCGTACGTGGAGTTCGCCGCGGGCGAGAAGCGCTCCTGGCTGCACGGCATGGGCGTGCGCTTCTTCCCGGTGGTCGGCTGGGCCGAGCGCGGCGGGCTGCTCGCCGACGGGCCCGGCAACTCGGTGCCCCGTTTCCACATCACCTGGGGCACCGGCCCCGGACTGCTGGCCCCCTTCGTCCGCCGGGTCCGCGAGGCTGCCGCCCGCGGGCTGGTCGACCTGCGCTTCCGGCACCGCGTCACCGGACTGTCCGCCACCGCGGGCGCCGTCGACACCGTCACCGGCGAGGTGCTGGAGCCGAGCCCGGCCATCCGGGGCGAGGCCAGCTCCCGCGAGGTCGCCGGACACTTCGAGCTGCGCGCCCAGGCGGTGGTGGTCACCTCCGGCGGCATCGGCGGCAACCACGACCTGGTCCGCAAGGCCTGGCCCGCCCGGCTCGGCACCCCGCCCGCCAAGCTGCTCTCGGGCGTGCCCGCGCACGTGGACGGCCTGATGCTGGACATCGCCGGCGCGGCCGGGGCCAGCCTGATCAACGGCGACCGGATGTGGCACTACACCGAGGGCATCGAGAACTGGGACCCGATCTGGGCCCGGCACGGCATCCGCATCCTGCCCGGCCCGTCCTCGCTCTGGCTGGACGCCCGCGGCCGGCGGCTGCCCGTCCCGCTGTTCCCCGGCTTCGACACCCTGGGGACGCTGGAGCACATCATGTCCACCGGGTACGAGTACACCTGGTTCGTGCTCAACCAGCGGATCATCGAGAAGGAGTTCACCCTCTCCGGCTCCGAGCAGAACCCCGACCTCACCGGGAAGTCCGTCCGCGGCGTGCTCGGCCGCGCCCTGCCCGGCGCCCCCGGCCCGGTCCGCGGCCACCTGCGGCACGGGCGGGACTTCGTGGTCGCGGGCGACCTCGCCGACCTCGCCCGGGGCATGAACGCCAAGACCCGCGAGCCGCTGATCGACCCGGACGAACTGCGCCGCACCGTCGAGGACCGCGACCGGCAGCTGGCCAACCCCTTCGCCAAGGACCTCCAGGTCACCGCCATCCACGGCGCCCGCCGCTACCTCGGCGACAAGCTGGTCCGCACCGCCGCCCCGCACCGTCTCCTCGACCCGGCCGCCGCCCCGCTGATCGCCGTCCGGCTCAACATCCTGACCCGCAAGTCACTGGGCGGGCTGGAGACGGACCTGTCCTCGCGGGTGCTGCGGCCCGACGGCGAGGTGCTGCCGGGGCTGTACGCGGCGGGCGAGGCGGCCGGCTTCGGCGGCGGGGGCGTACACGGCTACCGCTCTCTGGAGGGGACCTTCCTGGGCGGCTGCCTCTTCTCCGGCCGCACGGCGGGGCGGGCCGCGGCGCGGGCGGTCGGCTAGCGGCGAGGGCGGTCGAGCCGCGGCGCCGACGGTCGGCCGGCGGCGCGGGCGGTCGAGCGGCGGCCGGGTCCCGCGTGGCGGGGCTGCTACGCGGTGCGGCGGCGGGTGGCGGTGACGACGGCTCCGACCAGCCCGCCGAGGCCGAGCACTGCGCCGAGGGAGAGGAGCAGGACGGCACCGACCAGCTTGCCCGGCAGGGCGGGCGTCCCCGGGCCGCTGTGCCAGACCACCCGGCCGCCGGTCAGCTTGGCCAGCTCGACGGTGCCCTGCTGCCCGCTCTGCGCGGTCAGCCGGGAGTCGACGGCGTGCGCCCGCTGGTCGCCCATCAGGAAGGCCCGCCCGGGCGGGACGGTGACGTCGAAGTCCGCGTAGCAGCTGTCGGCCAGGCGGGCGGCCGGCTCGTCCGGCGGCTCCCCGTTGAGGGTGAGCCGGCCGCCGGCGCAGACGAGCCGGTCCCCGCCGAGGGCCACCACCCGGGAGACGACCGGGTGGTCGAGCATCCAGGGGGAGTCGACGAGGTAGATCTCCCCGCGCCGGACGTCCCCGGCCGCGACCCGGTCGGACAGCATCCGGTCGGACAGCATCCGGTCGCCCGGCCGCAGACCGGGGCGCATGGTGTCCCCGGCCATCCGGTGGACGGAGTAGCCGCCCGTCAGGACGACGGCGAGCCCGAGCGCCGCGCACAGCAGCCCCACGACCCCGGTGACCGCCGGCACCCACAGGCCCCAGCCCCTCCGCTTCGGCATCCGCCGTCCTCCCCTTCCGCGAACCGTGCGCATCCTAAGCGCCTGGCGGACGCCCCCTGACCGGCGGGTACAGTGCGGGGGCAGAGCGCGCGTGCCGGTGCGGGCGCGCCGCCGACCACGAGGGGGTACCAGGACCGATGAGCCGCCGAGACCGCGACCGCGACGGCGCCCGGGAGCACGGCCGGAAGCGGGGCGCCGGCTCCCCGGTGACCGTCACGGTCTGCCGCGGCTGCTGCTGCGGCACCGAGGCGAAGCACCCCGGGGTGGACCACGCGGGGCAGTACGAGCGGCTGCGGACGGCGGTCGGCCCGGCGGGCCGGGTCCGTGCGGTGAAGTGTCTGGACGTCTGCTCCCAGTCCAACGTGGTGGTGGTCGGCCCCTCCAGCGAGGGCCGGGCCGCGGGCGGGCGGCCGGTCTGGCTCGGCTTCGTCCTGATGGACGAGATGATCGACGACATAGCCGCCTGGGTCCGCGCGGGCGGTCCCGGTGTCGCCGAGCCGCCCGGGCTGCTGGACCTCCAGCTGATCTCGGTCTCCCGCCGGGTCCGCGAGGCGCTGCCGGAGTAGGGCCGCGTCCCCCGGCGCCGTCCGGCACGCTGCTGACCGGCCGTCGGGATCCTCCGCCCCGGGGTGGAGGGGCGGCCCGCACCACTACCATGACCGGTGGCATCGAGCCGAGCCGCGCGAGGGAGGAAGACGATGACGACGGTCTGCCGCATCTGCGCGGGAACCGGCCGGACCGCCGGCCTCAGCTGCCGGACCTGCCAGGGCACCGGCACCACCGAGGTGGGCGGCGGGGGCGGCAACTGCTTCCTCTGCGACGGCACCGGGGTGTACGTGCGCTACCGGGTGGACGCGGCCGGCGCCAAGCAGCCCTACCGGGACGAGATCTGCCGCACCTGCGACGGCACCGGGAACCGGGCCGCCACGCAGTGGGACGAACCCTCCTGACCCTCCGGCACGAGTCCTCCCCGGAGGCGGTCCGGCCGACGCCCGCTCAGGTCGGGTGACGGGCGGGAGCCATGATCCGGCGTCGAGTCGACGCGAGCACGCCCTTTACCGAACCATGGTCGAACATTGGCGTTCGAATGGGGGACACGCTGCGACCCGTTCACCCGGCGTCCGCGTGCGCTCCACGCGCCGCTGACAGAGTCCCGCGCATGGATATCCCCAACATGGGCGTGCCGGCCAAGCTTGCCGACCGCATGAGCATGGCCGAGCAGCACGAGTACCTGCGGGCCCGCTTCTCCCGCCGCCGGATGCTGCGCGCCGGTGCCGTGACCGTCGGCGCCGTCGCCGTCGGCGGTGCCCTGGGCAGCGGTACCGCCTTCGCCGCTCCGGCCGGCCCGCAGCTGCTGACGGGCGGCACGACGGACGGCATCGACGGCGCGCTGGTCGCGCCGGTCGGCCGCCACCTCCAGTTCGGCCCCGAGCCGGACACCCAGTTCCGCATCTCGTGGCAGGTCCCGGCGCCGGTCAAGAAGCCGTTCCTGCGCTTCGGCAGGACCCCGTGGGAGCTGAGCCACAAGGTCCAGGCCGAGGTCCGTGCCCTGCACACCCCGGCGCTGACCCCGACCGGACAGCCGGTGGACCAGTACTACCTGCACGTGGCACTGGAGGACCTGCACCCCGACACCACCTACTACTACGGTGTCGGCCACGAGGGCTTCGACCCGGCCTCGCAGCAGCAGATCTCCACCCTGCACACCTTCCGCACCGCGCCCTCCCGCGACCACCGCTGGGGCAAGGTGTACGAGCCGTTCACCTTCACCGCCTTCGGCGACCAGGGCGTCAGCGCGCACGCGGCGGGCAACGACCACATCATCAAGGCGCAGAAGCCGGCCTTCCACCTGCACGCCGGCGACATCTGCTACGCCGACCCGGCCGGCTCCGGCACCGACCCGGACAAGTCCGTCTTCAACGCGAAGACCTGGGACGACTTCCTGGTCCAGACCGAGACGGTCGCCGCCGAGATCCCGTGGATGGTCGCCTACGGCAACCACGACATCGAGGCCTGGTACTCGCCCAACGGCTACGGCGGCGAGAACAGCCGTTTCTTCCTGCCGAACAACGGCCCGGACCCGCGCAACGTCCCCGGCGTCTACACCTTCCGCTACAAGAACGTCGGCGTCATCTCCCTGGACGCCAACGACGTCTCCTACGAGATCCCGGCCAACCTGGGCCTCTCGGCGGGCAAGCAGACCAAGTGGCTGGAGCGCACCCTCAAGGACCTGCGCAGCGACGAGACCGTCGACTTCATCGTGGTCTTCTTCCACCACTGCGCCTTCTCCACCACCGTCGCGCACGCCTCCGAGGGCGGTGTCCGCGAGGCCTGGGTGCCGCTGTTCGAGAAGTACCGGGTGGACCTGGTCATCAACGGCCACAACCACATCTACGAGCGCACCGACGCCATCCTGGGGAACAAGGTCTCGAAGCAGGTGCCGAGCGGCGCCACCATCGAGCCCGAGAAGGACGGCGTGGTCTACGTGACCGCGGGCGCGGCCGGCCGCAGCCTGTACAAGTTCGACGTGCCGGACACCTACGAGGGGCACGAGAACCACCAGGACGAGGTCAAGACCTACTACTGGAGCAAGGGCCGGGTGAAGACCCCCGAGACCATCCAGTGGTCGCGGGTCCGCTACACCGGCTACTCCTTCATCAAGGTCGACGTCACCCCGGCCCACCTGGGCCAGAAGTCGGTCATGAAGGTCACCGCGCTGGCCGAGGACGGCACGCAGATCGACAACTACTCGATCCTGCGCAAGGTCGGCGAGGGCTGGGACTCCGGCCGCGACGACGACGGCGAGGGCGGCGGCTGGGGCTGGTAGTCCCGGGCGGTCGTCACCGGCCCCGGCGTCGAGGAGGACCTCGGCGCCGGGGCCCGCCGTTTCAGCGGCGCGGCCCGTACATGAGGACGGCGACCCCGGCCAGGCAGATCAGCGCGCCCACCACGTCGTAGCGGGTCGGCCGGAAGCCGTCCACGAGCACGCCCCAGAGCAGCGAGCCGGCCACGAACACCCCGCCGTACGCGGCCAGTACCCGGCCGAACTGGCTGTCCGGCTGCAGCGCGGCGACGAAACCGTACGCGCCGAGCGCCACCACGCCCAACCCGGCCAGCCACCACGGCCGTTGCTCGCGCACGCTCTGCCAGACCAGCCAGCAGCCGCCGATCTCGGCGAGCGCGGCGAGGGCGAACAGGGCGACGGAACGCAGGACGGTCATGCCTCCGAGCGTAGGGCGTGCGCGCCGTGCCGCTCAGCTCTGCCGGTACGTCGCCAGGAAGCGGCCGATCCGGTTGATGGCGGTCTCCAGGTCGTCGGCGCGGGGCAGGGTGACGAAGCGGAAGTGGTCCGGGCGGGGCCAGTTGAAGCCGGTGCCCTGGACGACGTGGATCTTCTCGCGCAGCAGCAGGTCCAGCACGAAGCGTTCGTCGTCGACGATCCGGTGCACCGCCGGGTCCAGTTTGGCGAAGGCGTACAGGGCGCCCTTGGGCTTCACGCAGCTGACGCCGGGGATCTCGTTGAGCGCCCGGACGGCGATGTCGCGCTGTTCGGTGAGCCGGCCGCCGGGCAGCACCAGGTCGTTGATGGACTGGTGGCCGCCGAGCGCGGCCTGGACGGCGTACTGGGCGGGCACGTTGGGGCACAGCCGCATGCCGGAGAGCATGGTGAGGCCCTCCAGGTAGTCGGAGGCGTGCTGCTTGGGCCCGGAGACGACCAGCCAGCCGCTGCGGAAGCCGGCCACCCGGTAGGCCTTGGAGAGGCCGTTGAAGGTGAGGGTGAGCACGTCGTCGGCGAGGGCGGCCAGGCAGTGGTGCTCGGTGTCGTCGTAGAGGATCTTGTCGTAGATCTCGTCGGCCAGGACCATCAGCTGGTGGCGGCGGGCCAGGTCGAGGATGCCCTCCAGCAGTTCCTTGGGGTAGACCGCGCCGGTCGGGTTGTTGGGGTTGATGACGACGATCGCCTTGGTGCGGGCGGTGATCTTGGCGGCGATGTCGTCCAGGTCCGGGTACCACTCGGCCCCTTCGTCGCACAGGTAGTGCACGGCCTTGCCGCCGGCCAGCCGGACCACGGCCGTCCAGAGCGGGTAGTCGGGCATCGGGACGAGCACCTCGTCGCCGTCGTCGACCAGCGCGGTGACGGCCATCTGGATCAGCTCGGAGACGCCGTTTCCGAGGTAGACGTCGTTGACGTCGACGCCCTGGACCCCGCGCTGCTGGTAGTACTGCACGACCGCGCGGCGGGCCGGCAGGATGCCGCGCGAGTCGCTGTAGCCGTGCGCCTTGGGCAGGTTGCGGATGATGTCCTGGATGATCTCCTCGGGCGCCTCGAAGCCGAACGGGGCCGGGTTTCCGGTGTTCAGCCGCAGGACGGTGTGTCCGGCCTCCTCCAGGGCGTTGGCCTGGTCGACCACCGGGCCCCGGATCTCGTAGCACACGTCATTCAGCTTGCTGGACTGCCGAAACTCCATCTGCGGCCTCCCGACCGTCACCACCGCTCCGTTGCTTCTGCTTTGTTCTACCAAGCTGGCACTTGGAAAGTCCAACCTCTTGGCTATGCTGATCCACATGTCACGCCGAAGCTACGACCAGTACTGCGCCGTCGCCCGCGCCCTGGACGCGGTGGGGGAACGCTGGAGCCTCCTGATCGTCCGTGAACTCCTCGGCGGTCCGCGCCGCTACACCGACCTGCACGCCGACCTGCCCGGCGTCTCCACCGACATCCTGGCCGCCCGGCTCAAGCAGCTGGAGGCCGAGGAACTGGTCGCGCGGCGGCGGCTGGAACGGCCGGCCAACGCGACGGTCTACGAACTGACCGGGCGCGGGCGCGAACTGGGGCCGGTCATCGAGGCGCTGGGGGAGTGGGGCCTGGCCGCCCTCGGCGAGCAGCGGCCCACCGACGCCGTGCGCGAGCACTGGTTCACGCCGCAGCGGGCGGCGGGCGAGGCGGCGGCGGTCGTCACGGGCTGACGGCGGGCGACCGGGCCGGGCCGTGGCTGCGGCTGTGGCGGTGACTGTGGCGGTGGTGGTGGCCGGGGGCGGGGCGGCGGCAAGGCCCCCGTCGCCGGCCGCCGCCCCGTGACCCCAGGGTGGGGCGGAGCGATAAACGAACGGTGGACGTGCGATGAGCGCCGAGGCCAGGGGCCTGGCCGCGGGGGCGCACAGCCGCACACGTACGATCATCGGACCGCGAAGCCGTCCCAGGAGAGCGGAGGCCACCCCGTGCCCACCCCGTACCGCAGTTACGCCGACTACGTCGCCGTCGGTGACTCCTTCACCGAGGGCATGTGCGACGACCTGCAGCCCGACGGCCACTACCGGGGCTGGGCCGACCGGGTCGCCTCGGCGCTGGCGGCCGAGCGCGCGGACGGGGACTTCCGGTACGCCAACCTCGCCGTCCGCGGCAAGCTCATCGGCCAGATCCACGACGAGCAGCTCGCCCCCGCCGTCGCCATGGGCGCCGGACTCGTCACCCTGGCCGGCGGCTTCAACGACGTGCTGCGCCCCGGCTGCGACATCGACCGGGTCGAGCGGCTGCTCGGCCGTTGCGTCGCCGAGCTGCGCGCCACCGGCGCCACCGTCGTCCTGTTCACCAGCACCGACCCCACCCGCCGACTCGCGGGCAGCGCCCGGCTGCTGCCCGCCATCCTGCGGATGAAGGCCTTCGTGCAGGAGCTGGGCCGGCAGGACGGCATCGTCGTGGTCGACCTCTTCTCCGCGCCCTGCTTCGACGACCGCCGGCTCTGGGCGGAGGACCGCCTGCACCTGTCGCCCGAGGGCCACCGGCGGGTCGCCGAGGGCGTGCTGGAGGCGCTCGGCCGCCCCGCCTCCTTCGACTGGCGCGCCCCGCTGCCCGTCGCCGCCCCGCCCGGCCGCGCCGAGCGGCTGCGCGCCGACGCCCGCTGGCTGCGCGCCCACCTCGGCCCGTGGATCGGCCGCCGCCTGACCGGGCGCTCCTCCGGCGACGGCCGCCCGCCGAAGCGGGCCGAGCTGCTGCCG
The DNA here is from genome assembly GCF_044764985.1 of Kitasatospora sp. NPDC093550. Taxonomy (NCBI): domain Bacteria; kingdom Bacillati; phylum Actinomycetota; class Actinomycetes; order Kitasatosporales; family Streptomycetaceae; genus Kitasatospora; species Kitasatospora sp. NPDC093550. Next base: position 86,419 of record NZ_JBIWJF010000016.1, read on the forward strand.
TACTCCTAGGCCCTCAGTCCTAGTCCCCTAGCCCTCCCGGGCCGGGTCCAGGACCAGGCTCGCCATCGGGGAGTGGGTGGTCCAGCCGAGCGCGGTGTAGAGCGCCTGTCCGTCCGGGGTGCCGACCAGCACGCCGGTGCGTGCGCCCCGCTCGTACGCGGCGGACTGCAGCGTCCGCATCACCAGGGCGCCCAGCCCGCGGCGGCGGAACTCCGGCGAGGTGCTGATCTGGTCCGGTACGGCCACCGGGCCGGCCAGGCCCGCCTGGCCGCGGGCGGCGAGGTGCCCGGCGTCGGTGCGCACCAGGGTCCGCAGGACCCCGCCGCGCTCCCAGGTGGTCACGGTGAAGCCCGCCGGCGGCTCGGGCCGCTCGGGGGCGAGCGGGGTGCTCATCAGGAAACCGGGCAGGTCCAGCCGCCACTGCGGGCCCAGCCAGGGGAGCACGGTGGTGTCCTCGGCGAACAGCTTCAGCCAGGTGTTCGGCGCGGTGGCGTTCTCGGCGACCTTGCGGACCTCGGCCTCGGTCGGTTCGGGCAGCACGTGCCGGCCCACCTCGCCGGAGGGCGCGCCGACGTCGATGCTCCAGCCCCAGGGCTGGTCCACCGGCTCGGCGGAGCCGCGTGAGACGACCCAGCCCGATATCCACATCCGGACCAGGCCCCTGACGTCCGGCTCCTGCATGGCGCACCCCCGTGTGTAATGGTCTCCCTAGCTCTAGGCATATTACATTCGGCAGGGGTGGTCTGCCCAGTAGGATTTCCGGGTTCACGGCGCCGCCCCGGCGCCCGGCTGGAAGGACCCCGGAACGTGCGCGAGACCGAGTCGCCGCAGAACCCCACGGCGGCCGCGCCGACCCCGCTGGTGTCCGACTGCGGCAGCTGCTTCGGCCTCTGCTGCGTCGCCCTGCCGTTCTCCGCCGGCACCGACTTCGCCGTGAACAAGGCCGCCGGCAGCCCCTGCCGCAACCTGCAGACCGACTTCAGCTGCGGCATCCACGCCCGGCTCCGCGACAGCGGCTTCCAGGGCTGCACCGTCTACGACTGCTTCGGCGCCGGGCAGCGGGTCTCCCAGGTGACCTTCGGCGGCCGCAGCTGGCGCGAGGAGCCGGACAGCGCCGGCCCGATGTTCGAGGTCTTCCCGATCGTGCGGCAGCTCCACGAACTCCTCCGCTACCTCACCGAGGCGCTCACCTTCGAGCCCGCCCGGCCCGTCCACGACGAGCTGCGGCAGGCCCTGGCGGAGACCGACCGGCTGGCCGGCGGCACTCCCGAGCAGATCCTCGCCGTCGACGTCCCCGCGCACCGCCGACGGGTCAGCGAACTGCTGCTGCGCGCCGGTGAACTCGTCCGCGCCGAGGTGCCGCGCCGCCGCGACCACCGCGGCGGCGACCTCTTCGGCGCCCGCCTGCGCGGCGCCGACCTGCGGGGCGCCAACCTGCGCGGGGCGCTGCTGGTGGCCGCCGACCTCTCCGGCGCCGACCTGCGGCTGGCCGATCTGATCGGCGCCGACCTGCGCGACGCCGACCTGGCCGGCGCCGACCTCAGCACCGCCCTCTTCCTCACCCAGACCCAGCTGCACGCCGCCCGCGGCGACGCCGCCACCCGCCTCCCGGCCGGGCTCACCCGCCCCGCCCACTGGGCCACCGCGGCGGTGCCGGTGGCGGCCCCGGCGCCCGGGTCCCGGCCGTCCGGCAAGCGCGGCGGCCGGCCGGCCCGGGGGCGTCGCCGCTGAGGACGTGACCTCCGGGTCCTCGGGGGCCTCCGGGGTCTCCGGGTCCTCCTGGCCGACCCGGCCGTCGACGCACTCGCGCAGCAGGTCGGCGTGCCCGCAGTGGCGGGCGTACTCGTCGATCCGGTGCACCGGCAGCTCCCGGACCGCGAACCCGTGCTTCCCGGGCCGCTCGCCCAGGTCGGGGAACCCGGCGAGCAGGGCGTCGGCCGCGGCCTGCTCGCGCTCCAGGTCCCGGAACGCGGCCTGCACCACGGCCGGCTCGGCCACCGCCCCGTCGAAGTCCGCGTCCCGCGGGCCCTACGGCTTCGGCAGCCGTTCGCCGTCCGTGACCCAGCTGCGCCAGTCGCGCTCCACCTCCTCGGCCAGGTGGCGGACCAGCCCGAGCAGCGACATCGTCGACGGCGGCACCGAGCGGCGGGCCAGTTGCTCGGGGTCGAGCCCCTCGCACTTCATCCGCAGCGTCAGCCGGTGGTTCGTCAGGCAGTCGTTCGGCGTGCCGAGTCCGCCGTCCGGACTCGGCCCGTCGCTGGTGCGCGGGTCGTCGTCCGGATCGGCCCACATGTCGGGGTGGACGGTCGCCCCGGTCCATCGCGTGGGTTGATCGGTCGTGACCGCGTGGGCGTGCGCAACGGCCTCGTCCCGCCGGTGAGTTATCGCCGGAGCAGCGCGGCGGGTACGCCCGCGCAGGAGGTCAGCCGGTCAGCAGCCGGGCGCGCAGGGCGTCGGCCTGGCCGCGGTCGATGCCGAGGGTGCCGGTGAGGTAGCCCTCGACCGAGCCGTGGCGGGCGGCGAGGTCGGCCAGGGTGAGGCGGATGACCGCCTCCGGGGCGCGGCCGTAGCCGGGCCAGCGCAGGGTGCGGCCGGGGTGGGCGGCGTGCCAGTCGGCGACGAGCTGCGGGGTGGCGAGCTCGGTGAGGGCGAAGTCGGCGGCGATGTCGTCCTCGGCGACGCCGAGCAGGGTGAGCAGCAGGGCGGCGATGAGTCCGGTGCGGTCCTTGCCGGAGGCGCAGTGGAAGACCACCGGGGCGTCGGCGGCGGCGATCACGTCCAGGACCTGGCGGATCTCCTTCACCCCGTCCTCGGCGACCTCGGCGAAGCGGTCGGCGAGGTAGCGCCAGGGGTCGAGCTCCGGGTCGATCTCGGCCTGGTCGTACGGGCGGTGCTCGATCGACAGGTTGTGGTACTCCAGCCCGTCGAACTCCGGGACCCGGCCCTTGGCGGCGATCTCCCAGGGGTAGCGGAGGTCGATCACGGTCCGGACGCCGAGGCCCCGGAGCCGGTCGAGATCGGCGGGCGAGGAGAGCTTGCCGAGCGAGTCGGAGCGGTAGAGCAGGCCCCACCGTACGGTCCGCCCGCCGGCGGCCGGATAGCCGCCGAGGTCGCGGAAGTTGTGCAGGGCGCCGAAGGGGAGGTGACGTGTCGTCATGCCCGGCACTCTAGGCCAGGGGCGTCAGTCGCCGAGGGGCCGGCGGTAGCCGTGGGTGAGGAGGCCGAAGGCGCGGGTGGCGTCGCGGGCGGCCTCGGCGTGCAGGTCGTCGGCGGTGCGGCCGTCCTCCTGGATGCGGCGCCAGTTGTGCAGGGCGAGGACGCGCTGGGTGGCGGTGACCTGGGCGGCGAGCAGGGCGGCCGTGAGCTCGCGGGGTGCGGGGAGGTCCGGGGCCTCGCGCAGGGCGTCGGCCAGGGACCGTTCGGCGCGGGCCACGTACGCGCCGACCCGGGCGGCCAGGCTCGGCGTGCCGTAGACCAGGGCGGTGAAGGCGAGGACGGCCGGATGGTCGTTCAGGCCGGTGACGGGGTCGCGCGCGGTGAGGCCGGTCAGGAAGTCGCGGAGCAGGGCGTCCAGGACCGGCTCGTCGGCCGGCCGGTTGCGGACGACGTCCGCCGCCTGCTCCTGGTGGTCGGCGAACCGGTGGACGACCAGGTCCTCCTTGCTGGGGAAGTAGGAGAACAGCGTCGGCTTGGAGACCTCGGCGGCCGCCGCGACGTCCGCCACCGACACCTGGTCGAAGCCGCGCTCCAGGAAGAGGTGGATGGCCGCCTCGGAGATGGCCCGCCGGGTCTGTTCCTTCTTGCGCTCGCGCAGTCCAGTCATGGGTCCCAGGCTAGCAGAAAACTTGACCTGGGAAGGTTTTTGACCCGGTAGGAGCGATGGGGGCAGGGCGGGGGAGCGGATCAGGAGGAGACCCGGCGCGCCTTGCGGGCGGTGACCTCGATCTCGATCCGCATCCGGGGGTCGGCGAGCCCGCACACCTGCATCGTGGCGGCCGGGCGGACCGCACCGAAGCAGCGGCGCAGCACCGGCCAGCAGGGCTCGAAGTCCGCGCGCTCGGGCAGCAGGTAGCGCACCCGCACCACGTCCGCGAAGCCGCAGTCCGCCTCGGTCAGCGCCGCCGCGATGTTGCGCAGGCACTGCTCGGCCTGCTCCACCACGTCCTCGGAGATGGTCATCGTGGCGTAGTCGAACCCGGTCGTCCCGGAGACGTGCACCCAGTCGCCGTCCACCACGGCCCGGGCGTAGCCGATCTCTTCCTCGAAGGTCGAACCGCTGAGGATCGCGCGTCGCTCTGTCATGCCGGGAACGCTAGGTGAGCTGCGGAGATACGTCCAACACTCCTGGCGGGAGGATCTGATATCCCTGGAGGTATGGAGCGCCCCGAACTCCCCCTGCCGCAGCTGCACGCCTTCGCCGTCCTCGCCGAGGAGCTGCACTTCGGCCGCGCCGCCGCCCGTCTGGGCATCGCCCAACCGCCGCTGAGCCAGCAGATCCGGCGGCTGGAGGACAAGGTCGGCCACCCGCTGTTCCGCCGCGACCCCGGCGGCGTCACCCTGACCCCGGTCGGCCGGGAACTCCTGCCCGCCGCGCAGCGGGCGCTCACCGGCCTCGCGGACGCGCTGGCCGCCGCCCGCGCCGTCGGCAGCGGCGAGGCCGGCCGGCTGCGGATCGGGTTCTCCGCCTCCCTCGCCCTCACCGTCCTGCCCGGACTCCTGAACACCTTCCGGCGGCGCCACCCCGCCGTGCGCCTGGACATGCGCGAGATGACCAGTGCCCCGCAGCTCACCGCACTGCGCGAACGGACCATCGACGTCGGCCTGCTGCGCGAACCGCCGGCGGACCGACCGGACCTGTGCTTCCGTACCGTCCTCACCGAGCCGTTCGTGGCGGTGCTGCCGGCCGGCCACCCGCTGGCCGCCCGACGGGCCGTCCGGATCGAGCAGTTGGCGGAGGAGCCGTTCGTGCTGCTGCCCCGGGAGGACGGGCCGCAGCTGTACGACCGGATCACCGGCCTGTGCGCCGACGCGGGCTTCACCCCGACGATCGCGCAGCACGCGGTGGAGTGGCAGACGGTCTGCGCCCTGGTCGGCGCCGGCCTGGGCGTCTCCCTGGCCCCGGCGAGCATCCGGCGGATCCGACTGCGCGGCGTGGCCTTCCGCCGGACCGAGCCCGGGGCCGCCCCCACCCGGGTCGCCGTCGCCTGGCGGACCGACGACCCCGACCCCCTCGTGCGCCACCTGCTCGCCGCCGCCACCGAGACGCTCCCGCCCGGGCCGTAGGGTCCGTCCTGGAACCGCCGCCGGCGGGCCGACGCTTTCCCGGCCCCGGGCCGGGAAGTGCCGCAGGGCACGCACCGTGCCGCGTGGTCGGCGGTCGCCGATGGCCCCCAGCCTCCGGCCGGGGGTTCCCCCCGACTCTGGCACCCCGAGGCGGCCCCGCCCCCCGGGGACGGACGACAGGGTCGGGCGGGCCCGGTGGTGGGTGTCCGGGGGTGGCTCCGGTGTGTCAGACGCTGCGGTCGGCGAGGACTTCGCGGACGACGTGGCGGGCGTTGGCCGTCCGGGCCTGGTCGGTGTGGCGGTAGTACGGGATCGTCACCAGGGCGATCGAGAAGGCCCAGGCGCGGCCGCGGGCCCACATGGCGTCGTCGGCGCGCAGGGCGGCGCGGAAGGCCGGGCGGGTGGCGGCGGGCAGCAGGTTCCAGGCGGCGATCAGATCGGCGGTCGGGTCGCCGACTCCCATCAGGGCGAAGTCGATGACGCCGGCGATCCGCCCGGTGCGGGAGAGCAGCAGGTTGCCGGGGGTGAGGTCGCCGTGCATCCAGACCGGCGGTCCGGCGTAGTCGGGGAGGCGAAGTGCTTTGTCCCACAGGGCGGTTGCCGCGGCGGTGTCGATCGAGCCGGCCAGCTGGGCGATGGCCGCGCGGGTCGCGCCGTCCCGGGAGGCGAGCGGGACGCTGCGGTGGCCGGCCGGCGCGTCGGTCGGGTCGGCGGCGCGCAGGGCGCTGACGAAGCCGGCCAGGTCGCGGGCCAGTGCGCCGGGCGCGGCCAGGGCGCCGACCGCCGGGTTGGCGCCGTCGATCCAGCGCAGCACCGACCACTCCCAGGCGTAGCCGGCGGCGGGCCGGCCGAGGGCGAGCGGGGCGGGGACCGGCAGCGGCAGCCGCGGTGCCAGGCGGGGCAGCCACTGGTGTTCCCGGCGGACGCCCCCGGCCGCCCACGCCGTCCGGGGCAGCCGGACGGCGAGTTCGGGCCCGAGGCGGAACATCGCGTTGTCCGTCCCGGCGGAGCCGACCGGGGTGATCGGGAGGCGCTCCCACTGCGGGAACTGCGCGGCTATCAGACGTCTCACCAGGGCCGCGTCGACCACCGGCTCGTTGGGGTGCATCCGGGCGGCAGCGCACATGCCCGGCAGCGTACAGCGCCGGTCGTTTCCGTTCAGCCGTATTCCGGAACTGTGCCGACTCCTATGCTGACGACATGGTGATCAGTCGGCGGACCGCGGGAGAACGCCGGGCCCTGCGCGCGGCCCTGGCGGCGCTCGCGCTGCTCGTGCTGCTGGGCGCGGCCGGGTGGTACGGCGAGCGCCCGGGCGGCCTGCTGGTGCTGCGGGACTGGTTCGACCGGCCGCTGCTGCTGGGCACCGCCGCGCTGCCGCTGCTGCTGGTGGTGCTGTACTGCGTCACCTGGCGGGCCTGGATCCGGGTGGCCCTGGGCATCGGCGTGCTGCTGGCGGCCGCGGCGACGGTGCCGCTGTGGATCCTCCTCGATGCCCCGTACGACACCGGGGCGCAGCGCGCACCCGACCGCTCCGACCGGCGGATCGTCCGGCAGGAGGAACCGGGGATGCTCAGCACCGCCCAGTGGGTCTTCGTCGACCAGGGCACCGGCCTGGCCACCCGCCGCTGGCAGATCGCCTACGCGGGCTTCCGGTACGGCGACGAGGTCGTCGCCGTCTGGGACGGTCCGGACCGGATCCGGTTGACGAGCGGCAGCCTGACGAAGGTGATCGACCTGGCCGCCGACGGCCGGCCCAGCGCGTCGCTCACGCTGGAGTGACCCGCGCCCGGTGGTCGCTCACGCCGGCGAGACCCGCGCCCCGATGGTGACCCGCACCCCGATCGTGCCGCCCTTGCCGAACCGCAGCACGTTCGCGGTCAGCGCGATCGCGCACAGCAGCCCGTACTTGCGCCGCAGCAGCCTGCGGTAGGCGGGCGCCCGGTCCGGGTCGAGGACGGCGGTGGCCGGGACCTGCGCGCCGAGCAGGTTGCCGCGGATGTCGCTCGGGCCGACCAGCACGTCCGCGCGGTTGCGCAGGCGCTTGACCTTGCCGGTCTTCGTCACGGTGGTGAAGACCAGCGCGTCGCCGTCCCGCGCGACCCAGACCGGGGTGGCCACCGGGGTGCCGTTCTTCCGGTGGGTGGTGAACAGCAGGTACTTGGCGGCGGCGAGCCGCTCCAGCTCGGCGGCAGCGTCCAGAGTGTCCATGCCCGCCAGCCTAGGAAGCCGTAACCGGGCATCGCTTGAGCCTTCGTGGGGCCGCGCCGACTCCGCCGCGAGACCGCCCGGCTTCCCCCGGCTTCCCCACGGCTTCCTCCCGGACTCCGCAGGGAGTCCGCCCCCGGCCCGCCCGGGACCGCCGCCCGGGCACACCGCGCCCGGCCGCCACGCCAGGCCGCCACGCCCGGCCGCCACGGGTGCGGCCGGGCGCCGTCGTCGGCACCTGCCAGAATGCAGGGCGTACGGCGAACGCACTGAAGGAGAAGGTGACCGGCTTCGTGACCACGCCAGTCGAACAGGTGGCCCGGCAGGCCCAGCAGGCGATCGAGCGCAAGATCGCCGAGGAACTGGGCGTCCGCGAGGGGCAGGTGAAGGCGGCCGTCGACCTGCTCGACGGCGGTGCGACCGTCCCCTTCGTGGCCCGCTACCGCAAGGAGGTCACCGGCTCCCTCGACGACGCCCAGCTGCGCGCCCTGGAGGAACGGCTGCGCTACCTGCGCGAGCTGGAGGAGCGCCGGGCGGCCGTCCTGGAGTCCATCGAGTCCCAGGGCAAGCTGGACGACGCGCTGCGCGCCCGGGTGCTGGCGGCCGATTCGAAGGCCCGCCTGGAGGACATCTACCTGCCGTTCAAGCCGAAGCGGCGCACCAAGGCGCAGATCGCCCGCGAGGCCGGGCTGGAGCCGCTGGCCGACGCCCTGCTCGCCGACCCGACCCAGGACCCGGCGGCGCTGGCCGCGCAGTACCTCAACGAGTCGGTGGCGGACGGCGCCGCGGCGCTGGAGGGCGCCCGGTCGATCCTGGTCGAGCGCTTCGGCGAGGACGCCGACCTGGTCGGCTCGCTGCGCGAGCGGATGTGGAGCCGCGGCCGGCTGGTCGCCACCGTCCGCGAGGGCAAGGAGCAGGACGGCGCCAAGTTCGCCGACTACTTCGACTTCGCCGAGCCGTACACCAAGCTCCCCTCGCACCGCATCCTGGCGATGCTGCGCGGCGAGAAGGAGGAGGTGCTCGACCTCGAACTCTCGCCCTACGACGGCGAATCCGAGGGGGACCTGCCCGGGGAGAACGACTACGAGCAGCGGATCGCCGCCCGCTTCGGCATCGCCGACCGCGGCCGCCCGGCCGACAAGTGGCTCGGCGACACCGTCCGTTGGGCCTGGCGGACCCGGATCCTGGTCCGGCTCGGCATCGACCTGCGGGCCCGGCTGCGCGCCGAGGCCGAGGAGGAGGCGGTGCGGGTCTTCGCCGCCAACCTGCGCGACCTGCTGCTCGCCGCCCCGGCCGGCACCCGCGCCACCATGGGCCTGGACCCGGGCTTCCGCACCGGGGTGAAGGTCGCCGTGGTGGACGCCACCGGCAAGGTCGTCGCGTACGACACGATCTACCCGCACCAGCCCGCCAACAAGTGGGACGCGGCCCTGCACACCCTGGCCGCCCTGGCGAAGAAGCACGACGTCGACCTGGTCGCGATCGGCAACGGCACCGCCTCCCGGGAGACCGACAAGCTCGCCGAGGACCTGATCAAGCGCCACCCGGAGCTGAAGCTCACCAAGGCGATGGTCAGCGAGGCCGGCGCCTCGGTCTACTCGGCCTCCGCCTTCGCCTCGCAGGAGCTGCCGGACCTGGACGTGTCGATCCGCGGCGCGGTCTCGATCGCCCGCCGGCTGCAGGACCCGCTGGCCGAGCTGGTCAAGATCGACCCCAAGTCCATCGGGGTCGGCCAGTACCAGCACGACCTGAGCGAGGTGAAGCTCTCCCGCTCGCTCGACGCCGTGGTCGAGGACTGCGTCAACGCCGTCGGCGTGGACGTCAACACCGCCTCGGCGCCGCTGCTCACCCGGGTCTCCGGCATCACCGGCACGCTGGCCGACAACATCGTCGCCCACCGCGACGCCAACGGCCCGTTCCGCACCCGCAAGCAGCTCAAGGACGTGGCCCGGCTCGGCCCCAAGGCCTTCGAGCAGTGCGCGGGCTTCCTGCGCATCCCCGGCGGCGAGGACCCGCTGGACGCCTCCAGCGTGCATCCCGAGGCCTACCCGGTGGTGCGCCGCATCCTGGCCGCGACCGGCGGGGAGCTGCGCGAGCTGATCGGCAACGGCGCCGCGCTGCGGGCGCTGAGGCCCGCCGACTTCGCCGACGACACCTTCGGCGTCCCGACCGTCACCGACATCCTCGGCGAGCTGGACAAGCCCGGCCGCGACCCGCGCCCCGCGTTCCGCACCGCGACCTTCAAGGAGGGCGTCGACAAGATCGGCGACCTGGAGGTCGGCATGGTGCTGGAGGGCGTGGTCACCAATGTCGCCGCCTTCGGGGCCTTCGTGGACGTGGGCGTCCACCAGGACGGCCTGGTGCACGTCTCGGCGCTGTCCCGGACCTTCGTCAAGGACCCGCGCGAGGTGGTCAAGCCCGGCGACATCGTCAAGGTCCGGGTGCTCACGGTGGACGTGCCCCGCAAGCGGATCGGGCTCACCCTGCGGCTGGACGACGAGGTCGGTCGCGAGCGCGGCGGCCAGGGCGGCGAGCGCGGCGGCCAGGGCGAGCGCCAGGCCCGCCCGCCGCGCCAGGAGCGGCGCGGGAGCCAGGGCGGCCAGGGTGGCCAGGGCGGCCGCGGCGGTCAGGACCGGCGCGGCGGTCAGGGCGGCCAGGGCGGCCGCGACCGGGGTGACCGGGGCGCCAGCGCGCCGCTGGCGAACAGCGCCATGGCGGACGCGCTGCGCCGGGCCGGCCTGGCCGGTGGCGGCGACGCCGGCTCGGGCGACCGGCGCTCCGGACGCCGCTGAGTCCGGCGCGGGACGGGACCACGGCCCGGGTCCGGTGGACGCGCGAGGCGTCCACCGGACCCGGGCCGTGTCGCGCCCGTCGGGCGGTCAGGCCAGGATCTTGGCCTTGGCCTGTTGGTACTCCTCCTCGGTGATGGCGCCCTTGTCCTTCAGGTCCGCCAGTTTCGCCAGGTCGTCGACGTGGCTGCGGCCGCCGCCGCCGTCCGGTCCGGACGCGGCCGCGTCCCGGATGTAGGACTTGAACGCGGCCTGGGTCTCCTGGGCCTGTTCGATGTCGCGCTTGGTCATCGACTGCCCCCGGGCGATCAGGTAGACCAGGACGCCGATCAGGGGCAGGAGGATCACCAGGACCAGCCAGCCGGCCTTGCCCCAGCCACTGAGGTCGTGGCTGCGGAAGATGTCCGTGATGATCTTGAACAGCAGGAAGAACCAGAGCACCCAGAGGAACAGCTCCAACATCGTCCAGAAGATGTTGAGCAGGGGGTAGTCGGTGTCAGCCAGGAGAGTGGTGTCCATGGCTGAGTCATATCATCGCAAAAAGGACATTGCTCCCTGTTGTTCGGCCATCCCAGTGATCTTCGGCCCGGCTCGGAATGTTCAGCCGAGAAGAGCCCTCCGCCGGAGCTCCACGGCCAGGTCGATCAGCTCGCCCCACCAGGCGTCGTGCCCGGTCAGCAGCAGCCGTCGCGCCTCGGCGGCCGGGACGGCGCGGACCTCGACCACCTGCTCGCCGTCCTCCGGGTTGGTCGGCGAGGAGTCCAGCGCGACCTCGCCCCAGCCCCACAGCCAGGCCTTCTCCGGGTGCGGCTGCCACGGCCGGTACGGCACCGGGTCGTCCGTGCGGCAGCGGTGCGCGCCCAGCCAGCCCGGCTCGCCGAGCAGTCGGGCGCCCGCCTCCTCGCGCAGCTCGCGCTCCAGGCAGAGGGCGACGCTCTCGTCCTGCTCCCGGGTGCCGCCGGGGAGGAACCAGTGGTCCCGGTCGTCCCGGCAGAGCACCACGTCGCCGTCCGCGAAGCCGACCAGGTGGATGTTGGTGACCAGTGCGTCCGGCGGCAGCTCGGTGGAGAACTGCGCGTCGTACCGTCCCCAGCTCCAGTACTGCGGCGCGTGCAACGCGGGGAAGCGGGCGGCGAGTTCGGCGGCTCTGGCAGAGGTGTCGGTGCGGTCCGTGGTATCGGTCATTCGGTGATCGTAGTGCCGGCCGGGAAACGGCGGGGGGCGGTCGGATGGACGAGGGCGATGTCGGAGGTGGAGATGGCGCGCGGCCGGCGCGGGTGCGGCGCCGCCGGTGCGCCGACCCAACTCCCCAGCGAGATCTCGGCGGTGATGCCCGGGCCGAAGCCGGCGATCAGTCCGGAGGTGCCCTCGGGCACACCGCCGTCGGCGAACAGCCGGGCGAGGGCGTCGAAGACCACGGCGCTGGCGATGTTGCCGCGTTCGGTGAGCGTCGCACGGCTGTAGCGGAAGGCGGCCGGCTCCAGGTGGAGGAAGCGGCACAGGTCGTCCAGGATCCGCGGGCCGCCGGCGTGCACGATGTAGAAGCCGAGCCCGGAGACGTCCCAGCCGTGCTCGCCGGCCAGGCCGCGCAGCGCGGGCGCGAGCAGCTCCATCGTGCCGGGCACCCGTTTGTCCAGCTGGAAGTGGAAGCCGGTGTCCTTCACCCCGTACGAGATCCAGTTCTCGGTGCCCGGGACGAGGTGCGAGCCGTTGCGCTCGATCTGCACGCCGCGCCCGCCGCGGCCGCGCATCACCACGGCGGCCACCGCGTCGCCGAACAGCCCGTTGGAGAGCAGCGAGCCGACGGAGAGGTCGGTCGGCTGGTAGCAGAGCGAGCAGAACTCGCAGGCGACGATGAGCACGTTGGCGCCCGGGTAGGCACGGCAGAAGTCGTGCGCGCGGTTGACGGCGGCGCCGCCGGCCGCGCAGCCGAGCTGGGCGATCGGCACCTGGCGGGTGTCGGAGCGGAACCCCATGGTGTTGATCAGCCAGGCGGTCATCGACGGCATCATGAAGCCGGTGCACGACACGTAGACCATCAGGTCGATGTCCCGGGCGGTCAACTCGGCGTGGGCGAGGGCGCGTTCGACCACCTCGGGGACGCGCCGCTTGGCCTCGCGCTCGTACACCTCGTTGCGGACGGTGAAGCCCGGGTGGGTGAGGGTCCGCTCGATCGGCTGGACCAGGTGCCGGGTCCGCACCCCGGTGTTCTCGATCAGCCGCAGGGCCAGGCCGAGTTGGGGGTGGCCGGCGTGCAGGGTGCGGGCCAGGTCGAGGGTCTCGTCGAGGGTGATGACGTGCTCGGGCACGGCGATGGCGGGGCGGCAGAGTGTGGCCATGGGTGAGGGTCTCCCCGGTGCGGGAACGGTGGGGTGGTGGGGAGGGGGCTACCAGGCCACCGGCAGGGCGCGCGGGAAGCGCCAGATCGAGCCGGAGTTCCAGTCGAGTTCGGCGGGGTCGACGGCCAGCCGCAGCTCGGGGAAGCGCCGCAGCAGGGTGCCGATGGCGACCTGCAGCTCCATCCGGGCCAGGTGCGAGCCGAGGCAGTGGTGCTGGCCGTACCCGAAGGCCATGTGGGTGGGCGCGCCGCGGTCGAGGTCCAGCTCGTCGGGGCGCTCGTACACCGACGGGTCCCGGTTGGCGGCCAGGTAGGAGACGTGCACCGCCTCGCCGGCCCGGATCAGCGTGCCGCCCAGCTCGACGTCCTCGGTGGCCACCCGGGCGATGCCGACGCCCTGGCGGAACGGGATGAAGCGCAGCAGCTCCTCCAGGGCCCGCGGCAGCATGTCGGGCTGCGCGCGGAGCTCGGCGAGCTGCTCGGGGTGGGTGAGCAGGGTGTAGGTGATGTTGCCGAGCTGGTAGGTGCTGGTGTCGTGGCCGGTGACCAGCAGGACCATCGCCATGACCGTCAGCTCGTCGGCGTCCAGCAGCTCGTCGCCGTCGCGGGCGGTGGCGAGCGCGCTGATCAGGTCCTCGCCGGGGCGGGCCCGGCGGGCGGCGGTCAGCTCGGTGAAGTAGCCGCGCAGCGCGGCCTTGGCGGCCTCCTGGCTCACCCGGCTGTCCGGGCCCATCCGCATCATCGCGACGGCGTGGCCGCGCAGTTCGGGGCGGTCGGCCTCGGGGATGTCGAGCAGCTCGCAGATGGTGGTCAGCGGGAGCCGGTCGGCCAGGAAGCGCATCAGGTCGGCGGGGGCACCGTGCTCGGCCATCTCGTCGTAGTAGCCGTCGACGGTCCGCTGGGTGGTCGGGCGCAGCCGCTCGACCTGGCGGTTGGTGAAGCCCTGGGCGACCAGCCGGCGCAGCCGGTTGTGGCCGGGCGGGTCCATCAGGTTGATCGCCTCGGCCTGGGCGATCGGGGCGGGCGTCATCCGCGGCAGATCGCGGCCGATGCCCGCGGCGCGGCTGAACCGGCGGTCGGTGGTGACCACTCGGACGTCCTCGTAGCGGGTGGCCAGCCAGGCCTCGCCCTCGCCATGCGGGAGCCGGATCCGGGCGACCGGGGCCTCGGTGAGCAACCGCCTGAGGAGGGGGTCGAACTCCAGGCCGTCGGTGTGGTGGAAGGGGCAGTCCCACACGGGGGCGGTGGTGGTCACGGGCCTGTCCAATTGTCTTCGTCATGCCGGGGGACGCCGCGCCCCGGGTGGTTCCTTCGTTCGGGCGCGGACATGCAGATGTTGCCCCATGGGCCGGCAAAACGGTGGATTCGACCGGGAGTTCGCTCTAATGAGTGAGATGGATGATTGTCATGCGAACTGGCCGACGTGTGGGGCGAGTTGACGCGGGCCGGGGCCGTGCGCTCGGCGGCCCGGCTCCTGGGCGCGGGGGTGCTGCACGGCGGGGGAGGGGCGTGGGGCGGTTCCGTCCCGGCGGTGTCGTTGGGCGCCCGATGCGCTCCCGTTGCCCGCCGAACGGCTGACGTGGCGTCAACGGCCGGTGTTCGAAGGCCTATCATCGCGCCATGTCCACCGCTGAGCTGATCCGCATCGTCTCCCGCTCCTCGCCCATGGCGCTCGCCCAGGTCGAGCGGGTCCGTGCCGAACTCGCCGTCCTGCGCCCGGGCCTGCGCACCGAGGTGGTCCCGGTCACCACCTCGGGCGACCGCTGGACCGGCGACCTCGCCCACCTGGGCGGCAAGGGCGCGTTCACCAAGGAGGTCGACGCCGCGCTGCTCGCCGGGGAGGCCGACGTCGCCGTGCACTGCCTGAAGGACGTGCCCGCCGACCGCCCGCTGCCCGCCGGTACCGTCTTCGCCGCCTACCTGCGCCGGGACGACATCCGCGACGCCCTCGTCCACCCCGGCGGCCTGACCCTGGCCGAGCTCCCGCCCGGCACCCGGATCGGCACCTCCTCCGTCCGCCGCACCGCGCAGCTCGCCGCCACCCACCCGCACCTGGAGTGCGTGCCGATCCGGGGCAACGCCAACAGCCGGCTCGCCAAGCTGGAGGCCGGGACGGTGGACGCGCTGCTGCTCGCCGTCTCCGGCCTGGAACGGATCGGCGAGCAGGCGCGGATCACCGAGGTCCTCGGCATCGAGGCGATGTGCCCGCCGATCGGCGCCGGGATCCTCGTCCTGCAGTGCCGCGAGGACGACGCCGCGACCATCGAGGCCGTCACCACGCTCGGCCACCGGGACACCTGGCGCGAGGCGGCGGCCGAGCGGATGTGCCTGCACGTGCTGCAGGGCCACTGCAACAGTCCGATCGCCGGGTACGCCAAGGCCGAGGCGGACGGCCGCCTCTCGCTGCGCGGCCGGGTCTTCACCCCGGACGGCAAGCGGGTGCTGGACGCCCACGAGTGGGCGGGCGCGCTCAGCCCGGAGGACCTGGGGACCTCGGTGGCCCTGGCGCTCAAGCGGCAGGGGGCGCACGAGCTGATCGCCTCCATCCCGCACTGACGGGGTCCGGTCGCGCGGTGATGGCGGTCGGGTGATCCGGTCGGACGCGAGCGGGGGCGCATCGGGCGGACGCGAGTCACGCGAATCGGTCGGATTCGATCAGAACCGGGCGGGTGTCTGCGGCGTCCGTTGAGAAGTGATCAGTGCGGTGCTCGGCGCGATGCCGATGTTCTGGCCCGGGCTGCTGCTCTCGCTGGCGCCCGCGGCCCTGTTGAACCGGCCGGTGGGGCGGTGGCTGCAGGCCCATTGGGCGGTGGGTTTCGTCCTGCTGCTCGGGCTCGGCGGGGTGGTGGTGGCCACCCTGCTGCCGGAGGCGTTCCGACTCTCCGAGGACGCCGTCCGGCACTGCACCGTCGCCGGAGGGCGGCCGCGGTCGCCGTACGAGCTGCTGCACGTCCGGCACATCGAGCTCAAGCTGGCGACCTACGCCCCGGTCGGGTTCGCGGCCGCGCTGGCGGGGACCAGGCGGCGGGCGGCCATCGCGCTGCTCGCGGCGGCGGCGCTGCCGTTCGCGGTGTCGGCCGTGCACTACGCGCTGCCGGCGATCGGGCGCAGCTGCGACGTGCAGGACGTCTGGGACGGGGTGCAGGGGGTCGTCCTGGGCGCGGCGGTGGGCCTGCTGGTCGGGCCGGTGGTACGGGCGGTGGCCCGGCAGTCCTGGCGCCGGGCGGCCTGAGGGGCGCTCGCCGCGTCCGTGTCCGAGCTGCGCGACCGTCCGACCGTCCTGCGGATCACCGAGGTGGGGGAGGAGATCCTGCGCCGCAGCTACCGCCCGGCGACCGAGGACGACTTCGGCAGCGAGCGCCTGGCCCGGCTGATCGACGACATGTTCGCCACCATGGACGTCGCCGACGGCTGCGGCCTCGCCGCCCACCAGGTCGACGTGGACCTGCGCCTGTTCGTCTACGACTGCACCGACGAGGACGGCGTCCGGCACGTCGGACACGTGCTCAACCCGGTGGTGGAGGAGCAGGAGCCCGGCCGGCGCCTGATCGAGGAGAGCGAGGGCTGCCTGTCCGTGCCCGGCGCGAGCACCCGGCTCGCGCGGCCGGCCCGCGCCGTCGTGCACGGCGTCGACCAGACGGCGAGCCCCTCACCATCGAGGGCACCGGGTACTTCGCCCGCTGCCTCCAGCACGAGACCGACCACCTCGACGGCGGGCTCCACCTCGACCGGCTCTCCGCGCGGGACCGCAAGCGGATGATGAAGCAGACCGCCGACCGGTGGGAGAAGGTGTTCGCCGAACGGGCCGCCAAGGCGGTGTCCAGGGCGGCGTCCAAGACGGCGTCCAAGACGGCGTCCAAGGCGGCCTCCGAGGTGGCCGGCAAGGCGCCGGCGTCTGCGCTCTAGAGTGGCGCGGTGACCGAGCCCGCGCACCTCGCCGCCGTCCGGGAGTCGTCCGACACCGTCGCCGCCGACTACCTCCACCGGGTCGTCCCGCCCGAGGGCATGGACCCGGTGTCCAGGGCGATGCTGGCCGCCTTCGCCGAGCTGGTCCGGGCGGCGGGCGGCGGTCCGGTCGCGGACCTCGGCTGCGGGCCGGGCCGGGTGACGGCGTACCTGGCCGGGCTGGGGCTGTCGGCCTTCGGTGTCGACGTGTCCGGCGAGATGGTCGCGCTGGCCCGCCGCGCGTACCCCCGACTCCGCTTCCACCGGGGCACGATGAGCGCCCTCGACCTCCCCGACGGCACCCTCGGCGGCATCCTCGCCTGGTACTCCGTCCACCACACCCCGCCCGAGCTGCTGCCCGCGCTGTTCGCCGAGTTCCACCGCGTGCTCGCCCCCGGTGGCCTGCTCCTCCTCGGCGGCCACGCCGGCGACGCCCGGCTGCACCCGGCGACGGCCTACGGCCACCCGGTCTCGTTCGGCTCGTACCTGCTCCCGGCCGACCGCCTGGCCGACCTGCTGGACGGGGCCGGCTTCACCGTCACCACCCGGCTGGAACAGCTGCGCCCGGACCGCCCGGACCGCTCGTACGTCAGCCTGCTGGCCGAGCCGCGCGCGTAGGAAGTCGGCCCGGCCGACTTCCTGTGCGACGAGCCCGGCAAGCCGCTTCCAGCGAGGCCGGGTCCGGGGACGGGCCGACTCCGGGTGAACCCTGACGCAGGATCAGGGAGCGGCGGTGGCCCGCCCCTGATGCCCCGGGCGGGCGGTGTCGGAAGACTCGTCGTCCGGGCCGGGAACCTCCGGCCAGGACGACGAGCAGTCTGGAGCCGACCGCACGTGAACGCGCACACCCACCGCACCCGTTGGGCCGTCATGGCCGCCGCCGGAGCCCTCGCGGCCGCGCTGACGGCCGGGGTCGGCACGCCCGCCCTCGCCACGACGCCCGGCGCCACCAGCCCCTCGGGTGCGACGCCTTCCACCGCGACGCCGACGGGTGCGGCCGTGCTGCCGCCGGTGTCCCCGACGGCGATCCGGGCCGCCCTCGCCCGCCGGCCCGCCGCCGAGGTCTCCGCCGCCTTCGTCCGGGTCACCGGCTCCACCGGGAGGTTCGAGGGCACCTCGGCGGAGGACGGGACGGGCGTGGACGCGCGCGGCAGGTTCCGGGTCGGGTCGATCTCGAAGGTCTTCACCGCCACCGTCGTCCTGCAACTCGCCGCCGAGGGCCGGATCGACCTCGACGGCAGCGTGCGGCGGTACCTCCCGGACTTCCCCTTCCCGGACGTCACCGTGGGCCAACTGCTCAACCACACCAGCGGACTGCCGGGCGGCTCCAACGCGTTCTGGGGCGACGGCACCACCGGCTGGTTCGCCGAGCACGCGCTCGACGCGCCCACCCCCGAGGAGATCGTCGCGACGATGGACGGCCAGTCGCCGGCCTTCACCCCCGGCACCGCCTAGGAGTACAACGGCATGAACACCTTCGTCGCCGGGCTGGTCGTCGAGGCGGTCACCGGCCACGGCTACGCCGACGAACTGCGCGAGCGGATCATCCGCCCGCTCGGCCTGCACGACACCTCCCTCCCGGACGCCGACGACCCCGAGCTGCGGCACCCCGCCACCCACCCGTACCTGACCGTCCCCGACGCCGACGGCGGCTCGCACCGGGTGGACGTCGTCGAGCAGAGCCCGTGGCCCTGGGCGGAGGGCGGCATGATCTCCAGCGCCCCCGACCTGGAGCGCTTCATGGCCGCCCTGTTCCGGGGCCGCCTCCTCCCGCCGACCCAGCAGGAGAAGCTCTTCACCGTCCCGGACGTGCCCGTCCAGCCGGGTAACAGCCACTGCCCGGGCAACACCGCGTGCATGAGCACGGGCCTCGAACGCCTCGCGGCGGGCGGCATCGTGGCCTGGGGCAAGACCGGCTCCCGGCCCGGTTCCACCAGCGGCGTCTTCGCCACCCGCGACCTCTCCCGGACGGTCGTCTACTCGGTCGACCCCACCGCACTCAACGGCGCCGAAACCCCCTACGCCCTCGGCCTGCTGACCTCCTCCTTCGGCCTCGGCACCAAGCCCTGACACCCCACCCGGCCGCACGGCCCACCGCCAACAGCCCCGGAGCAGCAGAATATGTAGACCGATCGTCATATTCCTTCCCCTCGCCAGACCGTCAACCCGCGCGAGAAGTCGGCCTGGCCGACTTCTCGCGCGCCCTGCTGCCCGAGTAGAGGAAGTATGTAGACCGGTCTTCATATTCACCCCTGCGCCCCGCGGGGCGAGAAGCCGGCGCCCAGGGCGACTTCCGGTGCCCGGCCTGGCCCGGGGTGAATCTGTAGACCGGTCTTCGTATTCCAGAGAGTGGCCTGCGGACCGCCGCGCGGGAAGTCGGGTGGGCCGACTTTCTGTGCAGGGTGGTTCGCTGCCTCAGGGGATTCTGTAGACCGGTCGGCATAGTCGGGGCGGGCGAGGCGTGCGTCGTTGCGCGAGAAGTCGGCCTGGTCGACTTCTGGTGCGCGGTGGTGCGGGTTGCGCCCCCGGAATCCGTAGACCGGTCGTCATACTCGGCGCGCGCCGGCTCTGCGGCGCGGGAAATCGGGTGGGTCGACTTCCTGCGCGAGAGGGCTCAGGTGGGGGCGTTGGTGGTGAGGAGGGTGTCGGCGAGGCGTTCCGCGGTGGTGGGGTCGAGGGGGGCGTGGCCGAGGAGGAAGCGGTACCAGAAGACTCCGTAGACCTGGTCGACGATCAGGTCGAGGTCGGCGTCCGCGGCCAGTTCGCCGCGTTCGAGGCCTCGGGAGAGGAGTTCGCGCAGCGCGGTGCGGCGGGCGGCGGTGAAGGTCCGCATCAGGTCGGCGAGGTGGGGGTCGCGGGCGGCTTCGCGGGCGAGGGTGCGCAGTGCCGAGGCGGTGGTGCTGCGCTGGGCGGCGTCGAAGGTGGTGGCGACGAAGGCCCGCAGGTCGGTGCGGAGGGTGCCGGTGTCGGGGCCGTGGACGTCCTGGTCGGCGCGGTCGGCGAGGGCGTCGAGCAGGACGGCGCCCTTGGACGGCCACCACCGGTAGACCGTCTGCTTGCCGACGCCGGCCGTGCGGGCGATGGCGTCGATGGTGACGGGGGTGCCGTCCGAGTCGGCGAGCAGCTGCAGGGCGGCGTCGAGGATCGCCCGGTGCGCGGCCTCGTTGCGGCGGCGCCCGGTGTGCGGGCGTGTGGACGGAGGGGTGGACGGGGCCTGCTCGGCCTCCAGGTCCGCCTGTTCCGTCTGTGCCGTCCGGGGTTCGGTCTCGCTCATGGTCGCCCTCTTCTCTCGCCCGGTTCCTGGCCCCCGCTTGACAAGACTAGCAGTCTCGACAAATATCATTGCCGGAACCAACGGTCTCGACAATCTGAAAGGCCCCACCATGAGCACTGCGTCAGACCTCTTCGCCGGACAGCGCGTCGTCGTGATGGGCGGCAGCTCGGGCATCGGTGAGGCGGCCGCCACCGCCTTCGCGGCGGACGGCGCCGAGGTCGTGGTCACCGGTCGTGACCGCGAGCGGCTGGACGCGGCCGTCGCCCGGATCGGCGGCAAGACCACCGGCCGGGAGCTGGACGCCGCCGATCCCGCCGCGGTCTCCGCCTTCTTCGCCGAGGAGGGCACCGTGGACCACCTGGTCGTCGCGGTCAGCGGCGCGGCCGGCAGCGGCCCGTTCGCCCAGCTGGACCTGGCCGAGCTCGCGACCGGCTTCGACGCCAAGTTCTGGCCGCAGGTCCGCGTCCTGCAGGCCGCGCTGCCGCACCTGCGCGCGGACGGTTCGGTCACCCTGATCACCGCCGCGTCCGCCCGCGCCGCGATCCCGGGCACCGCCGGGCTGGCCGCCATCAACGGCGCGCTGGAGGCGATGGTCCCGCCGCTGGCCGTCGAGCTGGCCCCGCTGCGGGTCAACGCCGTGTCGCCCGGCGTCATCGACACCCCGTGGTGGGACCGCGTCCCGGCCGAGCAGCGCACCGCGCTCTTCGAGGGCCTGGCCGCCACCACCCCGGTCGGCCGGGTCGGTCGCGCCGAGGACGTCGCCCGGGCGATCCACATGCTCGCGGCCAACACCTTCGTGACGGGCGTCGTCTTCGACTGCACCGGCGGTGCCAACCTGCCCACCGGGCGCTGAGCGCGCCGTACGGACCGCCGGGGGGCGAGGCCCCGGTCGGGCCGTTGTCGCAGGTCACCCGTACGGTCCGGCCGTGAGCGTGCCCGACCTGATTCCGATCCGGCGCGAGCCGGAGGGCCGCACCCGCACCCCCGGCCGTTGACGGGGCGGCCGGTTCTTCCCTCCGGTGCGGGGCCGGAGGTCCGGTCGTTGCCGGAGGAGCGGCTCGCCGCCCTGCCCGGCCGGGAGGACGGGGACATCGCGATCGCCCCGCTCGAAGTCCGCTTCGACGGTGAGCTGTCCGGGCTCGTCATCGAGGAGGAGGACGAGCCCGGCGACGAGGAGGACGGGGAGGAAGCGGAGGGCGCCGAGGAATACCGCTTCACCGCCGAGCTCCACCCGGACGGCTTGGGCTTCCACGCCCCCTGGTGTGGCTGCTACGACACCTGAGCGGTCACCACTCCGCCTCCCGGTAGTCCTTGAGGAACACCCCCGACACCGGGTGCCCGGCCTCGCCCCGGACGATCGGGTCGTAGACCCGGGCCGCACCGTCGACGATGTCCAGGGGGGTGCGGAAGCCGCGGGCGGCGATCCGGGCCTTCTTGGGCGCCGGGTTCTCGTCGGTGATCCAGCCGGTGTCGACGGCGCACATGTGCACGCCCTGCGGGGCGAGTTGGGCCGCGCTGGTGCGGGTGAGCATGTTGAGCGCGGCCTTCGCCATGTTGGTGTGCGGGTGCCGGGCGGTCTTGTTGCGGACCGCGAACCGGCCCTCCACCGCCGTGACGTTGACGATGTAGCGGGTGGGGTGCGGGGAGGCCAGCAGCAGGGGCAGCAGGCGGTCGCAGAGCAGCGCCGGGGCGAGGGCGTTGACCAGCTGGGTCTCCAGGATCTCGGCCGGGTCGAGCGAACCGAGGGTGGCGGACCAGGAGTTGGCGGGGGCGAGGTCGGGCAGCAGTCCGGCCTCGTCGGTCAGGTCGAGCAGGGAGCCCACGCCCGAGAGGAGTTGGGGCAGCCCGGTGAGTGGCCGGAACCCGGGGGCGTGCTCGATCGCCCGGCGGTCGGCGGCGGGCAGGGCGTCCCGCTCGCCGGCCGCCAGCAGCGCGTACGACTCGGGCGGGCGGCGGAGGGTTTGCGCGGCGTTGTTGACGAGGATGTCGAGCGGCCGCCCGTCGGTGCGCAACCGCTCGGTGAGGCCCAGGACTTGGCGCGGGTCGCGGAGGTCGATGCCGACCACGGTGAGCCGCTCCCACCACTGCTCGCTGCCCTCGGCGGCGCGGAATCGGCGGACGGTGTCCTGCGGGAAGCGGCTGGTGACGATCAGCTCGGCGCCGTCCCTCAGCATCATCAGGGCGAGCTGGAAGCCGATCTTGACCCGCCCGCCGGTGAGCAGCGCGCGGCGTCCGCGCAGGTCGGTGCGCAGGCTCCGGCGTGCGGTGTTGTCGACCGAGCAGTCCGGGCAGAGCATGTGGTAGAAGCCGTCGACCTGGCGATAAGTCTCCTTGCAGACATAGCACTTGCGGGGGACCCGCAGCTCGCCGACGGGCCCGCCCGCCAGGGCGAGCGGGGCGTCCTCGCGGCGGTCCCGGGCGCCGGTCGCGGTGGCGGCGAGCAGTTCGTCGTCCTGCTCGCGGAGGATCTGCCGGGCCTCCTGGCGGCGGCGCTTGCGGCTCTCCATCACGAAGGAGGTGAGCTGCCGCTCGGCGTGCAGCCGGGTGTGATCGTGCGGAGGGAGCGCTCGCAGGCGGCCGAGGGTGCGGCTGAAGGCGTCGAGTTCGGCCGTGCTGAGGCTGTCGGCGCACGCGGTGCCGCTCGTCGGATGGATGGTGCTCAGCTGGTCGTGGTCGTCCCGGACCGTCATGTCCGCCCCCTCGTGCCGTACAGGTGGGAGGGACAGTAGCCGACGGTCCGGGACGATGAGATGTCAATTTCCCCCGGGTGGTCAGCCGCCCGGTCAGCCGGGTGGCCGGCCGGACGGTCAGCCGCAGTCGGAGGTGAGGGAGCCGACCCGGCGGCCGTCGAGCTCGTGCTTGCCGACGCCGACGAGCTCCTGCTCGTCCCCGCCGAAGTCCGGCTCGTCGTTCAGGCGGATGATGCAGCCGAAGTCGTCGGGGAGCGGGTTGACGGCGGAGAGCGGGCGGATCGGCGGCTCGATGTCGTCCGCCGGCGCCCCGGAGCCGCCGGCGCCCCGGAAGAGCTGCGGTTCAGCCCGCGTACCGGCCGAAGATCTTGGCGAACTCGTACGGCTGCTGCGGGATGTTGGTGCACTTGGAGAGCGAGCCGCCGGTGCAGGCGTTGGCGTCCCGGGTGGCGTCCCAGAAGGCCAGCAGGCCGAGATGGTTCTGCTGGGCGAAGGTCACCAACTGCTGGGCGGCGGCTTGGTTGTAGACCTGGTGGTCGTCGTTCTCGCCGATCATCGGGGTGACCCCGACCATGGCCCACAGCCGGGCGTCGGTCTTCGCCGGGTAGAGCGCCTTGAGCTGGCCGAACAGCGACTGGGCGGCCTGCACGGCGGCGTTGCCGTAGTCCGTCCCGCTGCGGTAGTAGTCCATCGCCATGATGTCGACCAGGTCGGTGCTCACCCCGGCGTCCCGGGCCGACTTGACGATGGCGACGCCCTCGGCGGTCAGGCCCTCGGGCAGGACCGGCAGGGTGAAGGAGACCTTGAGGCCGGGGTGGGCCTGCTGCAGCTTGGCGAGCGCGGCGGAGCGGCGGTCGTTGGCGGCGGTGTCGGCGATCGCCGCGCCCTCGATGTCGAAGTCGACGTAGCGCAGGCCGTACGCCTTCACCACGGCGTCGTACTCGGTGAACAGCGAATCCACGGAGGTGCAGGCGGCGGCCAGTTCGGTGCCGCCGGCGCCGCCGAAGGAGACCTTGACGTCGCCGCCCGCCGCGCGCAGTGCGTCGACCTGGTCCTTGGCCCAGGCGGTGCGCGGGTCGTAGGCGTTGAACCAGCTGGCCTTGCAGCCGACGCCGGTGACGAAGCCCATCGTGTAGCCCTTGAGGCTGCCGGCCTTGGCCATGTCGGGCATGGACGGGGTCGGCCAGGCGCCCATGTCGATGTACGGGGCGACCGGGAGCGCGACGTTCGGCGGCGGGGTGCTCGGCCCGCCGGTGGGCGTGCCGGTCGGTGTACCCGTGGGCGTGCCGGTCGGGCTGCCGGTCGGGGTGGCGGAGGTGGGCGGCGGGGTGGTCGGGGTGCCACCGGGGCCGGTGAGGGCGATGTCGTCGGCCAGGTAGCCGCCCTGTCCGTACCAGCCGTGCAGGTAGACGGTGACGCTGGTGGTGGCCGGGCCGGTGGTGAAGCTGGTGGACAGCTGCTGCCAGCCGGCGCCGCCCGGGGTCCAGGTGGCCGGGTCGGTGACACCGCTGCCGGCGGCGCCCAGGTAGACGTACTGGCCCTGGACCCAGGCGCTGAGGCTGTACGTGGTGTCGGGCCGGACGCTGACGGTCTGGCCGCACTGCGCGGTGTCGCTGTTGCCCACCGCGCCCTTCAGGGCGTACGTCCCGCTGTGCGCGCCGGAGTCGACGACGCTGCCGGTGCCGGCGGAACAGCTCCAGGGGCCGAGGGCGCCGCTCTCCAGGCCGGCGTTGGCGAGCAGGTTGCCGTCGGCGGCCCCGGCGTTCCCGGCGAGGGTGGCCAGGCCGCCGGCGGCGAGGGCGGTGGCGGCGGCGAAGCTCAGCAGGGTGGTCCGGCGGGCGGTTCGGCGGTGTGTGGGGGTGTGCTGGGGCGCGCTGGGCATGGGGGTGCCTCTCGGGACGTGGGGGCCGCCCGGCCCGCGAGGGGGAGACGCGGGGCGGGCGGCGGCCTGGGTGGTCCGGTGCGGGGGAGCGCGGTGCTGAGCATCAAACTGGACTAGACCAGCTGTGCACGTCAAGCACTTCCCGGCACCGGACACGTCGCCGGAGGCGGGTGTGAGGAAGGGTCAGGACGGGTGGCCGCTCGCTCGGTGGCGGTGCGGGCTCCGGTCGGTCAGCCGCAGCACGGCTTGCACTCCTTGACCTGCACGTTGTCGAGCACCGGCCCGTACGCGCCCGCCACGGTGCTGGTGAAGGTCAGCGTGGTGGAGGAGTTCTGCGCGACGAAGCTGAACTGACGCCCCACGTACCCCATCGCGGCCTTGGTCTTGCCGGTGGAGTCGAAGGAGAAGTCCTGGAAGTCCTGGCCGTCGATCAGCGCCCGGCCGGTCTTCACGGCGGGCCCGCCCTCGGGGTTGGCGGCGAGCGCGTACGTCACCGAGTAGGTGGTGCCCGGCGCGGTGGTGAAGGTCTGGGCGATGGTGCCGGCGCCGCCGCCGTTGAGGTCCACCGACTGGTCGCCCTCGGCGGCCTGCCAGAAGCCGGCGCCGATCAGGTCGACGCTGCCGGCGGTGACCCGCCACGGGCCGATGGTCTGACCGGCGGCCAGACCCGTGAAGGCGTTCGCCGGGGCCTTGGGCGTCTCGAAGCTGCCGTCGTCGAAGTGGCTGAGCGCACGGTGTCCGCCGGCGGCCTGGGCCGGGACGGCGAGCACGGTGGTGGCGGTGGCCGCGAGCAGGGCGACGACGGCGGCGCGGGTGCGCGAGAGCTGCATGGGGTCCTCCCCGGTGGAATGTCTGAGGGATGAGCCGATGATCGGCTGTGCACAGAGCGTCGACCGTCGCGGCGGGCCCTGCCAAGGCCGGACGTGCGGCGCCCGGTGGTGCGGACGGGCCGTGAGCGGGCCCCCGCACGCCGGTTTGGCAGGGGGCCACCTGTGATGGCCCGGTGAAAGCTCCGAGGACGAACCACGGCGGGTCGACGGCCGGGATCCGGCGGCCCGGTGGTGAAACCGGAAGCGCACGCCCCGCTCTCACCCCTACGGTGGGCCGATGACCATACAAACCAGCTTCGACGGCCCCCGGATCTGCTTCCTCGGCGACTCCTTCACCCAGGGCCTCGGCGACCCGGAGTTCCGCGGCTGGGTCGGCCGGGTGCTGCAGGCCGCCGCCCCGGCCGCCACCGCCTTCAACCTCGGTGTCCGGCGCGACACTTCGGCGCAGGTGCGGCGTCGCTGGCGCAGCGAGGTCGAGGCGCGGACCCTCCCCGGCGCGGACAACCGGCTGGTGCTCTCCGTCGGCGCCAACGACGCGATGCCGGCGGACGGGGCCCCGGGGGAGGGCGGCGCGCCTCGCGTGGCGCACGAGGACACCCTCGCCAACCTCGCCGCCCTGCTCGGCGAGGCCCGCGCACTGGGCCTCGGGGCCCTGGTGGTGGGCCCGCCGCCGGTCGGCTGCGGGGGAGCCGTCCACCGGGAACGGCTGCGCGAGCTGGTCCCCGCCATGGCGGAGACCTGCGCAGCGCTCGGGGTCCCCTTCGTCGACGTCACCGAGGCGCTGGCGGCCGATCCGGTCTGGACGGCCGAGGCGGCGGCCGGGGACGGCGCCCACCCGGGGGCGGGTGGGTACGGGCGGCTGGCCGAGCTGGTCCTGGCGGGCGGGTTCCGGGAGTGGGTCGGTGCGGAGCGGAGTGGATCGGAAGGCAGTGGATCGGAGAGCAGCGGAGCGGACTTGACCTTGAGTGCACTCCAAGGTGAAAGCTGAACGCGTTGATCACGCAGCACCACCGGAACCGCGAAGCGGTCCACGGAACGAACCACGATGGGAGCACCGTCATGCGCAACGCCCCGTTCGGTACCAACGGCCCGGAGATCGGCGTCATCGGTCTGGGCTGCATGGGCATGACCTGGGCCTACGACGTGCAGAACCGGGACGACGAGAACTCCGTCCGGGTGATCCGGCAGGCGCTGGATCTCGGCGTCGAGCTGATCGACACCGCCGACATGTACGGCCCGTACACCAACGAGGAGGTCGTCGGCGCCGCGCTGGCCGGCCCGCACCGGGAGCGCGCCTTCCTGGCCACCAAGGTGGGCATCGTCCCGGGCGGCGGGGGCCAGCAGGAGCGGAACGGGCGGCCCGAGCACGTGCGCCGCTCGATCGACGAGAGCCTGCGCCGCCTGGGCACCGACCACGTCGACCTCTACCAGCTGCACCGGGTCGACCCGGAGGTCCCGATCGAGGAGACCTGGGGCGCGTTCGCCGAGCTCGTCGCGGCCGGCAAGGTCCGCCACATCGGCCTGTCCGAGGTGACGGTCGAGGAGATCAAGCGGGCGCAGTCGGTGCACCCGGTGGCCTCGGTGCAGAACGAGCTCTCGCTGTGGACCCGGGACGCGCTGGCCGAGGTCCTGCCGTACACCGAGGAGCAGGGCATCGCGCTGCTGCCGTTCTCGCCGCTCGGCCGGGGCTTCCTGACCGGCAGCATCTCCTCCTTCGACGAGCTGCCCGCCGACGACTTCCGCCGCCGGCTGCCGCGCTTCCAGCAGGACGCGCTGAAGGCGAACCTGGCGCTGGTCGGGAAGGTGCGGGAGGTCGCCGAGCGGATCGGTGTCACGCCCGCGCAGGTGGCACTGGCCTGGGTGCTGGCGCAGGGCCGGTACGTCTTCCCGATCCCGGGCACCAGGACGCCGCGCTACCTGGTGGACAACGTGGGGGCGGCCGGGGTCGTGCTCTCGGCGGCCGACCTCGCCGAGCTGGACGCGCTGCCGGCGCCGACCGGCGGGCGGTACTGACCGGTCGGCTCGCGGACCGGTGGGCGGTACCGACCGGACGGCGTCGCGGACCGGCGGGTGGTGCCGACCGGACGGCGTCGCCCACCGGCCGGGGCCCGACAGAGCTCAGGCCGCCGGCCGGTCCCGGACCCACACCAGCTGCCGTCCGGTCTCACCCGGGGCCCGGACGGCGACGGCGGTGACCCGCTCCAGCCGGTAGCCGAGCTTGCGCGGGACGGCGGCGCTGGCGGCGTTCGCCCGGTCGCAGCGGATCTCCACCCGGGTGATCCCGGGCAGGGCCAGCGCGGCCTCGGTGAGCGCCCCGGCCGCGGCGGTGGCGATGCCCCGGCCGACGTGCCCGGCCGCGACCCAGTAGCCGATCTCCAGCGCGCCCGGGCCGATCCGCCCGTGCAGGCCGAACGCGCCGATCACGCCGCCGGGTTCGGCGTCCAGGCCGGCCAGGTACATGAAGTCGGTGCCGGCCTCCCAGGCGGCGGAGCCGGCCCGGGTGAGCTCGGCGGTCTGCGCCCGGGTGGGGGCCTCGGCCGCCCACTCCATCCAGGGCCGCAGGTGGTCCAGGTTGGCGCGGACGGCCCGGTTCAGCGCCACCGCGTGGGTGCTGCGGCGGCGGCGCAGCCAGAGGCCGCCGGGCAGCCGCAGCAGTTCGGGCGGCCGCCCGGGGGTCGCCTCCACCGCCGGGTGCGCGGCCGCTGCGTCCTGCGCGGCCCCGGCGTCCTGCGCGGCCCTGGCGTCCTGTGCAGCCTTGGCGTCCTGCGTGGCCCCGGCGTCCTGTGCCGGTGCGCCCGCGCGGTCCCGCCCGGCCGTCCCTTCCCGCCCGGCCGTCCGCTCCCGTGCGGTCGCGGGCTCCCGTCCGACCGGGGCGGGGTCACAGGAGCGTGGCTGTGCATGGCTCATGACGGCGATTATGTCCTTGGCCGGGACCTGTCACCATCCGGACCCCTCCGGCACGCCCGGACGGCGGGCGTGCGGGACCGCCGCCGCCGGCGCCCGCGCACGGGGACGGCGCGTCAGAGCCGGACCATCACCTCGTCGAGCTCCTTGCGCCGCAGGTCCGGCACGCGCGCCCCTTCGGCGGGGTAGCCGACCGGGATCACGTACGCGGCCCGCTCCTCGGCCGGCCGGTCGCAGACCTCGTTGAGGAACTTCATCGGGCTCGGCGTGTGGGTCAGGGTGGCCAGCCCGGCCTGGTGCAGCGAGGCGAGCAGCAGCCCCACCGCGATCCCCACCGACTCCTTGGTGTAGTACGGGCGCGGCGAGTCGGGCCCCTTGTGCACCTCGAACACCACGATCACGGCCGGCGCGTCCTCCAGGAACGGCTTGCGCCAGTCGGTGCCGATCGGCGCCAGCGCGGCCAACCACTCGGCGGACGCCCGGTGGCCGTAGAACTCGCGCTCCTCGGCCTCGGCGGCCTCGCGCAGCCGCCGCTTGCGCTCCGGGTCGGTGATCACCACGAACCGCCAGGGCTGGACGTGGGCCCCGCTGGGGGCGGTGCTCGCGGTCCGGACCGCCCACTCGACCACGCCCTCCGGGATCGGGCGCGTCGAGTAGTCGCGGACGGTCCGGCGGCGGGCCATCACGTCGTGGAAGGACCTGCTGCGGGCCTCGGCCTCGCGGGCCGGGACCGTCATCGGGGCGAGCGGGACGGTCGGGTGGGACGTCCCCGTCACGGCACCGCCCGTGCTGTCAACAGCTGTGTCGTCAACCATGGTCGACAGCACAGCACATGACGCCGGCTCCGGGAAGAGGTAGAGACCAATCCCGGAGCCGGTCGGCCTTCCCGCGTCCCGGAGGCCCGCCTACAGCTCGTGCACCCGCCCGTCCCTGACCTCGATCCGCCGGTTCACCGAGACGGTGTCCAGCATCCGCCGGTCGTGGGTGACCAGCAGCAGGGTGCCGGTGTACGAGCCGAGCGCGGACTCCAACTGCTCGATCGCGGGCAGGTCCAGGTGGTTGGTGGGCTCGTCGAGGACCAGCAGGTTCACCCCGCGGGCCTGCAGCAGCGCCAGCGCGGCCCGGGTGCGCTCGCCGGGGGAGAGGGTCCCGGCCGGGCGCAGCACGTGCACGGCCTTGAGGCCGAACTTGGCCAGCAGGGTGCGCACGTCCTCCGGCGAGAGCTCCGGTACGGCGGCGGAGAAGGCCTCCACCAGCGGCTCCCCGCCGAGGAACAGCCCCCGCGCCTGGTCGACCTCGCCGACCACCACGCCGGAGCCCAGGGCGGCGCTGCCGCCGTCGAGTTCGAGCCGGCCGAGCAGGGCGGCCAGCAGCGTGGACTTGCCCGCGCCGTTGGCGCCGGTGATGGCGACCCGGTCGGCCCAGTCGATCTGCAGGTCCACCGGGCCGAAGGCGAAGTCGCCGCGACGGGCGGTGGCGCCGTTCAGGGTGGCGACCACCGAGCCGGAGCGCGGCGCGGTGGCGATCTCCATCCGCAGCTCCCACTCCTTGCGCGGCTCCTCGACCACCTCCAGCCGCTCGATCATCCGCTGGGTCTGGCGGGCCTTGGAGGCCTGCTTCTCGGTGGACTCGGCGCGCATCGCGCGGCCGATCTTGTCGTTGTCGGAGGACTTGCGGCGGGCGTTGCGCACCCCGTGCTCCATCCAGCCGCGCTGCATCCGCGCGCGGGCCTCCAGCCCGGCCTTGGTGTCGGCGTACTCCTCGAACTCCTCGCGGGCGTGCCGACGGGCCACCGCCCGCTCCTCCAGGTACGCCTCGTAGCCGCCGCCGTACAGGTTGACCTGCTGCTGGTGCAGGTCCAGCTCCAGCACCTTGGTCACGGTGCGGGCCAGGAACTCGCGGTCGTGGCTGATCAGCACGGTGCCGGCGCGCAGGCCCTTGACGAAGGACTCCAGCCGCTCCAGGCCGTCCAGGTCGAGGTCGTTGGTGGGCTCGTCGAGCAGGAAGACGTCGTAGCGGGAGAGCAGCAGCGAGGCGAGGCCGGCCCGGGCGGCCTGGCCGCCGGAGAGCGCGGTCATCGGCAGGTCGAGCGAGATCTTCAGCCCGAGCGAGTCGGCGACCTCCTCGGCCCGCTCCTCCAGGTCGGCGCCGCCGAGGTCGAGCCAGCGGTCCAGGCTCGACGCGTACGCGTCGTCGGCGCCCGCCCGGCCCTCGACCAGGCCCTCGGTGGCCTCGTCCAGCGCGGCCTGGGCGGCGGCCACGCCGGTGCGGCGGGCCAGGAACGCGCGCACCGACTCGCCCTCGCGGCGCTCCGGCTCCTGCGGCAGGTGGCCGACGTTGGCACTGGCCGGGCTCAGCCGCAGCGAGCCGCCCTCGGGGGTGTCCAGGCCCGCCAGCAGCCGCAGCAGGGTCGACTTCCCGGCGCCGTTCACGCCGACCAGGCCGATCACGTCGCCGGGGGCGACGACCAGGTCCAGGCCGGAGAAGAGGGTGCGTTCGCCGTGGCCGGCGCTGAGGTCCTTGACTACGAGTGTCGCGCTCATGATGGGGCCGATTGTAGGAGGAGCGGGGCCGACACCGGAAAAGCCCGGGGGCCGCGGCTGTCGCAGCCGCGGCCCCCGGGGCGGTGGGGGATCATCCCCCGTGGATCACTTGGCCTTCTTCGAGAAGTACTCGAACATGTGCTGGGCCACGTCCTCCAGGTACGGACCGGCCTCGTAGGTGTTCGCGCCGTTGCCGATGGAGGTGTCGCTGACCAGGGCCGGCTTGCCGTCCTTGGTCGCGAACCAGCCGCCGCCGCTGCTGCCGCCGGTCATGTTGCAGCCGATCAGCAGCATCGCCGGGCGGCTCGGGTCGCCGGTCTTCTTGGCCGGCTTGCCGCCGTCGCAGTGCTCCAGCTCGACGCCGTCGAAGGGCTTGCCCTCCGGGAAGCCGTAGTTGGCGACGGAGGCGAGCTGGTCACGCGGGGCGTTGAACCACAGCGGCACCGAGCCGCCGACGGTCTCCTCCAGCGACTTGCCGTTCGGGTCGGGGTTGGCGACCTTGATGATGCCGAAGTCGTACTGGCTCCACGGGCCGCCGTGCTCCGGGTCGGCCTCGCCGGTCCACTGCGGCGAGACCATGCCGGCGGTCGCGCCCCACTCGCCGTACGGCTCGGCGTCCTCCAGCTTGGACTTCTGCTTGTTGCCGTTGCTCAGGACGCCGTTGCTGTTGAAGGCCGGGGCGAAGGTGATGTCGGTGTAGTACTTGTTGCCCTTGCCGCCGTGCAGGCAGTGGCTCGCCGTCCACACCAGGTTGCTCTTGCCCGGGTTGGCCGGGTCGGAGACGACGGTGCCGGAGCACACGTAGTCCTCGTTGCCGTCCTTGAAGAAGATCTTGCCGTTGACGTGCATGTTCTTCGGGAACGGGTGCGCGACGGGCTTCGCCGGGACCATGGCGGGCATCTGGTCCGGGCCGGCCGGCGGCTGCGCGGCGGTGGGCTGGGCCGGGGCGGCGCTGGTCGGCTGGGCCGTCGGCTGGGCGGGCGCCTGCGTCGGGTCCTGGGCGGGCGCCTGCGGCAGCGGCTTCGGCTTGGCGTTCAGCAGCTTCTGCAGGGTCCAGTAGCCCTTGACCGCCGGGGTGACGACGTTCGCCTGGGCCCACTTGTCCCAGTCCTCGAGCTTCCAGCCCTTCAGCTCCTCGAGCGTCGGAAGCTTGATCGGGGCCGCGCCCGGCTTGCCGGAGGCGGTCGCCGCGACCGAGGGGGCCGTGGTCTGCGCCACGCTCGGGTCGCTGTTGTCCGGTCCGCACGCGGTGGCGACCACCATGGTCAGCGCGGCGACGGAGGCGCCCAGGACGGCACGGCTCGGCCGGGATATCGATGACATGAGTTCAAATCCCCCTGTTGACTACCGCCATACGGCCCGTTCCTCGGGTGCGGCCCGCTCGACCGCAGGTATGGCAGGTGAGGAGTCTGCCATGTGGATAAGGAAGTCCTTACATCCACCCCCGACTGGGACGAGGCTGTCACCGGATCGGCACCGGATCGGCACGGGGCCTCCGTCGGGGGCGGGGTGGCGTCGGAGCGGGGCCCGGGAAAATCGGTTGCACGCGTTCCGCGCGGTCCCTAGCGTGGTCGGTGTCGTCAGCCAGACAAGGAGAAGGCCGTTGCTCTACTGAGGTCCCGGGACACCGCCCCGCCGCGCAGGCCCAGTTGCCGCGTGGTGCGCGTGTGTGCGACCTCGGTCACGGCCTCGTGGCGATCCTCTCCGTGACGCCACCCCTTCGGTTCCCTCCGGCCGTCCTCACCGGTTCCGCACCCGCGGTGTCTCCCCGTGTTGCTCCTCACCCCTTCGGCAACCATCCCGGGAGTCCTGCATGGCACAACCCACCACCACCGCCGTCCTCTGCACCGATCTCGCCTTCGAGTGGCCCGACGGCAAGCCCGTCCTGGACGGCTTCCAGCTCGCGGTCGGCCAGGGCCGCACCGGTCTGATCGGGCTCAACGGCGCGGGCAAGTCCACGCTGTTGCGGCTGATCGCCGGCGAGCTCACCCCGACCGGCGGCACCGTCCGGGTCGAGGGTGAACTCGGCTACCTGCCCCAGGGCCTGACGCTCGACACCACCCTGCGGGTGGACGAGGCGCTCGGCGTCCGGGCCGCCCGCGAGGCCCTGCACGCCATCGAGTCGGGCGACACCGACCAGCGGCACTTCGACGCCGTCGGCGACGACTGGGACGTCGAGGAGCGCGCCCGCGCCACGCTCGACCGGCTCGGCCTGCGCCGCCTCGGTCTGGACCGCACCACCGGCGAACTCTCCGGCGGCGAGGCGGTGCTGCTGCGGCTGGCCGCGCTGCTGATGGCCCGCCCCGACGTCCTGCTGCTCGACGAGCCCACCAACAACCTCGACCGGGCCGCCCGCGAGCGGCTCTACGAGACGGTGGCCGGCTGGCACGGCGTGCTGCTGAT
This sequence comes from Kitasatospora sp. NPDC093550, assembly GCF_044764985.1. Lineage (NCBI taxonomy): Bacteria > Bacillati > Actinomycetota > Actinomycetes > Kitasatosporales > Streptomycetaceae > Kitasatospora > Kitasatospora sp. NPDC093550. The sequence continues at coordinate 119,505 of NZ_JBIWJF010000016.1, forward strand.
CGTCAGCCACGACCGCGAACTGCTGCAGCACGTCGACCAGATCGCCGACCTCCGGGACGGCGAGGTCACCTGGTACGGCGGCAACTTCGCGGAGTACGAGCGCACCCTCGCGGCCCAGCAGGAGACGGCCGAACGGCTGCTGCGCAACGCCGAGGCCGACGTCCAGCGCCAGAAGCGGGACTTGGTCGAGGCACGGAGCCGGCTGGAACGCAGCGCCGCGTACGGCAAGAAGCGCTCGGTCACCCGCAACGACCCGCACATCTTCGCCGGCATGCTCAAGCGCAAGGGCCAGGAGACCGCCGGTCGGCTCCAGGGCATGCACACCGAGCGGCTGGAGGAGGCCAAGGCGCGGCTCAGCGCGGCCGAGGAGGCGGTCCGCGACGACGCCGAGATCCGGATCGACCTCCCGCGCACCGCCGTTCCGGCCGGGCGCACCGTGCTCACCCTGGAGCGGGTCCGGCTGCCGCACGGCGTCACCGCCGACCTCGACCTGCGCGGCCCGGAGCGGATCGCCCTGGTCGGACGGAACGGAGCCGGCAAGTCCACCCTGCTGCGCACCATCGCGGGTGAACTCTCGCCGCTGGAAGGGGAGATCACCACTCCGGTGGCGATGCGGCACCTCCCGCAGCGGTTGGACCTGCTGGACGACGAGCGCACCGTCGCGGAGAACGTCAAGCTGTTCGCCCCCGCCGCCGGGGAGAACGCGATCCGCGCCCGGCTCGCCCGCTTCCTCTTCCGCGGCGCCCGGGCCGACCAGCCCGCCGCCACCCTCTCCGGCGGCGAGCGGTTCCGCGCGACGCTGGCCGCCCTGCTGCTGGCCGACCCGCCGCCGCAGCTGCTGCTGCTCGACGAGCCGACCAACAACCTGGACCTCGCCAGCGTCCGCCAGCTCACCCAGGCGCTGGCCGCGTACCGGGGCGCGCTGATCGTGGCCAGCCACGACCTGCCGTTCCTGCGCGGGCTGGGCCTGACCAGGTGGCTGGAGCTGGACGGCGAGCTGAGGGCGGTGGATCCGATGTAGCGGGAGCCGCCCCGGCAGTGGCGGCCGCGGGAGCCGCCCCGGCTGCCGCTACTGTCGGTCGCCCTGGTCGCCCTGGTCGCCCTGGTCGCCCTGGTCGCCCCGGTCGTGCCGGGTGCCCTGGGCGTCCTCGGCGAGCACCCGGTGGGCCGTGCTCAGGGCCGAGTCGCTTCCACCCGCGGGCCGCCCCGGCGCCCGCGCGGAACGCTCCCCGGGAGGATCGACGGCGAAGCGTGTTGACGACGGGTGGAAAACCATCGGCGCCGGTCCCAACTGCCGTGCGCTGCAGTACCATCGGCGCCATGCCTGCGCTCACCATCGAGTACACGGAGCACGAGCTCGCCGCGATCCGCGAGGCCGCCGCCGCGGACGGCAAGAGCGTGAGGGCGTACATCCACGACCTGAGCGTGCGGGAGCAGCGGCGGCGGGTCTTCGTGGACCACGCGGTGGCGTTCTGGAAGGCGCAGCCGGAGTGCGGCGCGGAGTTCCCGGAGGACGCGTCCTGGTCGAGCTGACCCGCGATCCCGCCGAGCGCCCGGCCGCACGCTTGCGGCCGGGCGCTACGGGCCCGCTACGCCTGCGGTGCGGGCCGCAGCTTGCCGGCGATGAGCGTGCCGAGCCGGTCCAGGCCGACGACGAGGGCGGCGAGCACCACGAACTCGACCGTCAGCTGGGCTATTTGGCCCCAGACGTAGCCGTAGCCCCTGCTGGTCGGGTCGAAGAAGAAGTACGGGTACGGCGTGGGGAAGTCGTCGAAGAGCGCGTTGCGGGTGAGCACGATCGCCGCGTAGCCGAGCGGGAAGGCCAGCCAGAGCGGGATGTCCTTCCAGGCCGCCGCGTTGCGCGGCTTCAGCACCAGCCAGTCGACGATCACCATCACCGGCGTCACGTAGTGCAGGAAGAAGGACGACCAGTGCGCCAGCCGGTCCGGCCCGCTGACCAGCCCGGGCAGCGGGTTGGCGCCGTGCTGCAGCAGGATGTGCGAGACCAGCCCGGTGATCAGGATGTACAGCGTGGCGGCGCCGCGCAGCCGGGGCGCGGGCGCGTCCACGGTGCCCCGCTTGAGCATCCAGTACACCGCTCCGATGAAGTAGCCGAGCACGATCACGTTGCTCTGCACGGTGAAGTACACCAGCGAGGCCGTCCCGAGGGTCAGGCCGAGGCCCGCCGAGAGCGCGATCCCCATGCGCCACCACAGCGCGGGGCGGGTCCGGACTGTCATGCGGTCGCCAGTTCGTTTCAGGCGATACGGGAGGTATCGGACGGTCGAGGGGAAGATCGCACTCTACTCGCTGGTACCGGCGAGGTGGAACCCGTGTGCGAGACCCTCGTACGACCCTGATGACCCAGCCGATGACCCAGCCGATGACTCCGCCCGTGACCCCGTTGGCCGCCGCCCGGGTGGGGATCAGCCCGGCAGGACGAAGCCCGACTCGTAGGCGGCGATGACCGCCTGGGTCCGGTCCCGCGCGCCGAGTTTGGCGAGCACACTGCCGACGTGGGTCTTCACCGTCTCCTGGCTGACCACCAACTGCGCGGCGATCTCCCCGTTGTTGAGCCCGGTGGCCATCAGCCGCAGCACCTGCCCCTCCCGTTCGGTCAGCCGGCCGATCGGCCCCCGGCCGACGGCGGCCTCCCGGCGGCGGTCCGCGCCGTGGCGCAGCGCGAGGTCGCGCACGGCCGCCGGGAAGAGCAGCGAGTCCCCGCGCGCGACCAGCCGCACCGCCTGCACCATCTCCTCGGCGCGCGCCCGCTTCAGCAGGAATCCGGCGGCCCCGGCGCGCAGCGCGTCGTACACGTGGTCGTCGTGCTCGAAGGTGGTGACGACCAGGATCCGGGGCGGTTCGGCCATCCCGGCGACCAGCTGTTCGGTGGCCCGGATCCCGTTGATGCCGGGCATCCGGACGTCCATCAGCACCACGTCCGGCCGCCGTTCGCGCACCAGCGGGACGACCTCGGCGCCGTCGGCCGCCTCGCCGACCACGGTGAGGTCGGGTTCGGCGTCGATCACCACCCGCAGGCCCATCCGGACCAGCCGTTCGTCGTCCGCGATCACCACCCGGATGCCGTCCGCGATGCCGTCCGCGGCGCCGTCCCCGAGGTCGTCCCTGTGACCGTCCGCGGTGCCGTCCGCCGGGCCGTCCCTGTGGCGGTCCCCTCGGCCGTCCCCGCCGTTGTCCGGATGAGTTCCCTCGTTCACCGTGCACTCCCTCCCACCGGCAGCCAGACGGCCAGCCGCCACGTCGTTCCGTCCGCGCTGGGCCCCGCCGTGCTGCCGCCCCGCAGGGCGGTGGCGCGTTCCCCGATCCCGCGCAGCCCGCGCCCGCCGCCGGGGCGGCTCGGACGGGCGGGTCCCAGCGGGTTGGTCAGTTCGATCTCCAGTCGGCCCCCGGTCAGGGCGACCCGCAGCCCGGCGGGGGCGGGGCCGGCGTGCCGCAGCACGTTGGTGAGGCCCTCCTGCACGATCCGGTACGCCTCGCGGGAGACCGAGGCGGGCAGGCCGGTCAGGCCGGGGGCGAGCTCGACGTCCACCGTCACGCCGGTGCGGGCGAGTTGGCGCAGCAGGTCGTCCAGCCCGGCGAGGGTGGGCCCGGCCGGTCCGGCGGCCTCCGGGTCCTCTTCGCGCAGCAGGCCGAGCACGGTGTCCAGTTCGGCGACGGCGGCCCGCGCGGTCTCCTCGATGGCCTGCAGCGCCTCGGCGGCGAAGTCCGGGTTGCTGCGGAGCACCCGGGCTGCGGCCGAGGCCTGGATGCCGACCGCGCTGAGCGCGTGTCCGACCGAGTCGTGCAGTTCGCGGGCCAGCCGGTTGCGCTGGGCGAGCACGGTGGCCCGGCGTTCGGCGGCGGCCAGCCGCTCCTCCGGGGTCGGGCCGAGCAGGGCGGGCGCCCAGCGGGCGAGCAGGGCGCCCGAGCCGGCGTTGGTGAGGGCGAGCAGCAGCAGGACGGCGACGCCGAGGGTGGGGCCGGTGAACATCCAGCCGGGGAAGCGGTCCTCCCAGTAGCCGACGAGGTCCTGGGCCCCGCCGAAGTCGAAGATCAGCACCACCGCGAACGGCACCCCGGCCAGCGTGATCCCGGCGACCACCCCGCCGAGGAACAGGTGCAGCGTGAACCAGAGCGCGGTGCGCCACCGGGCCGGCCACGCGCGGGCCGGCCCGGTGGCCAGCTCCTCCGGCCGCGCGACCGTGCACAGCGCCCGCGCGGCCGCGCCCTCCAGCCCCCGGACCGTCGGCACCAGCGCGGTGACGGCGGCCATCGGCAGCGAGGTGAAGAGCGCGAGGACCTGCAGCAGCACCTGCCTGGCGTGCCCCTGCTCGGGGTTGAGCGCTCCGAGCAGCACCACCGACAGCAGCCAGTACGGCATCAGCAGCGCGCCGCCCAGCACCAGGTGCACCCAGCGCAGCCGGGCCCGCCGCCCGAGCACCGCCCCCGTCGCACGCCGCAGCCGCGTGTCCACCCCCGTGATCACGCGGGTGACTCTACGTCAGTGGACGCCGCCCGGACTCCCCGTTCGGTCAGCGCGATCGCCCCGACGGCCAGCACCAGCACCCCGGTCACCACCTGGGCGGCCTGCACCAGTGGCATCAGCCCGGGCACCGCCGTCCGCAGGTCGGTCACCCGGGTCGACGTCACCCCGAAGGCCACCAGCTGCCAGCTGCCCCAGGCGAACAACGAGCCGGCCGCCGTCCAGGCCACCAGCAGGGGCCCGAGCAGCCGGCGCCGCGGCCGGATCCGGAAGACCGGCACCAGCAGGGCCGTCGCCGCCGCCACCGCCATCACGGCGGTCACCCCGTCCATCACCGCCACGCCCCGGTTTCGCTCCTGGGCCAGGGCGACCGGCACCCCGGCGGTGCCGCCCGCCGACCAGTACACCCGGGCCGCCGCGACCCCGGCGGCGAGCAGCGCGGCGACGCAGGCGAGGGCGCGCTGCACGGCCAGCGTGGGGGAGTGCGGCAGATCGCCGATCCGGTCCGCGAGCAGCCCGGCCCAGCGCCGTCGGGCGTACAGGACGAAGGCGGTGATCAGTGCGAGGCCCTGCACCGTGAACCCGCCGTACACGACGAGGAAGACCCAGTCGCCGAGCCCCCCGTCGTCCTGGGCGGTGCCGTGCTCCGGGCCCAGCACCAGGCTGCTCAGCAGGAACAGCGGCAGCGCCACCAGGATGGTGCCGAGCAGCCCGGTCGCCACCCACATCGGGAACGCCACCAGCCCGGCCGGCGCCCGCCGCCCCCACGGCCGCACGAAGGCCAGCGCCAGGGCGACGGCGATCGCGTCCATCCCGAACGTGAGCAGGTTCAGCAGCCAGAGCCGGTCCATCTCGCCGGGGTCGCTCGAACCCACCGGACGGCCGGTCAGCCAGAGCAGTTTGAGCGTCAGGTACGGCCCCGTCGCCGCCACCGCCGTCCACGCGGCCCCGGCCCGGACGGCGGTCTCGTTGATCCTCATGCCCCCACGGTCTCGCCGGGGCCGGACCCGGGTCCTCCGCCCGGGGCACGATCCGGCTCCCCCCGGCGGGGGATCCGGTGCCCGCCGCCGGCCGTCGGCTCGGGCCGGGCGGTTCGGTGCGCGCGGTTCAGGCGGGGGCGGTTCGGAACATCCGGTTCAGGCCGTGAGGCTCAGGGCGTCCGGTTCAGGCCGTGAGCCTCAGGGCGTCCGGTTCAGGCCGGGCGGCGGGCTCAGGCCATCCGGTGGATCAGCCGGTCCTCGTCGTCCACCCGCCCGGCCGGGTCCGCCACCAGGCCGAGGCGTTCGGCGAGCCGGCGGGAGGGCAGGTTGTCGGCCCTGATCAGGGCGACCACCGGGATCCCGGGGAACCGCGGCCGGGCCTCCGCCAGCGCGGCCCGGGCGGCCTCCGCCGCGTACCCCTTGCCCCAGGCGGACGGCCGGAACCGGTAGTAGAGGTTGAAGACCCGCTCCCCGTCCAGCGTGTGCAGGTAGAGCCCGGCGTACCCGATGATCGCCTCCGGCTCCTCGCGCGTCGACACGGCGCAGTACCCCACGCCGTCCCGTACCCAGTCGGCCACGAAGCCGTCCAGCGCCTCCTGCGCCTCCGCGAGGTCGCGCTGCGGCCCGTGCGGGTTGTGGCGGTTGGTCTCCGGATCCCCGTGGACGGCGAACATGGCCTCCACGTCGCCCTGCTGGGGCCGGGTGAGCACCAGTCGCTCGGAGACGGCGACGACCGTGCGGGCGGCGGTCCGGTCGGTGATGGTCATGGCGCTTCCCCCGGGATCCTCTGTCATGGTCGCTCCGCAGGATAGACCATTACACCGACGGGCGTCCGGTCGATTTCCGCGGGTCGGACCGGGGTGGCGCGGACCGGTGCGGAGGTCTTGTTACCGGCGGGTCGCTTGCCTATCATCCCGAGTGTTACAGCTTTACTGTCAAACCCCGAAGGGTTCTGCGGCCAGTGCGTGACACAAGCAGTCCGGTGGGCGAGGGCGCCCGGGGCCCGTTGGCCGGCGTGCGGGTGGTGGAGCTCGCCGGGATCGGGCCGGGGCCGTTCGCGGCGATGCTGCTGGGGGACCTCGGCGCGGACGTGGTGCGGGTGGACCGGCCGGAGCCGTCGCCGCTGGGAACGGACCCGGCGTACGACCTCAGCAACCGCAACAAGCGCTCGGTGCTGGTCGACCTGAAGTCGCCCGAGGGGCCCGGGCAGGTGCTGGACCTGGTCGAACGGGCCGACCTGCTGATCGAGGGCTACCGGCCCGGCGTCGCGGAACGGCTCGGAGTCGGCCCGCAGGCCTGCCTGGAGCGCAACCCGGCACTGGTCTACGGGCGGATGACCGGCTGGGGGCAGCACGGGCCCCGGGCCGCGACCGCCGGGCACGACCTCGGGTACGCGGCGGTGGCCGGGGTGCTGGGGATGGTGGCGACGCCCGGCGGCGCCGACGAACCGCCCGGGATCCCCGCCAACCTGCTCGGCGACTACGCGGGCGGATCGCTGTACCTGGTGGTCGGCCTGCTCGCCGGGCTGCACCACGCCCGGGCCACCGGCGCGGGCCAGGTGGTGGACGCCGCCATCGTGGACGGCTCGGCACACCTCGGCAGCATGCTCTGGGGCCTGCTCGCGGCCGGCCACTGGCAGGACCGCCGGGGCGTCAACCTGCTGGACGGCGGTGCGCCCTTCTACGCCGTCTACCGGGCGGCCGACGGCGGCCACCTGGCCGTCGGCGCGCTGGAGCCGCGCTTCTACGCCGAGTTCGCCCGGCTGCTGGAGCTCGGCCCGGACGCGCCCGGCCAGCACGACCTCGCCCGCTGGCCCGAACTGCGCGCCCTGATCGCCGCCCGCTTCGCCACCCGGACCAGGGCCGAGTGGGAGGCCGTCTTCGCGGGCTCCGACGCCTGCGTGGAACCGGTACTGACGATGCGTCAGGCGGCGGCGGACGGTCACCTCGTGGCGCGCGGCACCTACGTCGAGGTGGACGGCGTCACCCAGCCCGCTCCCGCGCCCCGCTTCTCCGCCACCCCCGGCGCCCTGCGCCGCCCGCCCGCCCGGCCGGGCGCGGACACCGCCGAGGTCGCCCGGGACTGGGCGGTGCCGTCCCTCGGCGCGGCAGGCGGGGCGTCTCCCGGCGTCGCGACCGGGTCGTCCGCGACCGGGCGCGCCGCCGGCGGGCCGTCCGGGGGTGGACGCCCTGCCGCCGGGCCGTCCGCCGCTGGACCGTCCGCCGCTGGGCCGTCCGTGCCCGGGTCGCCCGCGGCCGGCCGGTCCGTAGCCGAGCAACTCGCAGCCGAGCAAGGAGAGTAGCGTTGCAGCGCGAGATCTTCACCGAGCAGCACGACGACTTCCGGGCCACCGTGAAGGCCTTCCTCACCAAGGAGGTGCTGCCGCACTACGACCGCTGGGAGCAGGCCGGCATCGTCGACCGCTCCGCCTGGCTCGCGGCCGGCCGGCAGGGCCTGCTCGGCATCGCGGTGCCCGAGGAGTTCGGCGGTGGCGGCACCCCCGACTTCCGCTACGCCGCCGTGCTGGCCGAGGAGTTCGCCCGGGCGGGTGCCTCCGGCCTGGCGATCGGCCTGCACAACGACATCATCGGCCCCTATCTGACCTCCCTCGCCACCGAGGAGCAGAAGCGCCGCTGGCTGCCCGGCTTCTGCTCCGGCGAGCTGGTCACCGCGATCGCGATGACCGAGCCCGGCACCGGCTCCGACCTGCAGGGCATCCGCACCCAGGCGGTCGACCGGGGCGACCACTTCCTGCTCAACGGCGCCAAGACCTTCATCTCCAACGGCATCCTCGCCGACCTGGTCATCGTGGTCGCCCGCACCACCCCCGAGGGCGGCGCTCACGGCCTGAGCCTGCTGGCCGTCGAGCGCGGCACGCCCGGCTTCGAGCGCGGCCGCAACCTCGACAAGATCGGCCAGAAGGCCCAGGACACCGCCGAGTTGTTCTTCGAGGACGTCCGGGTGCCGAAGCAGAACCTGATCGGCGAGCTCAACGGCGGGTTCGTCCACCTGATGCAGAACCTCGCCCAGGAACGACTCACCATCGCGGCCTCGGCGATCGCCGGCGCCGAGTACCTGGTCGAGATCACCGCCGACTACGTCAGGCAGCGCGAGGCCTTCGGCCGGCCGCTCGCCAAGCTGCAGCACGTCCGCTTCGAGATCGCCGAACTGGCCACCGAGTGCGCCGTCACCCGGACCTTCGTGGACCGCTGCATCACCGAGCACAACCGCTACGCGCTCACCCCGGCCGACGCGTCGATGGCCAAGTGGTGGGCCACCGAACTTCAGAAGCGCACCGCCGATCGGTGCCTCCAACTGCACGGCGGCTACGGGTACATGAGCGAGTTCCCGGTCGCCCGGGCGTTCACCGACGGCCGCATCCAGACGATCTACGGCGGCACCACGGAGATCATGAAGGAGATCGTGGGCCGCTCCATCCTCGGCTGACCCGCCAAGCCCCCCGCCCCGAAAGGCAATTCCCATCGTGACCACCGAAGCGTACGTCTACGACGCGATCCGTACCCCGCGCGGCCGGGGCAAGGCCACCGGCTCGCTGCACGGCACCAAGCCGATCGACCTGGTCGTCGGTCTGATCCACGAACTGCGCCGCCGCTTCCCCGGGTTGGACCCGGCGGCGATCGACGACATCGTGCTCGGCGTGGTCAGCCCGATCGGCGACCAGGGCTCCGACATCGCCCGGATCGCCGCCGTCGCGGCCGGCCTGCCGGACACCGTCGCCGGTGTCCAGGAGAACCGCTTCTGCGCGTCCGGACTGGAAGCCGTCAACATGGCTGCCGCCAAGGTGCGTTCGGGCTGGGAGGACCTGGTCCTGGCCGGCGGCGTGGAATCGATGTCCCGGGTGAAGATGGCCTCCGACGGCGGCGCCTGGTTCGCCGACCCGATGACCGCGTACGAGACCAACTTCGTCCCGCAGGGCATCGGCGCCGACCTGATCGCCACCATCGAGGGCCTCTCCCGCACCGATGTGGACGCCTTCGCGGCCGAGTCCCAGGCCCGCGCCGCCAAGGCCCAGGCGGACGGCCTGTTCGACCGCTCGGTCGTCCCGGTACGCGACCGCAACGGCCTGGTCGTGCTGGAGCGCGACGAGTTCATCCGCCCCGGCACCACCGTCGAGACCCTGGCCGGCCTCAAGCCCTCCTTCGCCGCCATCGGCGAGGCCGGCGGCTTCGACGCCGTCGCCCTGCAGAAGTACCACTGGGTGGAGGCCATCGACCACGTCCACCACGCGGGCAACTCCTCCGGCATCGTGGACGGCGCCGCCCTCGTCGCCATCGGCAACCGGGAGGTCGGCGAGCGGTACGGGCTGCGCCCGCGCGCCCGGATCGTCTCCGCCGCCGTCTCCGGCTCCGAGCCGACCATCATGCTCACCGGCCCCGCCCCGGCCACCCGCAAGGCGCTCGCCAGGGCCGGGCTCACCGCCGCCGACATCGACCTGGTCGAGATCAACGAGGCCTTCGCGGCCGTCGCGCTCCGCTTCATCCGCGAACTCGGCTTCCGTCCGGACCAGGTGAACGTCAACGGCGGTGCGATCGCGCTCGGCCACCCGCTCGGCGCCACCGGCGCGATGCTGCTCGGCACCGTGATCGACGAGCTGGAGCGGCGCGACCTGCGCTACGGCCTGATCACCCTCTGCGTCGGCGGCGGCATGGGCATCGCCACCATCGTCGAGCGCGTCTGACCACCCCGCCCCTCGGATCCCCTCGGAGACCCTGAACTCATGAGCGACACCACCACCATCCGCTGGGAGCAGGACCAGGACGGCGTGGTCACCCTCGTCCTCGACGACCCCACCCAGTCCGTCAACACCATGAACGAGGCCTTCACGGCCGACTTCGAGGCCGTCGTCGAGCGCCTGGCCGGCCTCGGCGACGGGCTGCGCGGCGTCGTCGTCACCTCCGGCAAGAAGACCTTCTTCGCCGGGGGAGACCTGCGGATGCTCTCCGCCGCCCGCCCCGAGGACGCCGAAGCCGTCTTCGAGAAGTCGATGCGGATCAAGCGCTCGCTGCGCACGCTGGAGACCCTCGGCAAGCCCGTCGTCGCCGCCGTCAACGGCAGCGCGCTCGGCGGCGGCCTGGAGATCGCCCTCGCCTGCCACCACCGGATCGCGCTGAACAACCCCGCCGGCCGGATCGGCCTGCCCGAGGTCACCCTCGGCCTGCTGCCGGGCGGCGGCGGAGTGGTCCGCACGGTGCGACTGTTCGGCATCACCGACGCCCTGCTGAAGTTCCTGCTGCAGGGCACCCAGTACCGCCCGGCGCAGGCCCTGGAACACGGACTGGTGCACGAACTGGTCGACACCCCGGAGGAGTTGGCCGCCCGGGCACGCGCCTGGATCGAGGCAAACCCGACCGCCGTCCAGCCCTGGGACGTCAAGGGGTACAAGATCCCCGGAGGCACCCCCGCCACCCCGGCCTTCGCCGCCAACCTGCCCGCCTTCCCGGCCAACCTGCGCAAGCAGCTGAACGGCGCGCCCTACCCGGCCCCGCGCAACGTGCTGGCCGCGGCGGTCGAGAGCGCCCAGGTGGACGTCGACACCGCGATGGCGATCGAGGCCCGCTACTTCACCGAGCTGGCCTGCGGCCAGACCAGCAAGAACATGATCCAGGCGCTGTTCTTCGACATGCAGGCGGTCAACTCCGGCGCCGGACGTCCCAAGGACGTCGAGAAGCGGCCGGTGCGCAAGGTCGCCGTGCTCGGCGCCGGGATGATGGGCGCGGGCATCGCCTACGCCTGCGCCAAGGCCGGCATCGAGGTCGTGCTCAAGGACGTGAGCACCGAGGCCGCCGAGCGCGGCAAGGCCTACTCCGAGGGGCTGCTGAACAAGGCGGTCGCACGCGGCCGCTCCACCGAGGCCAAGCGCGACGCACTGCTCGCCCGGATCACCCCCACCGGCGACGCCGCCGACCTGGCCGGATGCGACGCGGTGATCGAGGCGGTCTTCGAGAACACCGAGCTCAAGCACAAGGTCTTCCAGGAGATCGAGGGCGTCGTCGCCCCCGACGCGCTGCTCTGCTCCAACACCTCCACGCTGCCGATCGGCCTGCTCGCCGAAGGCGTCCGGCGCACCGGCGACTTCATCGGCCTGCACTTCTTCTCGCCGGTCGACAAGATGCGGCTGGTGGAGATCATCCGCGGCCCGCAGACCGGCGACGAGGCGCTGGCCCGCGCCTTCGACCTGGTCCGGCAGATCGACAAGACCCCGATCGTGGTCAACGACTCGCGCGGCTTCTTCACCTCGCGCGTGATCGGTCAGTTCCTCAACGAGGGCGTCGCCATGGTCGGCGAGGGCATCCACCCGTCCAGCATCGAGCAGGCCGCCGCCCAGGCCGGCTACCCCGCCAAGGTGCTCTCCCTGATGGACGAGCTCACCCTCACCCTGCCGCGCAAGATCCGCGACGAGTACCGGCGCTCGGTCGAGGCCGACGGCGGCACCTGGACGCCCCACCCGGCGGACGCCGTGGTCGACCGGATGGTCGACGAGTTCGGCCGCCCGGGACGCAGCGGCGGCGCGGGCTTCTACGAGTACGGCGAGGACGGCAAGCGCGGGCGGCTCTGGCCCGGCCTGCTGGAGCACTTCGGCGCCGCCGGTGACGCGGCCCCCGAAGTGCCGTTCGAGGACCTCAAGGAGCGGATGCTGTTCAGCGAGGCGCTGGACTCGGTGCGCTGCCTGGAGGAGGGCGTGCTGACCTCGGTCGCCGACGCCAACGTCGGCTCCATCCTCGGCATCGGCTTCCCGGCCTGGACGGGCGGCGTGTTCCAGTACATCAACGGGTACGAGGGCGGCCCGGCCGGCTTCGCGGCCCGCGCCCGCGAACTCGCCGCCGCCTACGGCGAGCGGTTCGCGCCGCCGGCACTGCTGGAGCGGATCGCGGCCGAGGGGCGGACCTTCACGGACTGACCGCGGTCCCCGGTCCGGTTCGGGGAGCTTCGGGCTACGGTGCTCCGGGTGGGGCCGTCTCGCGGACGGCCCCACCCGGCTCCTCGGCCGGCTCTGGGGCGGGCTCTGTGGCGGGCTCCGCTGCGCTGAGCTGCTCGCTGAGCTCCGTGCTGAGATCCTCGGCCGGCTCGGCGCTGAGCTCCTCGCCGAGCTCCTCCCGCAGCGAGCGCTGGAACGCCGTCACCAGGGCCTGCGCCACCATCGGCTGGATGTGGTCCGTCAGCGCCTTCATCCGGGCCAGCTCGGCCGGCGCCGGCTCGCTCTCCCGGTACGGCTTCCACACCGTCTCCCGGAACAGCCGCTGCAACTCCCGCGCCGTCGCCCGGCTGTGCTCCACCACGACGGCCCGGGCGGCCAGCAGCGTCTCCAGCGGGATCGGTACGTCCAGGATCCGCACCCCCAGCGGCAGCAGGCCCGGATCCACCCGGAACACCTCCGGGTCGTCGGTGCGCTCCAGCGCGCCCATCGCCGCCAGCCGCTCGACCTGCTCCTCCGACAGCCCCCGCCCGGCCCGCCGCTCCAGCTGCGCCCGGCCCAGCTCCTCGGGGGACTCGGGCGTCCAGGACGCCACCAGCGCCCGGTGGATCGCCAGGTCCAGCGGGGTGCTGTCCTCCGGCAGCCGCGCCAGGTACCGCTCGATCGCCGCCAGCGTCAGCCCCTGCCGCTGCAACTCCTCGATCAGCTCCAGCCGGTCCAGGTGCGCCGCCCCGTACAGCCCGACCCGCCGCGGCCCCAGCTCGGGCGGCGGCAGCAGCCCCTTCGTCCCGTAGAACCGCACCGTCCGCACCGTCACCCCGGCCCGCGCCGCCAACTCGTCCACCGTCAGCCGCACCCCGCCCGCGACGGCGCCGTGCTCCCCCATCTGCTGCCTCCCGCTGGCACACTCCTGCTGTGACAGCAGCAGTGTGACAGTGCGGCCCGTACGGGTCCACCGGTGCCGGTGGCGGGCATGCCGACGCCCCTGTCCTCCGCCGGGACGGCGGCTTCGGACAGGGGCGTCGCGTCACGGTCCACCCGTCGGCGCTGAGGCCGGGGCCGGGCCGGGCCGGGCTCGCGTCGGAGCTCGGGTCTCGGAGCTCGGGTCTCGGAGCTCAGGGCTCGGAGCTCGGCGCCGGGGTGGGTGGGCGGCGGGTCAGGCGAGGGCGGCGTGGTGGCGGCGGGTGACTTCGGGGTGGGCTCGGGTGTAGCCCTTCCACTCGTTGAGGCCGAAGTCGGCGAAGAGCGGGTTGTCCGGGTCCTCGGTGGCGCCGGGGGCGTGGTGGGCGAGCGGGAAGTCCAGCGGCGCGATGTGGGCGTCGAGGCGCGGGTTGTAGAAGAACGGGACGGAGTAGCGCTCGCGGGCCCCGGGCGGGCTGACCACGCGGTGGCTGGTGGCCTTGAGGTAGCCGTCGGTGGCCACCTCCAGCAGCTCCCCGAGGTTGACGACGAAGGCGCCCTCGACCGGCGGGACGTCCAGGAAGGTGCCGTCCTGGCGCTCGACCTGGAGGCCGCCCACGGTGTCCTGGAGCAGCAGGGTGATGAAGCCGTAGTCCTTGTGGGCGCCGACGCCCTGGCCGGCGCCGTCCGGAGCGGTACCGGGGTAGCGGACCAGCTTGAGGCGCAGGTGGGGGTGGCCCGCGAACGCCTCGTCGTAGAAGTCGGGGCGGGCGCCGATCGAGCTGAGGAGTTCGTGCAGCAGTCGCCGGGCGACGGCGCCGAGGCGGTCGATCCAGCCGAGCGCGGCGGTGCGCAGCTCGGGGAGCGCCTGCGGCCACTGGTTGGGGCCCTCCAGCCACCAGTACGGGGGCTCGCCGGTGCCGGGGACGTGCGGGGGCAGCTCGGCGCCGATGTCCAGCTGGTCGCGCCAGTCCTGGCTGCCGCCGGTGCGCTCGTCGCCGGTGCGGGTGTAGCCGCGGTAGTGCGGGGAGTTGAGGTTGCTCACGGCGAGCCGGTCGGCTTCGGGGAGTGCGAAGAAGGCCCGCATGGCCCCGGTGAGCGCGGCCGTTTCCTCCGGGGTGACGCCGTGGCCGACGAGCTGGAAGAAGCCGACGCCGGTGGCCGCGGCGCGCAGGTCGTCGTGCAGGCGGCGGCGGTCCTCGGGGCTGCCGTCGGCCAGCGAGAGGTCGATCACCGGGAGGGCGTCCACGGGGGTGGAACCGGTGCCCGTGCTGGTGCCGGTTTCGGATATGGGCGTGTGCTGCTGCGTCATGTGTGACATCCGCTGGGTCTCGTCCCGGCCTGTCCCGGTGGTCGACCGGGGGCGCCGGAGCATCGCCTGGTGCGGCGGGTGCTCGGGGGCCGGGAGGCGGGGGCGGCCGGGTGGGGCCGCCGTTTGAGGGTGGGTGGAGCGAGGTTCAGCCGGAGCGTCGACAGGACATGGTGGTCACGCGGAGCAGGTCCACGTGACGGCGGCGAACAAGGATGAGCACGCCACCAGCCTAAATGACCGGTTCGGCGGCGAGCGAGCCCCCTGCAGCGGAGGGCCCCTCCTCACTTGTCGGTGGCTGTTCAAATGGTGGCCGGGTGGTGGTCGCCCGCGGTTGCTCACGGGCGTTCCAGGCCGCCTGCGGGAGCTCGCGGGAGCGCACGGGAGCTCGCGGACGCTCGCGGTTGCTGGTGCGCGATGGATCGGCGGTCGGTGATCAGCGGCGGTGGTCGGCGGTGGTGATCGGCGGTGGTCGGTGGTGGTCGGCGGTGGTGAGCGGCGCCTCCCTTCAGGAATTGTTGAGGTAGGCCAGGACGGCCAGGACCCGGCGGTTGTCGTCGTCGGAGGGCTGGAGGTCGAGCCGGACGAAGATCGACGCGGTGTGCTTGGCGACCGCCCGTTCGGTGATCACCAGCTGCTGGGCGATGGCGGCGTTGGAACGGCCCTCCGCCATCAGCGCCAGCACCTGCCGTTCGCGCGGGGAGAGGGTGGAGACCGGGCCGGCCGAGGAGTTGTGGGTGAGCAGCCGGGTGATCACCTCCGGGTCCATCGCGGTACCGCCCTGGGCGACCCGCCGGACGGCGTCGATGAACTGGGCGCCGTCCATCACCCGGTCCTTGAGCAGGTAGCCGATCCCGCCGGTGCTGCCGGCCAGCAGCTCCCGCGCGTACAGCTGCTCCACGAACTGCGACAGGACCAGGACGGGCAGACCCGGGTGGGCCTGACGGGCGGCCAGCGCGGCCCGCAGCCCCTCGTCGGAGAAGCTCGGCGGCAGCCGGACGTCGACCACGGCGATGTCCGGCCGGTCGGCGGCCACCGCGGTGAGCAGTTGCTCGCCGTTCTCGACCGCCGCGGTGACCTTCATGCCGTTGGCCTCCAGCAGCCGGGTCAGCCCGTCCCGGAGGAGGAAGAGGTCTTCGGCGATGACAACGCGCACGGGATCTCCAGGTTCACGATGGTCGGACCACCGGAGGGGCTGCTGATCGCCAGCACCCCGTCGAAGGCGGCCAGTCGGCGTTCGGTTCCGCTGAGGCCGGTGCCCCGGGACGGGGCGGCGCCGCCGCGCCCGTCGTCGGTGACCGATATCCGCAGCAGCCCGCCACTGTGCCCTATCTCGATCCACACGTGCGAGGCGCCCGCGTGCTTCACCACGTTGGCCAGCAGTTCGGTGACCGCGAAGTAGGCCGCCGACTCGACCGGGGCCGGCGCCCGGCCGGGCAGGACACCGGTGAAGGTGACCGGCAGCGGCAGGTCCAGCGCGGTCGCCCGTACGGCGTCGGCCAGCCCGCGGTCGGCCAGCACCGGGGGGTGGATGCCGCGGACCAGGTCCCGCAGCTCGCCCAGGGCCTTCACCGAGGACGTCCGGGCCTCGGCCAGCAGCGGGGCCAGCGCGTCCGGGTCGTCCTTGAGCTGCTCGGCCACGGTCAGCAGCATGCCGAGGGCGACCAGCCGGGCCTGCGCCCCGTCGTGCAGGTCCCGCTCGATCCGGCGCAGCTCGGCCGCCCCGGCGTCGATGGTGTCCGCCCTGGTGCGGGCCAGGTGGCTGACCCGGTGGGCGAGCCGGGCCTGCCGGGAGGGGCCGAGCAGGGCTCGGACGGCCCTCTCGTGGATCCGCAGGACCGGCGGCGCGGCCCACAGCGCGGCCGCCGGGGCGGCGCACAGGCCCGCCCCGTAGACGAGGCCCAGCGGGAAGAACGGCCCGTTCCGGCCGAAGACCTCGAGAGCGATCGGGGTGACCAGGACGAGAGCGGCGGTGAGCAGCACGGCGGAGCCGGAGAGCAGGGCCCAGGCCAGGTCCCGCCAGGTCGCCGGGTCGGTCAGCCAGCCGCCGGTCCGCAGCCGCCGCCAGGCGCCGGCGGTGCCGGACGGGCGGCGGTACGGCACCGGGACCGGCCGCCCGCTCCACGTGCCGACCGTCCGCCTGCTCTCCGTCGCGATCCAGCGCGCGCCGAACAGTCCGAGCACCACCAGTGAGGGCGCCAGCCAGAGCGAGACCGACCGGCCGCCGGGCGCGGCGCCGCCGTAGAGGTGCGTCGCTATCACCGCGAGCGCGCCCGGCGCGAACAGGACCGCCCCGACCGCTCGGCCGCCGCCCCCGGTGGCCCAGCAGAGCGCCCAGACGGCGACCGGCGCCAGCGGCACCAGGAGGAAGAACGGGCCGCCCGGCCCGAACGGTCCGGCCTCGTCCGGTCCGAACAGCGCGGACGCCACCAGGACCGGCCCGGCCAGCAGCGCGATCAGGCCCGTCACGGCCAGCGTCACCGCGTACCAGGCGCGCACGCCGTCCACGCAGGCCCGGCCCACCCGCCGGGCGACCCGGCCCGCCGCTCCCGTGCCCGCCCCGGCGCGCACCGCCGTACTCGTTTCCGCACCCATGAGGCGCCCCCTCGCCGTTCCTGAGCCCCCGTCGGAGGCCTCGGAGCCCGCGGACCCGGAGCCGCCGCGGGCTCCGGTTCCGATCTTCCGCCGGTCAGTCTGCCCGGCCGCGGCCCCGGGCGATCTAGGGCTGGACACCCAGTTCGGGGTGTACCTGGATACACCTCGCAGACACCGTCCAGACGGCTGTCCGCACCCCCGGGCCGGTTCGTAGCGTCGTGTTCCGTCAGCCGGCCCCGGGCTTCCCGGGGCCGGACCCCGAACCGTGGAGGGCCCGTGAACGCGCCGATCATCCGGATCCGCGGCGTCAGCAAGACGTACGACCGGTCCGAGGCCGCGCCGCCCGCGCTGGCCGGACTCGACCTGGAGGTGCGGGCCGGCGAGGCGCTGGCCGTGCTCGGCCGCTCGGGCAGCGGCAAGTCCACCCTGCTGAACCTGATAGCCGGCCTGGACCGCCCGAGCGAGGGCACGGTCGAGGTGGCGGGCGTGGCCGTGCACGAGCTCGGTGAGGCCGCGCTGGCCGAGTACCGGCGGCGGCGGATCGGCATGGTGTTCCAGTTCTTCAACCTGCTGGACGACCTGACCGCCGAGGACAACGTGCTGCTCCCGGCCCAGCTCGCCGGGATGCCACGGGAGCGGGCCCGTGCCCGGGCCGCGGAGCTGCTGGAGCGGCTGGGGGTGGCCCGGCACGCCAAGGCCTTCCCGGGCCGGCTCTCCGGCGGCGAGCGCCAGCGGGTCGCGGTGGCCCGGGCGCTGATGAACCGTCCGCCGGTCCTCCTGGCCGACGAGCCCACCGGGGCGCTGGACACCGCCTCGGCCGCCGACGTCCGCGACCTGCTGCGCGGGCTCCACGCGGAGGGCCAGACGGTCCTGCTGGTCACCCATGACACCGCGCTCGCCGAGGCCTGCGCCGACCGGACGATCGAACTGCTCGACGGCCGGCTGGTCCGGGACACCGCGGCCGTGCCGGCGCCCGGGGCGGCCCGATGAGCGCCCTCGGCACGGTGGTCCGGGCCGGGGTGGGCCGCAGGCGGGTGCAGACCCTGGTCATGGTGCTCACCACGATGGTGTCCGTGACGGCGTGCGTCCTCGCGGTGGGGCTGCTGGTCGCCGCCCGGGGGCCGTACCAGCGCTCCTTCGCGGACCAGCGCGGCGCCCACCTCAACGCGCTGTACGACCAGGCCAAGGCGAGTCCGGCCCAGCTCGCCGCGGCCGCCCACGCGCCCGGCGTGACGGCCTCGGCCGGTCCGTACCCCGCGGTCACCGTCATGCCGCGCTCGGGGGAGGACACCCGGCTCCCGCCGCCCGGCAGCCCGCTCCCGTCGATGACGCTGGTCGGCCGGGCCCAGGACGGCCCGATGGACGGCCTGCGGATCACCAGCGGCCGCTGGGTCGCGGGCCCCGGCGAGGTGGTGTTCCCGGACGGCCGCTCCCCGCTGGCCGTCGGCGACAGCATGCGCTTCCCGGACCTCCCCGGGCAGCCGAAGCTCACGGTGGTCGGCCTGGCCGCCTCCGTCTCCTGGAGCGCGGACGGCTGGGTCGCCCCCGAGCAGGTCGCCGGGCTGACGGCGCCCGGCACCACGCCCGCCGCCCAGTACCTCTACCGCTTCGCCCACGCCGGCACCGACGCCGAGGTGGCGGCCGACCACGCCGCGCTCACCGCCGCGGTGCCGGCGGGAGCCCTCCTGAGGGCGACCTCCTACCGGCCCGCCCAGGCGGAGGCGAACAGGACGGCCTCGGTCTTCGTCCCCTTCGTCACGGCCTTCGGCCTACTCGGCCTCGCCATGTCGGTGCTGATCATCGGCGTCGTGGTCAGCGGCGCCGTCACCGCGGCCACCCGGCGGATCGGCATCCTCAAGGCCCTGGGCTTCACCCCGGCGCAGGTGGCGCGCGCCTACGTCGGCCAGGCACTGATCCCCGCCGGGATCGGCACGGCCCTCGGCGTGCTCGGCGGCAACCTGCTCTCCGTGCCGGTCCTCGGCATCGCCCACAAGGCGCTGCGCGGCGGACTGCTCGGCATCCCGCCCTGGGTGGATGTCGCCGTCCCCGCGGCGGCCCTGGCCGCGGTGGTGGGCACCGCACTGGTGCCGGCGCTGCGGGCCGGGCGGCTGCGCACGGTGGAGGCCCTCGCGATCGGTCGCGCGGCGCCGGGCGCCAGACGGGCCGCCGCCGAGCGCACCCTCTCCGAGCGCGCCGCCGCCGGGCGCACCTCCGGCCGGATCGGGGCCGTGGGCGTCCTGGCCAGGCTCCGGAACGGGATCGCCCGGCTGCCGGTGCCGCGCGCGCTGAGCCTCGGGCTGGCCACCCCGCTCAACCGGCCGGGCCGCTCGGCGACCACCGGGGCCGCCGTGGTGCTCGGCACGGCCGGGGTCGCCCTCTGCGTCGGGTTGACGCTCTCGCTCGGCCTGCTCCAGGACGGACTGGAGGCCGGACGCGGCGGCAAGGCCGTGGTCCGGGCCCCGATGGAGAACGCCCGTGCCGTCGACCACCCGGACGAGGCGGCAGCGGCCCGGGCGATCGACGCCCGCCCGGGCACCCGGGCCTGGTACAGCAGCGTCCCGACCCCGGTGGCCGTGGCCGGGCACACCGGCCGCTCCGAGGTGGTCGCGTTCACCGGCGACGCCTCCTGGGACGGCTACCAGCTGGTCTCCGGCCGCTGGTTCCACGGCCCCGGCGAGGTCGTGGTCGGCGCCGCCTACCTCCGCGCCGCCCGGGCGAAGGTCGGCGACACCCTGACCCTCACCGACCACGGGCGCACCACCCCGGCGAGGATCACCGGCGAGGTCCTGTCCACCGGCGACGTCGTGTACACGGACCGGGCCACCCTGGCCCCGCTCGGCGGCGCCGTCGCCGCCGAGGCCATCGCCTTCCACATCGACCTCACCCCCGGCACCGACCCGGTGGCGTACGCCACCGCGCTCGACGGCGAGGTCCGGGCGCTGGGGCTGGGCGCCGAGCCGGGCGAGCAGCACGTCAACATCGTGGTGCTGGCGATGAACACCCTGGCCGGGACGCTGACGCTGCTGCTCTCCGTGGTCGCGGGGCTCGGGGTACTCAACACGGTGCTGCTGGACACCCGGGAGCGGGTGCACGACCTCGGGGTGCTCAAGGCGCTCGGGATGTCGCCCCGGCAGACCGTCGCCATGGTGCTCACCTCGGTCTGCGGCAGCGGGCTGGTGGCCGGGCTGATCGGGGTACCGCTCGGGATCGCGGTGCACCACCAGGTGATGCCCGCGATGGCTCGCGCCGCCGGGATCGGCGTGCCCGACGCGGACCTCGGGGTGTTCGGCCCCGCGGTCGTGGGACCGCTGATACTCGGCGGCCTGGTCCTGGCCCTGCTCGGTGCCGCCCTCCCCGCCACCTGGGCGGCCCGCACCCGGACGGTCACGGCGCTGCGGACGGAGTGACGGCCGCAGGCCTGCTGCTCCGGCAGGGCCCGTCCCCCGCGGGAGCGGCGGCTCAGGCCCGGGCCTGGGGCGCTGAGCCGACTGCCCTCAGGAAGGCCACGCGCGGGCCGGCCCGCGCCCGGGCCGGCCCGCGCCCAAGCCGGCTCGGGCTCAGGACAGCCGCGCCGCCGCGTACGCCTCCATGGCAGCGCGCTGGTACGCGGCCAGGCCCGGGGCGATGGCCTCGTACGCGGCGTGCCACTGCTCGTTCTCGGTGCAGGAGCGCGCGATCGCGAGGTACTCCTCCGTCGGGACGGACCGGATCGTGCCGAGCAGCCGGTACTCCTCGTCGGTCGCGCTCTGGACGGGCTCGGCGTCGGCGGGGTGGCCGGCCGCCATCAGCTCGGCCAGGCGGATCATGCGCGCGGTCCGCTCGCGCTGCCCGGCCGCGATCTCGTCCGGGCTCATCGCGGCGGTCGCGCGCCGGGCCGCCTCGGCGTGCTCGGGGAAGTCGCGCAGGCTCGTGTCGATGTCGGCGGGCTGGATGCCCTCGAACAGGTTCTCGGGTCGGTTGACGGTCACAGGCGTGCCATCCTTTCGGGATCGTTCCAGGTCGACGATCGTGCGGGAGACGGTGGCGGCCAGGGCGTCCAGCCGGTCGCGTTCGGCGACCAGCCGCCGGTGGTGGCCCCGCAGGGCGTCCAGCTCGTCCACCTGCTCGCCCAGGATCCTGGCGATCTCGGGCAGCCCGACACCCAGGGCCCGCAGCACGAGGATCTGCTGCAGCCGCAGCAACTGCCCTTCCTCGTAGTAGCGGTGGCCGTTGGAGCCGATCCGGGCGGGTGGCAGCAGCCCGATCTCGTCGTAGTGCCGCAGCGTCCGGGCGGTCACTCCGGACATCCGGGCGACCTCCGCAATCGGCCAGGCCATGGCCGCCTCCCTCGCTTCCGCGTCCGCACCTTCGTCGTACCGGGGCCGGTTCCTCCGGCCCTGGTCACGACGGTAGGAGCTGCCGCTGCGGCAACTTCAAGCCCGGACTCGCAGGCCGTCGCCCGAGCGGCCACGACCCCCGCCCGACCGGACACCGCCCAAGCCGGGCCGCGTTCCCTTCGAGCTCGGCCGCGTTCCCTTCGAGCCCGGTCGCGGCCGCGGCCCCCTACACGGCACCGAACCAGTCCAGGGACTGCCCGTGCGGCCCGGTGAAGGCCACCGGCCGCTCGTCCAGGGCGAGCGCGAACAGCCCGGATCCGGGCGGGGCCGGGCGGGGCAGGCGCCGGGCGACGTTCGGCAGCACGGAGACCGCCTCGTTGGAGATCCAGTGCCCGGGCAGCTCGCGCACGGTCACCGCGAACTCCTCCCGCGCCTCCGGCGACAGGTAGGCGAGCACGGCGCTGTGGAACACCACCGGGGTCGCCCCCGCAGGTACCTGCGCCACCAAGTCCCGTACCGTGGCGTTGAGATCACCGCGCACCAGCAGCGGAGGCTCGGCCCGGGCGACCCGGACGGCGCCGCGCAGCCTGTCCAGCCGGTGGGTCTGCTCCGGCCAGACCAGCGACTCCAGCCAACGCACGTCCTCCTCGGCCCGGACGTCCAGCGGGTTGAGGTCGATCCCGGCCCGCCACACCACCTCCGGCAGCCGCTCCCGCAGGCGCGCGGGGAGCGGCACCGGTCCGCTCACCACGCAGTCCAGCGTCACCGGGCTCGCCGCAGCACCGAACTCGGTCACCGTGAAGTCGGTCACCGCGGACTCGGTCACCGCGGACTCGGTCCCCGACTCGGGCACCGAGAACTCGCTCATCGGGGCGCCCCCGCCCCCGCCCCCGTCGCTGACGGACCGGTAGCGGTACCGGTAGCGGTACCTGTCCGGGTACAGGCAGAGACCGGCCGAGGCGCCCACCTCGATCAGCGCGAGCGGCTGCGGAAGCGTCGCCAGCAGCGGCAGCAGGGTGGCGCAGCGGCCCGACTCGTTGGTCTGCGTCCGACGCTCCAGCATGGTGGCCGACGTCTCGTCCCAGTGGGCCGTCACCCAGGCGCGGAAGGCGGGCCAGCCCTCCGTCACCGGGCCGCCCAGGTGGCGGACGGCGCCGAACAGCAGGTTCGGCTGCCGCTTCGCGGCCGGCAGTCCGTCCAGCAGCGCGCGCAACTGCCCGTCCCCCGCGACGCGTTCGGCCAGGTCCTGGTAGATCGCCGAGTTGCCCCGAGCCTCCCTCTCCGCGAAGCCGCGGTAGAGGTCCCCCGTCTCGCTGTGCATCCCCCGTCCGTCCTTCCGGATGATCGAATCGGCCCAGCGTACGCCCGGTCGGTTCCTCGGTCGGCCGCCCGGGTGGCTCGGCGTCACCCCAGCAGACCGCCCATGTGCCCGTCCTCGGCGAGCAGCCGCCAGGAGCAGCCGGGCGAGGCGAAGGCCTCCGGGTCGACGGCCTCGACCAGCCGGTCCACCACCGTGCTCAGCAGCGACTGCGGGTCGAACACCGCCCAGGTGTCCCGGCCCCGGCCGTAGTCCCAACGGTCCCACTCGACACGCAGCCGCTCGTACGTCCAGAGGGCGTAGAGCAAGGCGGACAGGTCGCGGTTCAGGTAGGCCTCGGGCTGGCCGTCGTCGTACCAGTCCGGCAGCTCCAGCCGCCCGGTCGCGCCGTCCAGGGCGATGGTGAGGTCCGTCGGCCAGTCCCCGAGGGCGATGAAGTCCCGCTGGTACGGGCGCTCCTCCTCGCCGTCGAAGTACTCCGGGTACGCCTCGCCCATGGTGACCAGCGGTTCCTCGCACACCCCGAACATCGCCCCGCCCAGCGGCAGCCCGACCTCGGTCAGCAGCCGCCGGGTCGGTTCGTGCACCAGAGCCGCGGGCAGGTGCTCGGGCCGGAAGCGGTGCACCTGGCCGGGGCCGTCGTCCTCGTCGGTCAGCGCCGCGAGTTCGGCGACCAGCTCCGGGCCGACCTCGTACGCGGGCCCGCCCGGTCCGCCCGGCAGCGCTCCCCAGCCCAGCGCGTGCACCAGCAGCGCCGTGCCCCAGTGCGCGGGCGGGGTCGAGCCGCTCGTGAACAGGGCGGGATCGACCTCCCGCATCCGCTGCTCGGCCCGCGCCACGACCTCGGCCACCACCGCCGGGCCGCGCCGCCCGTCCAGCGCCTCCGGCCGCCGGGCCGCCTCGGCGACGGCCTCCACCTCGCGCACCAGCCCGGCCAGCGCGGTCAGGTCGGAGGCCAGCCGGTCCCGTCGCGGGCCGCCGTTGTCGAGGAACACCTCACCGGTCGACCCGTCCAGCAGCACCAGGTTGCCGACCGCGGCGAACGGCGTGCAGTAGTCGGTCTCCCCGAGGACGAACAGCCGCTCCGCGTCCGCCGGGAACGGCCGCACCGCCCCGAACTCCAGGAACGCCCCCGCGCCCGGCAGCCCCTCCCGCGCCAGGAACTCCCGGCTCCCCGCGTGCACCACCCCGCCCGGCGCACCGGCCACCTGCTCACACCCCACGTATCCCCACCCCTCCCCGGCCCTGACCCACAGACCCTAGCGGCCCGGCCCGACAACGCCACGCCGGTTTCGGATGCGGGGGCGGGGGAGGTGGTGCCGCGCCGGGGCGGTTTCGCCACGGAGGGTTCGGCGGCGGAACTCCCGGAGTCCGGAGCCGCTACGACCCCGCGGTCCGCCGCTACGCCCCCACGTCCGCCGCCGCGGTCCGGTCCACGTTCCAGTGCCCGGGCAGGTCCGCGTCGCAGAAGGCGCAGGCGTAGTGCTCCTCGCGGACGAGGTTGTGGCCGGCGCACCGGGGGCAGCGACGGAAGACCACCCCGTAGGTGAAGGCACCGGGGTGCGGCAGACCGACCCGGGTGAGGGCGGCGGTCACGGCGGGCCAGGACGCGAGGTCCGGGCAGTAGCCGGTGGAGTGGTTGTCGACCGTCTCGACCTCCCAGCTCCCGCCCGACCGCCGGAACCCGATCTCCCCGGCGCTCAGCACCGGCTCCCCGCCCGCGCAGGCCACGTGTTCGCTGCGGCGCGGGGCGAGCCGCAGCGCACCGCCCAGGTCGACCACGAAGGTGAACGGTTCCGCGAGCTCCTCGGCCGTCCGGGCGTCCACCCAGGCGGCGAACTCGCCGGGCGTCCGGACGGGTCGACCGCCAGGGCCGCCGGCCTCCCGCAGCTCGGGCGGCCCCACGTAGCGGTACGCCCGGCCGAAGCCGTCCGTCACCTCCGTCGCGACGCCCCGCTCGGCCAGCCGCGCCTGCCAGTACGCCATCTCGACGAACGTCCCGCTCAGTCCGAAGTCCCTCAGCTCGGAGAGCAGTTCACGCGCCTGCCACAGCGAGACCTCCGCGCCCTCCCGGATCGCCCGCAGCGCCGCCACCGGGGTGGCGAGCGGCTCGGCGAGCCGGAGCCGGCCCGGTCCGTGGGTGGTCAGGAACACCTCGCGGACGTCCGCCGGCAGCTCTCCCGGGCCCCAGCCCTCGCACCGGTAGCGGTCGCACCGCGGGCAGGAGAACTCGACGTCCCACCACAACTCCCGCTCGTGCATCAGGAACTGCCCGATGCTCCGGACGGCGGTGCCCCCGCAGCCCTCGCACCGGACGGCTATCTCCACACCCTGCCCCGCCTTGGTCATGCCCGACACCCTACGGCGACCGCCACGCCGACCGGCCACGGCCGAGCGGGCACCCACCGACCGGCCGCCACCGACCGGCCACGACCACCGACCGGCCGCCACCGACCGGCCACGACCACCGACCGGCCGCCACCGACCGGCCACGACCACCGACCCGGGAAGCTCCGCCGTCCCTTGCGCCGGCCGCCCCGTCCGTCCCAGGGTGGGCGGGTGCGACGACGTGAGGGCGCCGGCCCGGTGGAGCCGGCCGGAATGCAGGAGCTGGCGGGCCGGCTGTTCCCGGGCGCCGGCTACCGGCACGTGGGGGAGCAGGCCTGGCGGTGGTGCCTGGCGCTCGACCGGCCGGGCGAGTGCCCGACGGCGGTGTGGGAGGCGGACGGGCGGGTGATGGCCTGGGGGTGGCTGGAGCTGCCGGACGAGCTGGTGCTGCAGGTCGACCCGGCGCATCCGAAGCTCGCCGACGAGGTGCTGGCGTGGGCGGAGCGGCGCGCGTACGGGCCGCTGGTGACGGAGGTCGCGGCGACCGAACCGCACCTGGTCGAGGCGCTGGAGCGCCGGGGCTGGGCGTCGGTGGCCGACGGCGAGCCCTTCCTGGAGTGCCTCCACCGTCCGTTGAACGCCTTGCCCGCCGTCCCGCCGCTGCCGCCCGGCTACCGGATCCACCCGCAGCCGGCCAAGGCCGCCGCCGCCGAAGCCGTCGCTGCCAAGGCCGCCGCCGCCAAAGCCGCTGCCAAAGCCGTCGCCGCCGACGACGCGGCCGAAGCCGTCGACGCCGCCGCCTGGGCGACCGCGCACCGAGCCGCGTCCGGCTCGGCCGGGGTGACCGCCGAGCGGCTCGCCCGCCTGCGCCACACGCCGCCGTACCGGCCGGAGTCGGACCTGGCCGTGAGGGCCCCCGACGGCAGCGTGGCCGCGTACTGCCTGGGCTGGCTGGACGAGGTGAACGACGTGGGCGCGTTCGGGCCGGTGGGCACCCATCCGGCGCACCGCCGCCTCGGCCTCGCCCGGGCGGTCTGCACGGCCGTCCTGCACGGCTTCGCCGCCGCCGGGGCGTACGAGGCGGTGGTCAACGCCAGGGGCGACGCTGCCCACCCGGCACCCCGCAGGCTCTACGCCTCCCTGGGTTTCGGGCCGCACACCCGCACCCACACCTACCGCCGCCACCCCTGACCGCCACCCCTGACCGCCACCCCTGGCCGCCGCGCGCGGCCGTCGCCCACCGGCCGTCGCCCACCGGCCGTCGCCCACCGGCCGGCGCCCACCGGACAACGCCCCCCCGCACGGCGCGGACGCGGTGCCGCCCGTCGGTCAGTCGAGCCCGCCGGCCTTCCGGGCGGCCTGCTCCACGCGGTCGTGGTGGGCGCGCCACCAGTCCGCGTCGCCCTCGGCGGTGTTGATGCCGTCGGGGCGCTGGCCGATGGCGCCGTCCACGAGCTCACGGACCAGGTCGGCGTGGCCGATGTGGCGGTGGCTCTCGGCGATCATGTGGACGAGCACCCGGTGCAGGGTCTGTTCGGGGCGGTCGCCGAACGGCAGCCGGCCGGTCGCGTCCAGCGGCAGGGCCTCGATGGTGGCGTCCGAGTGGGCCCAGACCCGCCGGTAGCGCCCGACGACCTCCTCGGTGCTCTCGTCCGCCCGTACCCAGAGGTCGGCGTTCGGCTCGACGTCCCCGGTGAACCACAGTGGGGTCGGCTCCGGGAAGGGCCGCCCGAAGGCGTCGCCGAAGTACATCGCCTCGGCCCCGGTGAGGTGCTTGACCAGGCCCAGCAGGTTGGTCCCGGTGGGGGTGAGCGGGCGGCGCAGGTCGTACTCGGAGAGACCGTCGAGCTTCCAGAGCAGCGCGTCGCGGGCGTCCTGGAGGTAGATCCGGAGGTCGTTCTTCTCGTCCGTCACAGTCATGCGACCAGTCTGTTGACCGCACCAGACCTGTCCATCGATTTCCGCTCCCGGACGATCGCCGACCCGCTCCATGATTCAAGCCCGTTGACCCCGCCGGTCCGGTCCGCCGAGGCATCTGCCGCACCCCGAAACCAGAAGTGACGACACGTCAATCACTCGCCACAGCGGGAACTTTCAGCGGACCACGTCGAAGACCTGCTTCTGCAGGCCGTTGCCGTAGACCTCGTGCTCGACCAGCTTCAGCTTCTGGGCGTCCTTGTCCGTGGTGCTGAACAGGCGCTTGCCCGCGCCGAGCAGCAGGGGGAAGACGAGCAGGTGGTAGCGGTCGATCAGGCCGGCGTCGGAGAGGGCCCGGTTCAGGGCGGCGCTGCCGTGGACGATGATCGGTCCGCCCTCGGTCTCCTTGAGGGCGGCGACCTCGTCCAGCGAGCGCAGGACGGCGGTCTCGCCCCAGTTCGACACCAGGTCCTCGTCGGTGAGGGTGGTGGAGACGACGTACTTGGGCAGGGTCTTGTAGCGGGCGAAGTCCGCCATGTCCGGCCACACCGGGCTGAACGCCTGGTAGCTGACCCGGCCCAGCAGCATCGCGGTGGCCTCCTCCTGCTCCCGTCCCTTGATCTCGAACGCCTCGGGGAGGAACTCGATGTCCTTGAAGGTCCATCCGGCGTTCCGGTAGCCGGCCTCGCCGCCGGGGGAGTCGACGACGCCGTCGAGGGAGATGAAGGCGGTGCTGATCAGGGTGCGCATCGGTGGTTCCTCAATTCCTTGTTCTCGTGGGTGTTTCGGAGTTGGTGCGGAGCAGGTGGAGCGTTCAGGCGAAGAGCCGGGTCAGCCACTGCTGCCAGGCTGCTTCGGCCGCCTCCGGCGCCGGGCCGAAGAGGTGGTGGAACATCAGCACCGCACCCGAGCCGTGGTGGAAGGTGTGGATCGCGTCGGCGGAGCGGAGCTCGAAGCGCTCGTCGTCCGCCCAGACCACCTCGGCGTCCAGCGGGGGCAGTCCGGCCGGCTCGGCCTGGGCGCGCGCACCGGTGGTGACCGGGAGCGGCAGCGACAGGGCGTGGGCGAGGGCGGCCCGGATCTCCGGCTGCGGGCGGTCTCCTGACGGCGCGGCGGCGAAGACGGGGGCGGCGGTGCGCCCCGGGAAGTGGGTGAGGTACTCGCGGAGCGTGTGCAGGTGGAAGGGCCAGCCGCGGCGCAGCGCGTCGTACTCGTCCTGCCAGTCGTCGCCGAGCAGGCCGCTGTGGACGACGCGGAGCACGGTGGAGCCGCCGTCCCGGCCCTCGACCAGGTACTCGAAGGCCATGAACCGGCCGTCCTCGGCGGTGGTCGTACGGGTGGCCAGGCGCTTGCCGGGTTCGTAGGCGGTGATCACCGCCTCGGCGCGGTGGCCGCCGGTCTCCATGACGGCGGTGCCGCCCTCGCGCGGGTCCAGCTCGTTGCGGCCCATGAACCAGGAGTCGATCCCCGGTCCGGTGGCGATCGCTTCCCAGACCTGTTCCGGGGTCGCCGGCAGGGTGGTCTCCAGCTCGATCTCGAACGGGTGCGTCATCGTGGGTCCTCCTGGGGGGTGGCGGGTGCCGCCTGCGCGGCTGCCGGGATCTGGTGGAGCCCGACGACCACCCGGTGGCTGCGGCCCCCGGGGGCGGACTCGTCGTGGTAGCGGCTGACCAGGGTCGCCACGGCGTGGGCCAGTTCCTCGGCGAAGGCCGTCCGGTCGGCCGCGGAGGCGAACCGCACCTCGGCGTCGATGCCGAAGGTGGCGACCCGCTGCCGGGCCCGGGCGGCGCCGGTCAGCAGGCTCCCGACCTCCTGCACCAGCCGGGAGCCCAGGGCCAGCAGCCAGTGGGCGGAGAGCTGGTCGGGGGAACGGGCCGGGTCGGGGCTGACGGCGGCCAGGACGCTGGGGGAGATCACGTAGGAGGCCGCGGTGGCGCGGTACACCCGTTCGGTGACGTTCCCCTTGCGTCGTTCCTCGACGAGTTCGACGAGTCCGTGCCGCTCCAGCTCCTTGAGGTGGTAGTTGACCTTCTGCCGGGGCAGGTCCAGGCGGCCGGCCAGCATGGCGGCCGAGCCGGGTTCGGCCAGGGCGGCGAGGATGCGGGCCCGGATCGGGTCCAGGGACGCCTCGGCCGCGGCGGGTTCTTCGATCACAGCGACGTCCAGCACCCCTCCAGATTCCATCCGACAGGAAAATTTGTCAAGGAAAAAAGACTTGTCGGTAGGCCGCCCGGCCGAGCGCCATCAACCTTCTGGGGCCGCACCACCCGCGACCTGGCACGGAGAGTGACGGGTGGGGCTACCGGGTCGGACTTGAATCTTTGCGAACGGATGTTCGATCCTGGGGCTGTGCCCGTTTTCGAATCTGTTTTCGAATCCACCGCCGAGCGGCCCACGCGCCCCCCGCTCCGGCCGGTGGCGCTCCCGGCTGCCGAGCCGGGGGAGCCGGGCGGCGGACAGCCGGGTGTGGGGCGCCCGGGCGACGGACAGCCCGGCGGCGGACAGTCGAGGGCCCGGGGCCTGCTGCCGGTGCCGCCCGCACTGCGGGAGGTGCTGCCGGACGGCGGGCTGCGGCGCGGGACCGCGGTGTCGGTGGCGGGTGGGGACACCGGGCTGCTGCTGGCGCTGGCCGCCGGGGTGCGGGAGACCGAGGGCGGCTGGGCGGCGGCGGTCGGGCTGCCGGACCTGGGACTGGCCGCCGCCGAGGGGTACGGGCTGGACCTGCGCCGGCTGCTGGTCGCGGACGACCCGGGCCCGCACTGGGCCGAGGTGGTGTCGGTGCTGGCCGGCGCGGTCGAACTGGTGATGCTGCGCCCGGACGGGCCGGTGCCGCCGAAGCTGGCCGCCCGACTGGCGGCGGTGCTGCGGCGCAGCGGCTGCGTGCTGCTGGTGGCCGGGCCGTGGCCGGGCGCCGCGTTGCGGCTGGGGGTGCGGTCCGGGCGCTGGTTCGGACTGGGCGACGGCTACGGGCAGCTCGCCGGCCGGCAGGTGGAGGTGGTGGCGGAGGGGCGCGGCTCGGCGGTGCGCGGCCGGACGGCCCGGCTCTGGCTGCCGGACGAGTACGGCGAGGTGCGCCCGGTGCGGGAGCAGCCGGCCCGGGTGGGCCTGCCCCAGGAACAGCCGCAGCTCGTGCCGGAGTCGGCGGAACCGGTCGAACCGGCGCAACCACGCGTCGCGGCGGTGGTCTGAGATGCCCGGGAACGAGGTGCCCAGGGGCGAGATGCCCGGGAACGGGATGTCCGGGAACGGGGTGTCCAGCCCGTCCGGAGCCGCGGGGGACCGGACCCCGCGGGTGCTGGTGGTCTGGTGCCCGGACTGGCCGGTGGTGGCCGTCACGGGTGACGACCCGGTGGCGGTGACCGAGGGCGGGAGGATCCTCGCCTGCTCGGCGGGCGCCCGGGCGGCCGGGGTGCGGCAGGGGCAGCGGCTCAAGCTGGCCCAGCGGCTCTGCCCGGAGCTGGAGCTGCGCGACCGCGACCCGGAGGCGGAGACCCGCCGCTTCGAGCCGGTGGTCGCCGCGGTGGAGGCGTTCACACCCCGGGTGGAGGTGATCCGCCCGGGCCTGTGCGCCATCCCGGTGAAGGGCCCGGGCCGCTACTTCGGTGGCGAGGAGGCGCTGGCCGCCAAGGTCCGTACGGCGGTGGCGGACGCCCTCGGGCAGCCGCCCGTCCCGGACGCCGTCCCGGGCGCGGTGAACCCCGAGGCCGCCGACGCTCCGGAGGCGGCTGGAACTCCCGAGCCCGCCGAAGCATCCGGCACCCCCGGCACCCCCGGCACCCCCGGCACCCCCGGCACCCCCGGCGCCCCCCTCACCCCGCACGCCCAAGTCGGCGTCGCCGACGGCCTGTTCGCCGCGGTGCTGGCCGCCCGTGCCGGGGTGCTGGTCCCGGCCGGACGGACGGCGGAGTTCCTCGCCCCCTACCCGGTGAGCGCGCTGGGCGACGAGGCGCTGGCCGAGCTGCTCGGACGGCTCGGCCTGCCCACCGTCGGGTCGTTCGCCGCGCTGCCGCCGGAGGCGGTCGCGGACCGCTTCGGCCCGCCCGGGACGGTCGCGCACCGACTCGCCCGCGGGCTGCAGCCGCGTCCGCTGGTGCCGCGTGAGGAGGAGCCGGACCTCGCCGTCGAGCACCGCTTCGACCCGCCGGAGCCGCTGGCCGAGCCGCTGGTGTTCGTCGCCCGCACGCTGGCCGAGGCGCTGCACCAGCGGCTGTCCGGGGCCGGGCTGACCTGCCGCCGGGTGGCCGTCGAGGTGGCCTGCGCGGACGGCCGGACGGCCTCCCGGCTGTGGCGGCACGAGGGCCGGCTCTCGGCGACGGCACTGGCCGAGCGGGTCCGCTGGCAGCTCCAGGCGTGGCAGGGCGCGGGCACCTTCGGGCCTGCCGGCCAGGGCCCCGGCAAAGGCCCCGGCCAGGGCCCCGACCAGGGTCTCGGCGGGCGGGGCCCCGACCAGGGCCGTGACGAGAGCCCCGACACCGGCTTCGTCCTGCTCCGGCTGGCCCCCGACGGCCTCTCCCCGGACCAGGGCCGCCAGCTGGCGCTGTGGGGCCAGGCCGTCGCGGACGACCGGGTGGAGCGCGCCGTCGCCCGGGTGCAGGCGGTGCTCGGGCACGCCGGGCTGCGCCGGATCGAGCCGGCCGGCGGGCGCGGCCCGGGCGAGCAGGCGGTCAAGGTGCCGTGGGGCGAGCCGTACGAGGCGGCGGTGCCGGCCGACGCGCCCTGGCCGGGGCGGCTGCCGGAGGTGTGGCCGGCCGTGGTGCTGCGGGATCCCGCACCGGTGCGGGTGCTGGACGAGGCCGGGCAGCCGGTCACGGTGGACGGCCGGGCGGGGGTGTCGGCCCGGCCGGCCCTGGTCGTGGTCCGGGGGCGGGAGGAGCCGGTGGACGGCTGGACCGGGCCCTGGCCGGCGGTCGAGTACTGGTGGGACCAGTCGCTCGCCCGCCGCCGGGCGCGGTTCCAGGTCGTGCTGGGCGGCGGCCGGGCGCTGCTGCTCACCGTGGAGGGGGGTGCGTGGTACCTGGAGGCCGGTTACGACTGACCGGCGATCCGACCGGGGGGAGCAGGACGAGCACGAGAGCGACGAAGGCAACCCCCGATGGGCTTCACCAGCCACCCCACCCTCCCCTGGAGCGAGCTGCACCGCCGGCTGACCGGCCCGGCAGGCACGGCAGCGTCAGGCACGGCACCGGACGGTACGGGCCGTACGGACCGTACGGTCGTCCCGCTGCGCCCCCGCCCCGCCCCGGAGGAACCCCCGGCCGCGCCGGAGCACGCCGTCGAACCCTGGGCGGAGCTGCACGTCCACTCCGCCTTCAGCTTCCTGGACGGCGCCAGCGACCCGGAGGACCTGGTCGCCGAGGCGGCCCGGTTGGGCGTGGAGACCCTCGCGATCACCGACCACGACGGCCTGTACGGCGCCGTCCGGCTCGCCGAGGCGGCCCGGGGCACCGGGGTGGCCACCGTGTTCGGCGCCGAGCTGACCATCCGCCACGAGCGGAGCACCGAACACCTGCTGGTCCTCGCCCGGGACCCGGCCGGCTACCGCCGCCTGTCCGCCGCGATCGCCGCCGCCCAGCTGGCGGGCGGGGCGAAGGGCCGCCCGGCGTACGACCTCGCGGCGCTGGCCGAGGCGCACGGCGGCCACTGGGCGGTGCTGACCGGCTGCCGCCTCGGCCGGGTCCCCGCCGCCCTCGCCGAGGCACGCGACCCCCGCAGGCGCAACCACCAGCACGCCCCCGACCTCCATGCCCCCGACCTCCATGCCCCCGACCTCCATGCCCCCGACCCCCATGCCCCCGGCCAGGCCGAGGCCGAGCGCCGACTGCGCACCCTCACCGAGGCGTTCGGCCGCGAGAACGTGCACGTCGAACTGATCGACCAGTGGCTGCCCGGCGACGACCGGCGCAACGACGCCCTCGCCGCCCTCGCGGCCCGGGCGGGCCTGCCCGTCGTCGCCTCCACCAACGCCCACCACGCCGGCCCCGCCCAGGGCCGCCTCGCGCAGAGCCTCGCCGCGCTGCAGGAGCGCCGCACCCTGCAGGACGCGGTCGGCTGGACCAGGGCGGCCGGCACCGCGCACCTGCGCTCGGGCCGCGAGATGGCCGGCCGGCTGGCCCGCTTCCCGGGCGTGCAGCGGGCCACCGTCGACCTCGGCCGGGCCTGCGCCTTCGACTTCGCCAAGCTTGACCCGGAGCTGCCGGGCTATCCCGTCCCCGGGGGCGAGACCGAGATCAGCCACCTGCGCGCCCTGGTCGCGGCCGGCGGCCCGGCCCGCTTCGGGCCCGGCAACGCCGCCGCCCGCCGCCAGCTCGCCAAGGAGCTGGACGTGATCGAGGACCTCGCCCTGGCCGGCTACTTCCTGATCGTGCACGACATCGTGGACTTCTGCCGGAGCCGGGACATCTGGTGCCAGGGCCGCGGCTCGGCCGCCAACTCCGCGGTCTGCTACGCCCTCGGGATCACCGCCGTCGACCCGATCCACTACAAGCTGCTGTTCGAACGCTTCCTCTCCACCGCCCGGGACGGGCCGCCCGACATCGACCTGGACATCGAGAACCGCCGCCGTGAGGAGGTGATCCAGTACGTCTACGGCCGGTACGGGCGCGAGCACGCCGCCCAGGTCGCCAATGTGATCACCTACCGGCCCCGGCTGGCGATCCGCGACGCCGCCCGGGTGCTCGGCTACCCGCAGGGGCAGGTGGACGCGTTCAGCCGGCAGACCGACTTCCGCTCCGCCCCCGGCGCGGACGCCGTCATCCCGGCCGACGTGCTCTCGCTCGCCGGTCAACTCCACGGCCTGCCGCGTCACTTGGGCATCCACTCGGGCGGCATGGTGCTCACCAGGGAGCCGATCGGCGAGATCTGCCCCACCGAGTGGGCCCGGATGCCCGGGCGCTCCGTCCTGCAGTGGGACAAGGAGTCCACCGCCGGCGCCGGACTGGTGAAGATCGACCTGCTCGGCCTCGGCATGCTCGCCGCCCTGCACGACGCCTGCGACCTGGTCGCGCTCCACCACGGCCTGCGCTACGACCTGGCCACCATCCCGGACGACGACGAGGGCGTGTACGCGATGCTGCGCCGGGCCGACACCGTCGGGGTGTTCCAGGTCGAGTCCCGGGCGCAGATGGCGACCCTGCCCCGGCTCAAGCCGGACCACTTCTACGACCTGGTGGTCGAGGTCGCGCTGATCCGCCCCGGGCCGATCCAGGGCGGCTCCGTCCACCCGTACCTGCGCCGCCGCGCCGGGGCCGAACCGCCCGGCTGCCCGCACCCGCTGATGGAGAACGCGCTCGGCAAGACCCTCGGGGTGCCGCTGTTCCAGGAGCAGATGATGCAACTCGCCATCGACTGCGCCGGGTTCACGCCCGCCGAGGCCGACCAGCTGCGACAGGCGATGGGTGCCAAGCGCTCGCACGAGCGGGTCGCCCGGCTGCGCGAGCGGCTGCTGGGCGGGATGGCCGAGCGCGGCATCCCGCCGGAGGTCGCCGAGGACGTCTACGGCAAGATCGAGGCCTTCTCCCATTACGGCTTCCCGGAGAGCCACGCGATCAGCTTCGCCTACCTGGTGTACGCCAGCGCCTGGCTCAAGTACCACTTCCCGGCGGCCTTCACCTGCGCCCTGCTGGCCAACCAGCCGATGGGCTTCTACTCGCCGCTGAGCCTGGTCGCGGACGTCCGGCGGCACGGTGTACGGGTGCGCGGGGTGGACGTCAACGCCAGCGGCGCGCGCCCCACCCTGGAGCCGTACCGGGGGCCGACCCCGAAACCGCCGCTGACCGCCGGGCGCCCGCAGCCGGCCATCCGGCTCGGCCTGGAGACCGTCCGAGGCATCGGCACCCCGCAGGCCGAGGCGATCGTGGCCGGACAGCCGTACGCCGACCTGGAGGACTTCGCCCGCCGCACCGGTCTGCCCGCTCCCGTCCTGGAGGCGCTGGCGACGGCGGGCGCCTTCGACTGCTTCGGACTGACGCGTCGTCAGGCCCTGTGGGCAGCAGGGGCGTTCGCCGGAATCTCGGCCGCGCTGATCCCCGGCACCACGCCCGGCACCGAGGCGCCGGAGCTGCCCGGCATGAGCCCGGTCGAGGAGACCATCGCCGACCTGTGGGCCACCGGCACCTCCGCCACCAGCCACCCGCTGCAGCACCTGCGGGCCCACCTGGAACGCGGCGGCGCGCTCTCCGCGGCCCAACTCCCGGACGTGCCACCGGGAACGGCGGTGGTGGTCGGCGGTCTGGTCACCCACCGGCAGCGGCCGCCGACGGCCGGCGGGGTGCTCTTCCTCAGCCTGGAGGACGAGACCGGCCTGATCAACGTGATCTGCAACCGCCCGGTCTGGGAGTCCCAGCGCCGCACCGCCCTGGACCGCGCCGGACTGCTGGTCCACGGCCACATCGAGCGCGACCGCGGCGCCACCAACCTGATCGCCACCCGGCTCACCCCGCTCCGGATCGGCCTGTGAGGCCTCCGACGCCTCCGAGGCCCGGGCCGCTCAGTCGGGGTAGCGCACCAGCGCGCTCAGGTCCAGGTCGAAGTCGAAGGGGGCCGGGACGCGCATGCTGTCGCCGAACTTCCGGTCGTGCCGTACGTGGTAGCGGTCGTGGTTCGGCTCGGAGAACAGCGTGACCGTGCCCTCCCGCGGATCGAGGATCAGGTAGAGCGGGACGCGCATCACCGCGTAGTCGCGGAGCTTGTCCACCCAGTCGTTCCCCGCATTGGACGGCGACACCACCTCGACCGCGACGAGGGCCTCCTCGGCGGGAGTGCTATTGCCCCCCCGAGCGAGGGAGGCGATCGGAAGGTAGGTCAGATCGGGGGAGCGCTCCTTCGTCACGTCGGGGGTGGTGAGCGCGCTGTTGCCGCTGAAAGCGTAGTCGTCCGGGACGTGGCGCTCGAACTGTCGCTGGACGAGTGCGATGTTCAACTGGTGAATATTGGACGGGGCCGCTTGCATGACCAATGTGTCGCCGGACCACTCGACACGGACACCGTCAGGAGCCGTGCGCAGCACCTCCTCGACGAACTCACGGTGCCGCTCGTAGAAGCTCATGGTGCCTCCTCCGGTAGGTGCATTCGGCAGACCGCAGTCTATGCACAGACCCGTCCCGGGCGGTTCAGGCACCGGAGGCCGGTTGCCGTCCCCCCTCTGCCCCCGCCTCCCGGCCCTTGCCCGGCGCCCCGGCGAAGGCCTGGGCGATCGGGAGCCAGGCGGTGGCGGCCGGGCCGGTGGCGGTGAGGGCGAGGTCGTCGCGGTGGCGGCGCTGGGTCACCAGCAGGCAGAAGTCCAGGGCCGGGCCGGTCACCACGTCCGTGGCGTCGGCCGGGCCGAGGGCCCACAGGCCGCCGTCGGGGGCGGTCAGTTCGAGCCGGACCGGGCGCTCCGGCGCGGGCAGGCCGTGTGCGCCGAAGGCGAAGCCCAGGGTGCGCAGACCCAGGTGGGCGATGTGCCGCAGCCGGGCGGTGGGCTCGCGGGTGACGCCGAGGGCGTCCGCGACGTCCTGG
This sequence comes from Kitasatospora sp. NPDC093550, assembly GCF_044764985.1. Lineage (NCBI taxonomy): Bacteria > Bacillati > Actinomycetota > Actinomycetes > Kitasatosporales > Streptomycetaceae > Kitasatospora > Kitasatospora sp. NPDC093550. The sequence continues at coordinate 156,080 of NZ_JBIWJF010000016.1, forward strand.
CCGTGCGCCCAGGTCTCCATCAGCCGGGCGGTCGCCATCGACGCGGGCTTCATCGGCGGGCCGAACCAGGGCAGCCGGACGTCGGACGGCGCTGCGGCCAGGGCGGCCAGCGCCTCCTCCCGGCCGGTCCGCCAGCGGGCGAGCAGTGCGCCCGGTTCGGCGGCCGCCCCCTCGCGGGCGCCCTCCTCGACCGGGTCGGCACCGGCCTCCAGCAGGGCGCCGAAGTGGTCGCCGAGCGCCGCGCCGAAGCCCTCCGCGTCGCGCGCGGCCAGGGCCGTCCAGTCGTCGGTCCAGGCCAGGTGGGCGATCTGGTGCGCGATCGTCCAGCCCTCGGCGGGTGTCGGCCGGGCCCAGTCCTCCGCCGGCAGGCCGCTCACCAGGCCGTCGAGCACCGCGCTCTCGGCCCGCAGGTCCGCCAGCAGCCCGTGCAGGACGTCCGTCGGGGTGGTCGGATCGGTCATCGGTCTTCCCCTCTGATCACAACAGTTCCGATCACACCGTCACGGCAGTGGATCACGGCCGGCGGGCGCGGCGACTGCTACCCGCCGGTAGCGTACGGCGGCACCCTACGCCCGCCCCGTCACCGGCGCCCGCCACTCCACGGAACACGCACGTCAGGACTCTCGCCACCGGCCCCACCGCGTGTGACAATCGCGCGATGACAAGGGCTGCGGACCCCCACCTCGCGCACCCCCGCCTCGCGCACCCCGGCAGCGCCGCCGCGCCGCCCGACGACCCCGAAGTCGCCGCGCGCGCCGCCGCGCTGGTGCGGGACGCCGTGCTCGGCGACCTCGCCCGCCGGGTGGTCGCGGAGTGCGGTGCGGACGTCGGACTGGTCGGCGTGCCGGAGCAACTGCCCGGGCACGCGAAGGGCGACGAGGGCATGGTGCTGCGCCACTGGGCGGGCACCCGGGCCGACCTGCTGCACAACGCGGTCGTCCCGGCCGGTCTCGGCCTCGGCGGTCGGGCGCTCGCCGAGCGGGCGCCCGCCTGGGTGCCCGACTACCGCGCCGCGACGACCATCTCGCACCACTACGACGCGGGCGTGGCCGCCGACGACCTGTACGCGATGCTGACCGTCCCCCTGATGGACGGCGGAACCGTGCACGGCGTGGTGTACGCCTCGGTGCGGGCCGTCGTGCCGTTCGGGGACGTCCGGATCTCCGCCGTGGACGCGCTGGCCCGGGCCGCCGCCCGGGCGCTCGCCGGGGCCGCCGCCTGGAGCCGCGGCGCACCCCGCCCGGAGCCCCGCCCGGAGCCCCGCCCGCGGCCGCGCCCTGAGCCGTGCCCGGAGTCCCGACCGGTCGCCCCCGTAAGGCCGTTGACCCCGCGCGAGCACGAGGTGCTGCGCTGGGCGGCGACCGGCCGGACCAACCCGGAGATCGCCGCCCGACTGGGCCTGACCCGCAACACCGTGACCGGCTACCTCAAGTCCGCGATGCACAAGCTCGGCGTCCGCAACCGGACCGAACTCGCTCTCGCGGCCCGGGAGACCGGCCTCGTCGACTGAACCGCACGGCCGACCCGGCGAGCCGGCGCTCAGTTGACCTGGCGCTCCCGCCCGGCCCAGTACGGCTCGCGCAGCCGGAACTTCTGCAGCTTCCCGGTGGCGGTGCGCGGCAGCACGTCCCGGATCTCCACCGAGGTGGGCGACTTGTAGCCGGCCAGCCGCTGCTTGCAGTGCGCGATCAACTCGGCCTCGGTGACCTTCTCGTGGCCGTCCCGGAGGACCACCAGCGCCTTCACCGTCTCGCCCCACTTCTCGTCCGGCACCCCGATCACGGCTGCCTCGGCGACCGCCGGGTGGCCGTACAGGCAGTCCTCCACCTCGATCGAGGAGACGTTCTCCCCGCCGCTGATGATGACGTCCTTCTTCCGGTCCGAGATGCTCAGTTGGCCGTCCACCAGGGTGCCGCCGTCGCCGGTGTGGAACCAGTCGTCCCGCAGTGCCTCGGCGGTGGCCTCCGGCTGCTTCCAGTAGCCGTCCAGCACGGTGTTGGAGCGCACCAGCACCTCGCCCTGCTCGTCGACCCGCAGCCGGGTGCCGAGCGCGGGGGCGCCCGCCTGCACCAGCTTCTCGGCCCGCTCGGCGGCCGGCAGCGCGTCCCACTCGGCCCGCGAGCGGTTCACCGTGACGATCGGCGCGGTCTCGGTCAGACCGTAGAGCTGCATGAACTCCCAGCCCAGCTGCTCCTCGACCTGCTGCACCACCGAGGTCGGCGGCGGTGCGCCGGCCACGATCATCCGCACCCGGTCCCGGCCGGGCACCGGGCCGTCCCAGTCGGCGGCCGCGTCCAGCACCATCTGCACCACGGCGGGCGCACCGGACAGGAAGGTCACCCCGTGCCGTTCGACCCGGCGGAGGATCTCCGCGCCGTCCACCTTGCGCAGCACGATGTGCCGGGCGCCGAGCCCGGTGAGGGAGAACGGCAGGCCCCAGCCGTTGGCGTGGAACATCGGCAGGGTGTGCAGGTAGACGTCCCGGTCGTTCGCGCCGTAGTGCAGGCCCATCAGCGTCGCGTTCAGCCAGACGTTGCGGTGGGTGAGCTGAACGCCCTTGGGGCGGGCGGTGGTTCCGCTGGTGTAGTTGATGGTGGCGGTGTCGTTCTCGGACACGGCGTACGGGCGGGGGGCGTTGTCGAAGTCGTACAGCAGGGCGTCGCTGTCCGCCCCGATGACGAACTTGTGCTCGGCCACCACCCCGTCCAGGGCGTCGGCGAGTTCGGGGTCGACCAGCAGGACGGAGGCGCCGCTCTGCTCGACGATGTACGACACCTCCTCGGCCTTCAGCCGGAAGTTCACCGGGACCAGCACCCGGCCGTAGCCGCTCACCCCGAAGAAGGAGGTGAGCAGTCTCGCGGAGTTGTGCGAGACGACCGCGACCCGTTCGCCGGGCCCGACCCCGAGCCGGTCCAGCCCCGCCGCCTGGGCGCGGGCGAGTTCGGCGACCCGGCGGTAGCTCAGCTCGCCCCAGGATTCGGCCGGTTGCGCCGGTTCGTCGACGATGCCGACCCGGTCGCCGTAGACCAGCTCGGCCCGGTCGAGGAAGTCCATGACGGAGAGTGGAATCTGCATGCGCCCACTGTCCTCTCCCGCCCGCCCCGTGCACACCCCCGATCGGGGGTGTCACCCTTCCGTCGTAGCAGCCGCGGCGTGCGTGGCGGCCGTAGCACTCGCGGCACCGGCGAGGGCCGCCGCGAGCCGGTCGCGCGCCTCGGTCTGGGCGGCGATCCGGCGGTCCAGCACGTCCAGCCGTTCCCGGGCGATCGCCAGCACCCGCTCGGACGGCCGGTTCGCCAGGACGTCCCCGTCCAGACAGCCCAGCAGCGGCCGGACGTCCTCCAGGGTGAGCCCGGTACCCACCAGCGCACGGATGTTGCGCACCCGGACGACCGCCGACTCCCGGTAGTCGCGGTAACCGTTCGGCTCGCGCTCGGAGCCGATCAGCCCGGCCTCCTCGTAGTGCCGCAGCGCCCGGACCGTCGCCCCCGTCGCCCGCGCCAACTCACCGATCCGCACCCGCAGCCACCACCCCACCCGACAACGCCCCAACCGGCGACGCCCCACCCGACGACGCCCGACGACGCACCCCTAGGCCACCAGTGCGCCCCCGTCGACCGACAACACTACGCCGCTCACGAACGAGGCCTGCGGCGAGGCGAGTCGGGTGACCGCCCAGGCCACCTCGGCAGGGCGGCCGATCCGGCCGAGCGGGGTGTGCGCGATCTGCCAGGCCCGCAGCGCCGCCAGTTGCTCGGGGCTGCGCCCGGCGTGCTCGCCGATGGGCGTCTCGACCGCCCCCGGCGCCACCGCCACCACCCGGATCCCGCGCGGCGCCAGCTCCACCGCCCAGCTGCGGGTCACCGTCTCCAGCGCGGCCTTGCTCGCCGCGTACACCGAGTTGGACGGCCAACCGCGCAGGCCGACGGCGGTGCTGATGTTGACGATCACGCCCCGGCTCCCGGTCAGCGCCGGCAGCGCGGCCTGACCCAGCAGGACCGGGGCGACCAGGTTGGTGCCCAGCAGGGCGCCGACGCCCGCCCGGGTGTAGCCGCCGAGCTGTCCGCCACTGCCGGTCACGCCCGCGTTGTTGACCAGGACGTCCAGCCGCCCGAACCGCTCCAGCGCCGCTCCGACGATCGCCTCCGGCGCGTCCGGCCGGGTGATGTCGACGGCCAGCGGTTCGATCAGCCCGGGGCAGGCCGCCGCCGTCTCCGCCAGTGGCTCCGCTCGCCGCCCGACCGCGAGCACCCGGGCGCCCTCGGCCGCGAAGGCCCGTGCGGTCTCCCGCCCGATCCCCGTCCCGGCCCCGGTGACCACCACGGCCCGTTCCGCTACCGCGTTCACAGTGTCCATGGGGCCACCCTCCGACCCTGCCGCCAGCGGCAGGGTCAAGCGGGCCGGTCGGAGACGGGCGGCAGAATGCGGCGCGTGACCGACCACCACCCCGCACCCGCACTCCGGGAGGTCTGCATCCACGGCCTGGCGACCGGCGAGCAGGAGCCCGTCCCTCCGCTTGCTGTGCCCGGCGCGAACACGGGGGTCGTGGCATCGGCGGAGCCGCCGTCCGCCTGCTAGGAAGGTCCCACCGCACGGCCACGACGAACGGCCACGACGAACGGCCACGATGTGCGGCCACGACGTACGGCCTCGACGTACGGTCACGAACCCACGGGGAGAACACCCATGAGCGACCAACGACCCGACACCCTCTACGACGCCGTCGGCGGCATCGACGCCCTGCGGCGTCTCAGCAACACCTTCTACCGGGGTGTCCTCGCCGACCCGCTGCTGGCCCCGGTCTTCGCGGACTTCACCCCCACCCACATCGAGCACGTCGCCGTCTGGCTGGCCGAGATCTTCGGCGGCCCGACCGCCTTCACCGACGAGCACGGCGGCCACCAGGCCCTGCTGCGGGCCCACTTGGGCCTGGCGATCACCGAGGAGCAGCGGCTGCGCTGGATGGAGCTGATGGCCGAGGCGGTCCGCGAGGAGCTGCCCGAGGACGAGCTGCTGCGCCGGCGGGTGCTGGAGTACTTCGACTGGGGCACCAGGATCGCCGAGGACGTCTCCGCCTCCCCGGCCGGCACGGACCTCGGCGACCCCGGCCCCACCCCGCGCTGGAGCTGGGACGGACTGCAGAAGTGACCGCCGGCGGCGCGTCCCGAGGGCCGACGGCCTGGTGCCACGGGCCGATGGCCTGGTGCTGCGCCCCTTCGAGGGCGCCGACGCGCCCGCGCTGATCGCGATCCACCGGGACGCCACGCTGCGCCGCTTCACCCGCAGCCCGGTGGACGACCCGGAGGGGGCGGCGCAGTGGCTCACCGATCGGGCCTTCGCGGCCTTCGCCGGGGACGGCCTGCACCGGATCGACCTGCTGCACGAGGGTGACGACCACGCCTCCTGCCGGGTCGCGGAGAAGAGCGGCTACGCCTTCACGGAGGTCGTCCCGGCCTTCCCGCCGTACCCGGCGGACGGTCACCGGCACTCCCGGAAACGGCTGGACGGATCCGAACCCGCCCGGTCAGAGTGGGCCGCATGGCTTCTCTGGTACGACATGTGACGATCGACTGCGCCGACCCGTACGCCCTGGCCGGCTTCTGGGCCGAGGTCCTGGAGGGGACTCTCGGCGAGGACGACAAGCCGGGTGACCCGGAGGTCCTGGTGGACTCCGCCGGCGCCTCGCTGCTCTTCATCCGGGTGCCCGAGGGCAAGTCGGTGAAGAACCGGGTCCACCTCGACCTGCAGCCGCAGGACCGCAGCCGGGACGAGGAGGTGGAGCGCCTGCTGGCCCTGGGGGCCACCGTGGTGGGTGACCACCGCCGCCCGGACGGCACCGGCTGGGTCACCATGACGGACCTGGAGGGCAACGAGTTCTGCGTCGAGCGCAGCCGCGCCGAGCGCGCCGCCACCGGCGCCGCCTGACCGCCCGTCCCCGGCCGGAATGCCGCGGCCCGGGGCGGGGGCCGGCCCCGCCCCGGGCCGGCCCCCGCGCCCGGCCGGACACGGCCTAGTCCGGCCACTCACCCCGGGCCGCCCGCCAGACCCACGAGGACTGGCGCGGGCGGCCGTCGAGTTCCCCGCGCCCGGTGCACCAGAGCAGGGTCTCCGCCGGGTGGGTGTCCGCCTCCTCCGGTGCGTCCGGGAAGAGCCGGCTGAGCACGAAGCGGCTGGAGACCTCGGGCAGCTGCCAGGTCAGGCCGAGGCCGAGGGCGATGTCGTGGGTGTGCAGCACCAGCTCGGCGACGCCCATCGCCGCGAAGCCGCGCGGCTCGCAGGGCCCGTGGTGGTAGGCGCGCAGGTCGTCGGGGGCGGCGTCGAGGGCGTTGCCGAGCAGTTCGCCGGCGGCGAGGACGACGTCCAGCACCTGGTCCGGGTCGGCGTCGGGGCTGACGGTGAGGTCGAAGGGCAGGTAGCGGGTCCTGGGCCGGGCGGCGAGCTGGCCGGCGTAGGCGAGCAGGTCGTGGGCGATGTGGGCGGCGGTGTCGCGGCAGCTCCACTCCAGCGGCCCGGCGGGGACGCTCCAGTCGCGGTCCCGGGCGTGCGGAGCGAGCACCCGCAGGCACTCGTCGAGGGCGTCCCGTACGGGGTCGCCGTTCCTGTGGGTCATCTCTGCGGCCGGTCCTTCGATCGGGTTTTCGACGGGCCGTCACACGATAGGGCGAAGCCCCGGCCCGCCGCCCGGGGTTTCCGTCCGATAATCGACCCTGTCCGGCGCCGGTGAGGCCACCCCCGAGAACCCAGGCAGGTACCCATGGCCAGGATCGCCGTGATCGGCGCCAACGGAACCATCGGCAGCGCCGTCGTGGCGGAGGCGGTGGCCCGCGGGCACGAGGTCACCGCCGTGGTCCGCGACCCGGCCCGCTACCGGGGCGGGGTGGGCGGGCCGGTCGCCGTGGAACGCGGGGACGTGCTGGACCCGGCGGACGTGGCCCGGGTCGCGGCCGGCCGGGACGTCCTGGTGAGCGCGGTCGGCGGCGGCGACGGCCCGGGCCACCTGGCGCTGATCGAGCCCGCCGCCCGCTCCCTGGTGGAGGGCCTGCGCCGGCTGGACGGCGGGGCGCCCCGGCTGATCGCGGTCGGCGGCGCGGGCAGCCTGGAGACCGCGCCGGGCGTCCGGGTCTGGGACACCCCGGGGTTGCCGGAGGCGGTGCTGCAGATCATGCGCGCGCACGGCGCGGCGCTGGACTACTACCGGACGGTCTCCGACCTGCGCTGGACGGTGCTCAGCCCGGCCGCCGAGATCGGCCCGGGGGAGCGGACCGGCCACTACCGCACCGGCCTGGAGCAGTTGCTCACCGACGCCGGGGGCCGCAGCCGGATCTCGGTGCCGGACTTCGCGGTCGCCCTGGTGGACGAGATCGAGCAGCCCGAGCACATCGGCGAGCGCTTCACCTGCTGCGCGCTCTAGGGATGCCGCGCGCTCTAGGGATGCCGTGCGCTCTGGGGGATGGAGCGTGCTCCAGGGAGCCGGACCCGTCAGCCCAGCTGGATCGAGCGCTTGGCGAGGCCCATCCAGAACCCGTCGATGACGCTGCGCTGGCTGTCCAGGTCGGCCTCGCCCGCGCCGAGGGTGACGAACAGCGGGGCGAAGTGCTCGGTGCGCGGGTGGGCGAGGCGTCCGGCGGGGGCCTTCTGCTCGAAGTCGAGCAGCGCGTCCAGGTCGTGGGCCTCCAGGGCGCGCCGGCCCCAGTCGTCGAACTCGGCCATCACCGAGGTGACCCGGCCGTCGTTGCTGAGCGCCCGCAGGTTGTGGGTGAAGAAGCCGCTGCCGACGATCAGCACGCCCTCGTCGCGCAGCGGGGCGAGCTTGCGGCCGATCTCCAGCAGCCGCTGCGGGTCGAGGGTGGGCAGCGAGACCTGCAGCACCGGGATGTCGGCCTCCGGGTACATCTCCACCAGCGGGACGTAGGCGCCGTGGTCGAGCCCGCGGTCGGGGATGTCCTGGACGGGCGTGCCGGGGGCGCGCAGCAGCTTGCGCACGCGGTCGGCGAGCTGCGGCGCGCCGGGGGCGGCGTAGCGCACCCGGTAGTAGTGCTCGGGGAAGCCCCAGAAGTCGTAGACCAGCGGGACGGTGGTGACGGCCCCGAGGGCCAGCGGCGCCTCCTCCCAGTGGGCGGAGACCATCAGCACGGCCGTGGGCCGGGGCAGGTCGGCGGACCAGGCGGCCAGCTCGCCCGGCCAGACCGGGTCGTCGGCCAGCGGCGGAGCGCCGTGCGACAGGTACAGGGCGGGCATGCGCTCGGGGGCCGCGGCGCTCATGGCGTCCTCCTCGGGACCGGTTCGGTCACCGGACCTCCGCCCGGTGTTAGTTCAAATTTGAACCTCTCTGCCGTCGACGGTACACCTTCGTTCGAATTTGAACAACAGGAGTAGGCTTCACCCATGTCCTCACTGAACGAACCCCGCTGGCTGGACCAGGACGAGATGGCCGCCTGGCGGGGCTTCGTCGTCGCGAGCAACCTGCTGAACCGCCGGCTGGAGCGCCAGCTCAAGGAGGATTCCGGCCTCTCGCACCAGCAGTACGAGATCCTGGTGCACCTGTCCGCCGCCCCCGGCGACTCGCTGCGGATGACCGAACTCGCCGACAAGCTGGTCACCTCCAAGAGCGGCCTGACCTACCAGGTCACCCAGCTGGAGCGGATGGGCCTGGTCGCCCGCCGCTCCTGTCCCAGCGACGTGCGCGGCGTCTTCGCCGAACTCACCGACCAGGGGCGGGAGATGCTGCGCCAGGCCGCGCCCGGGCACGTCGCGCTGGTCCGCGAGCTGCTGATCGACGTGCTCACCCGCGAACAGCTGGCCGTCCTCGCGGACGGCCTCGGCGCGGTCAGCGCCCGCCTGCGCCAGGACGACACCCCCTGAGCGGACCCCCGAGCCGCCACCCCCTGAGCCCACCCCCGGACCCGCCACCCCCTGGGCCCGCCCGACCTCCCCTGAGCGCGCCCCCGAACCCCGAACGGAACCCGCTAGGCGAGCCCCGCCGCCCGCTCCCGCAGCAGCTCCCGCTCCCGCTCGTTGCGGGTCAGCTCCGCTGCCCGCTCGAACTCCGCCCGGGCCTCCGCCGCCCGCCCCAGTCGGGCCAGCAGATCGCCCCGCACGCTCGGCAGCAGGTGGTAGCCCCGCAGTGCCGGCTCCGCCGCCAGGGCGTCCACCAACTCCAGTGCGGCCGCCGGGCCCTGGGCCATCGAGACGGCCACCGCCCGGTTCAGCGCCACCACCGGGGACGGCGCCAGCGCCAGCAGCCGCTCGTACAGCGCGGCGATCGTCGCCCAGTCGGTGTCGGCGTACCGCCGCGCCTTCGCGTGGCAGGCGGCGATCGCGGCCTGCACCGAGTACGGCCCGGTGCCGGCCCGCTGCAGGGCGTCGAAGCCGCGCCGGACCAGCAGCCCGTCCCAGTGCGCCCGGTCCTGGTCCGCCAGCAGCACCGGCCGGCCGTCCGGCCCGGTCCGGGCGGCCGTGCGCGAGGCCTGGAACTCCAGCAGCGCGGCCAGCCCGTGCACCTCCGGCTCGGCCGGCATCAGCGCGGCCAGCACCCGGGCCAGCCGCAACGCGTCCTCGCACAGCCGGGGCCGGAGCAGGTCGTCCCCCGCGGTCGCCGAGTAGCCCTCGTTGAAGACCAGGTAGATGACCTCCAGCACCGACGACAGCCGCTGCGCGCGGTCCTCCCCGTACGGCACCTCGAACGGCACGGCCGCCTTCGCCAGCGTCCGCTTCGCCCGGACGATCCGCTGCGCCACCGTCGGCTCGGGCACCAGGAAGGCGCGGGCGATCTCCGGGGTGGCCAGCCCGCCGAGCAGCCGGAGGGTGAGCGCGATCCGCGCCTCCGCCGACAGCACCGGGTGGCAGGCGGTGAAGATCAGCCGCAGCAGGTCGTCGTCGATGTCGTCCGACTCGACCGGCTCCGGCGGCGGGACGTCCTCCAGCGACCGCCCCACCTCGGCGAGCTTGCGGGCGTAGACCTCCCGGCGGCGGACCAGGTCGATCGCCCGGTGCTTGGCGGCGGCCGTCAGCCAGGCCCCCGGATTGTCCGGCACGCCCTCCCGCGGCCACCGCTCCAGCGCGGTCACCAGCGCGTCCTGCGCCAGCTCCTCGGCGATGCCCACGTCCCGGACGATCCGGGCCACCCCGGCGATGATCCGGGCCGCCTCGATCCGGAACACCGTCTCGACGGCCTCGGCCGCCTCCCTCTCCGTCACGGCCACCCATCAGAGCAGTCGGCGGGGAGGGAGGCAAACACGGGCCCGGACGTCACCGCGACCGGCACGGGGGTCGGCGCGGGGCCGCCGCCCGGGACGGAACACCTACTCGGCGATCTGCCGGACCTCGGCCTCGACGTGCCAGCTCACAGGGTGGGCGCGCAGGAAGCGCCGGGTCCACTCCAGGGCCTCGGCGTGGTCCTTGCACTGCAGGATGGCGTAGCCCCCGATGACCTCCTTGGTCTCGGTGAACGGGCCGTCGGTGCAGCCGACCGTCCCGCCGTTCCAGGTCACCCGGCTGCCCTGGGCGGTCGGGGTGAGCGTGGCGGTCTCCAGCATCACCCCGGCCTTGCTGATCTCCTCGAACAGGGCCCCCATCCGCTGGTCGAACTCCGGGTCCGGCTCCCAGCCGGCGCGGTGCTCCTCGTCGATCCGGATCAGCGTCATGAAACGCGGCATGGTGACTCCTCGGCCGGTCGGGCGGGGCCTCTCCCCGCCTCTCACCCCTGCGTCGAACGGACCGGTGCCGGATCGACACCCGCCGCGAAGAATTCTCCGGACCGCTCCGGGAGGCCGCCCCGGCATCCGCGGCAGCCCCCGCAGCGGCAGCCGTACCCGGGTCGGCGACGGAACCGTGCCCGGGGCCTGCCGGAAGGGCCGTCCGTGATCGAATGGTGCCCGCGTGAGCGGAGCGGTGGAGGGGAGACACGGATGCTCATGGACATCCTGGAGGCGGTCGCCGAGGTGCTGGCGGACACGATCGGCGAGGCGAGGAAGGGGGAGCGGAAGGATCGCGACGGCTTCGCCGAGGGGCGGGTGGTGGTCTTCGAGGGCTGTGTCACCGGCGCCCGGCCGTACTGTCGCGCGACGCCGGAGTACCTGCACGCCTCGTCCACCGCGCTGGCGATCTCGCCGCTCCGCGGACACACCGCGCAGGCCCGCTACCTGCCGAGCGGGATGGAACTGGTCGAGGTCCGGAAGCGGCGCGCGGACGACCCGAAGACGATCGAGAAGCACTGGACGGTGATGGAGTGCCGGGAGGGGGAGCACCGGGTCCTGATCGGCTGCACCTCGGGCAACATGCGCCACGTCCGCAGGGCGCTGGGGTTCGCCGCAGCCTGAGCGCAGATTCCGGCGGAACGGCCGGGACGTCATCGCAGCTGCGATTGAATAGGGCCTTTCAGCCTGGCAGTTGCGAATGACCGGACGACCCCTCGGGTAGTCCTCCTCCGGGCCGCGGCGCAGCGGCCCGGAGGAGGAGCACCATGACCCCGGCGAGACCCACCGTCCGGCTGCACGGCCACCTCGACCGGCCCGCCGAGCTGACCGTCGACCAGCTGCGCGCCCTCCCCGCCCACCGGGTCGAGGTCGGCTTCGACTGCCTGACCGGGGGCGAGCAGCGCCACGGCTACGAGGGCCCGGCGCTGCTCGACGTGCTGCGTGCGGCCCGACCCCGGATCGACTTCTCCGGCCGCAAGCAGCGGCTGCGCTTCCTGCTCTCCGTGGTCGGGGCCGACGGCCACCGGGCGGTGGTCTCCTGGGCCGAGATCGACCCGGACTTCGGCGGCCGCCGGATCCTGCTGGCCACCAGCATGGACGGCACCCCGCTGGACGCCGTAGGCCCCCAGCTCGTCGTGCCCGACGACCACTGCGGCGCCCGCTACGTCAGCGCCGTCACCGCCGTCTGGCTCGGCCCCCTCGGCGACCCGGCGCCCCCCGCCGGGTAGCCGCCGCACGCCCCCGTCGGCCCCGTTAGTGCTGCCGCGCCGCCTTGGGCCGCAGCTCCGGCGGCAGCGGCTTGGCGCGGGAGAGCCGGACGGCCGTCCCGCGGGCGCTGTCGAACGCGGCCACCGGGTCGGCCGCGTTCGTCCAGGGCTGGCAGCCGCACCACGGCCCGATCGCCCGGAACTGCTCCAGTGCGATGCGGTACAGCTCGGCCCTGCCCGCGTAGTAGGCGAGCAGGTGCCGCAGCAGCGTCAGCCGCTCGTCGTTCGGTGGGACCCGCGCGAGGGCGGCCGCCACCTTCCGCACCGGCTGTCTGCCAAGCTCGCCGCCGAGCGTCGCGCCGAGGGTGCCGCGCCTCTCCAACTCGCCGAGCGCGTGCAGGTAGAGGCCGGGCAGCGGGCTGCCGGCCGGGGCCACCTTGATCGCCCGCCGGGCGAAGGCCAGCATCTTCTTGTCCGAACCGAGCCACTTGGCGCACCAGTACTGCATGCCCTGCCAGTGGCCCTCGTAGTGGTACGGCGCCCGCTCGACCAGCCCGCGCCACAGCTCCCGGAACTGCTTGGGCGTGTACCGGGCGCCGCGGGCGGCGGCCACCATGACCACCCAGGGCGCGGGGTTGGCGGGGTCGAGCCGCGCGGCCCGCCGGGCCGCCTCGATGGCCGCGGGCAGCATGGCCCGGAAGGCCCGCATGTCCGCCTCCGGCACCTCGTCCGCCTGACCGGAGCCGCGGACCGCCCAGGCCGCGCGCACCATCCGGTGGGCCTCCAGGGCCGCCGCGTCGCAACTGCCCGGTTCGGCCGCGCGCCAGGCCCTCAGCCAGCCCTCGTCCCGGCGGGCGACGGAGTCCAGCAGTTCGAACCGGAGCCAGCGCTCGTCCCAGTCCTGCCCGGCGGCCTCGACGTACGCGGCGGCGGGCTTCCAGTTCCCGGCCCAGGCCGCGTCGGCTATCGCCTGCCGTTCCTGCCGGAGGTGCCGGGGCGGCGGCGGCCCGGCGCGGCCCGGGTCGAGCCGGTCGCGGGGGACCATGCCGTACGCGGGGGCGTCGTACGCGGTGAGGGCCCAGCGCCGGGCCCTGGTCTTGCGGACCGTGATGACGGCGACGTAGCCGAGGATGATCGCCAGACCGAGGACGAGGTAGCTCACGGCGGAGATCATCCCGGGTCGCGGAGGTGCGGGCAAAGCGGTAAAACGTCTCGCCGGAGCCGGGTTTCCGTGTCAACATGCCCCATATGGGGACGATTCTGCACGGCGCGCTGGTCACCCTCCGGCCGGCCACCACCGACGACATCCCGGCCCTGGCGGCCATCCGCGGCACGCCGGAGGTGTTCGCCCGCTGGCGGGGCGGCGACGACCTGCCGGCCGAGGTCGCCAACGACCTGGAATCGCCCGACACCGAGACCTTCGCGATCGACCTGGGCGGCCAGGTGGTCGGCGCCATCCAGTGGTACGCCAACAACGACGACGAGTACCGGCACGCGGGGATGGACCTCTACCTCGACCCGACCGTGCACGGCCTGGGCCTGGGCACGGACGCGGTGCGGACGATGGCCCGGTACCTGGTGCAGGACCACCACTACCACCGGCTGGTGATCGACCCGGCCGCGGACAACCTGGCCGCGATCCGCTGCTACGCCAAGGTCGGCTTCCGCACGGTCGGCACCATGCGCCAGTACGAGCGCGGGTCGGACGGCACCTGGCACGACAACCTGCTGATGGACCTGCTCGCGGACGAACTCCTCGACGGCTGACCGCTGTCCGCCCGCCCCTCTGACACCCGACACCCGACACCCGACACCCGACACCCGACACCCGACACCCGACGCCCGGCTCGACCGCCGACCACTCCCCGGACCGCACCCGGTGATCGGCGGCACCTGCTCCGGCGGCCGGACCGGTGGGAGCCGCGACCGCGCCCGGTGCCGGCCCGCGATGTCGAACGTGAAGGTCGACGTCGACCCGCAGGCCGGCTGGGCACCGGGCCAGCTCGGCGCCGCCGCGCCCAGCGACCACTACCCGGTCGAGGCGACCTTCCGGCTGAACCGACGCGCCGCTGCCCGGCCCGCCGGCGTCAGCCCCGTGCTGCCCGCCCCGTGGCCGGGCAGCCGCAGGAGCGGCGCACCACCAGACGGGCCGGGAAGGTCCGGGCGCCGGCCGCGCGCAGCTCCGGCCCGCCCAGGACCAGGTCCAGCGCCGCGCGGGCCATCTCGTCCTGCGCGGTGGTGACGGTGGTCAGCGCCGGCCCGGCGATCACCGCCTCGGCGATGTCGTCGAAACCGGCCACCGCGAGCTCCTCCGGCACCCGGATGCCCAGGTCGTCGGCGGCCCGCAGCAGGCCGATCGCCTGGTCGTCCGTCGCGCAGAACACGGCGGACGGCCGGTCGGGCCGGGCCAGCAGGGCGAGCGCCTCGGCGTGTGCCCGGACGCGGTCGAACGGGGCCGGGGTGAGCCGTCCCTCGACGGGCAGCCCGGCTTCCTCCAGCGCGGCGACCCAGCCGGCCGTCCGCGCCGTGACCGGGTCGTGCGGGCTGAGCGCGAGCGTCCCGCCGAAGCAGTGCACCTCGGGGTGACCGTGCCCGAGCAGGTGGCGGACCACCTCGCGGGCGCCGCCCTCGTCGTCCGCGACGACGGCCACGCCGTGGGCGCTCTCCGCGCGGTGGTGCAGCAGCACCACCGGGGTGCCGTCCGCGACGTCGAAACCGGTCAGCCCGGGGGTGGCCGGGTCCTGGGTGACCAGGATCAGGCCGTCCACCTGCATCCCCAGGAAGGCGCGGATGTAGTGCGCCTCGCGCTCGTCGGCGTAGTCGGAGTTGCCGATCAGCAGCAGTCGGCCGTGGTCGGCGGCGGCCTGCTCGACGGCGTGCGCGAGCCCGGCGAAGAACGGCTGCCGGGCGTCCGGCACGACCATCCCGAGGAGGTTGGTGCGCCGCCGCGCCATCGCCTGGGCGACCCGGTTGGGCCGGTAGCCGAGCTCCTCGACCGCTGCGAGCACCCGCGCCCGGGTCGCCGGCGCCACCGGCCGCGGCCCGTCGTTGATCACATAACTCACGACCGCCGTGGACGTCCCCGCCGCCCGCGCCACATCGTCCCGTGTCACCCTCGCCATGACCGTTGAGCCTACACACCACCTCCGACCAGCCGGTTTCCCGTGCTTCCCGCGGGGCCCCGATCGGCCGTCGGGGCTTGCGGGACGGGTGGTGCCGTGCGGACGCTTGCGGGACGGGCGGCGTTCGGGCCGCCGCCGCCGACCGTGGGAGCAGGTCGATGAGCACGCCGCAGCGCGGGGCCACCCGGTCATCGCGCCCCAGCACCCGGCCGCGGGTCCGCATCCACACCCGGGTGCGGGCGGCGAGCGCGACCCGGCCCAAGGTCAGGCCGTGGAGCGCCTACGCCGTCGCGACGGCCATCGTGCTGTCGGTCGTCGCCGGTCTGCTGCTCTACCTCGACGAGCGGTCCAGCCGGAGCCACCCCCAGCTGGTGGGCACCGCGCCCGGCCCGGACTACCTGGAGGTGAACGTGGTGCTGCAGCGGGTCGACGCGGCCGCGCAGACGCTCACCACGAAGGTCCTGGTCCAGCCGCACGGCGCGCTGCGGGCGCCGGACGAGCCGCTGGTCCCGGCGCAGGACGTGGTGGTGGAGACCACCTCGCTGGAACAGACCTCGCTCACGTACGGGGCCGGCCGGCAGATCGGCGCCGGCACGGTGGTGTTCAGCCTGCTGAACGGGCGGATCACCGACTACCCCTTCGACAGCTACCGCGCGGACATCGGCTTCCGGGCGACGGCCGGCGGCCGGGCCGTCCCGGTGGTGATGAGGGTCGAGGAGAGCGAGCCGTTCTTCGCCTTCCGGCAGGGTGCGACGGAGACCCGGGACGGCGTCGTCGGGGCGCGGGAACGGATCGGCCGCTCGCGCAGCACCTTCATCCTGGCCTGGTTCATGATGGCCGCGATGTGGGCGCTGGCACTGTCCGCGCTGGTGGCGGCCTGGCTGATCGTGCGGCAGCGGCGCGGGATCATCTGGCCCGCCCTCAGCTGGATGGCCGCCACCCTGTTCGCCCTCGTCGGCATGCGCAACGCCGCGCCCGGCAACCCGCCGATCGGCTCGCTGCTGGACTACGCGGCCTTCTTCTGGGCGGAGCTGCTGGTCGCGATCAGCCTGACCATGGTCGTGGTGCGCGGAGGCCGGGTCGAGGGCGCGCGGCGGCCGAACCCGTAGCCGCCGGGCCGTGGGCTCCGCCGGCGGCTGCAGGGCCTGTCTCAGCCGGCGTCCGGCACGATCACCGTCAGCGAGGTCTCCTGCAGCCGGAAGCCCAGCGACTCGTACAGCCGACGGGCCGGGTTGCCCTCGGACACCGCCAGGTGCAGGTCGGCGGTCCCCCGCGCGGCGGCGTCCGCGACGGCCCGGCGCAGCAGGTCGGCGCCGAGGCCGCGGTAGCCGCGCCGCGGGTGCCGGAAGACCTCGGCGACCCACGGCAGGCCGTCGCGGTCGGTCAGGACCACCGCGCCGATGACACGCTCCTCGGCGTCCACGGCGAGCAGGCTGGAGGGCAGGACCGGGCCGATGGCCTTCCCGGCGAGCAGCAGCCCGAGCCGCTCGTCGAGCGCCCGGGCGTCGTCGCCGGGGAAGTGGTCGACGTGCCCGGGCCCGAAGGCCGCCCGCCAGGATTCGAACAGCTCCTCGGGCGCCCGGTCGCAGGGCACGGCCCGCAGGCCTTCGCGCAGCGGTGCCCCGGCCCAGTCGGCGGGCGGCGGGTCGGCGCGCAGGTCCCGCCGGAGGGTGTGGGCGTGCCGCAGCACCCGCGCGCCGCCGGCCACCAGCCGCCGCCCGAGCTCGGGACTGCCGGAGACCACCCAGCCGGGCAGCTCGGCCCGGATGTACCCGGCCGCGTCCACCGAGTCGTCCAGCACCTCCAGCAGGTCGGCCCAGGGCCGGCCCTCCCGCTCGCCCGGCAGGTAGCGCAGCACCGCGGTGCCCGCGCCGTCGTGCCTGACGACCCAGTCCGACTCCGCCATGGCCCACCCCTCGTCACGTGTTCACCCGGGATCGTTCGTCGGCGGCCCATGCTCACCGCACCGGAGTGTCCGGGGCAACCCGTTTTCGGGCAGCGCCGCTTCGGTCGGCGAGGTCACCGGAAGCCGGGGTCGGGTCAGGCCACCACCGCCGCGCGGACGCAGAGCACGTCGGGCAGGTGGGAGAGCAGCAGCGACCAGCTCTCGCCCTCGTCCCGGCTGCCGTACACCTCGCCCGTCCGGTTGCCGAAGTAGATGCCGGCCGGTTCGGCGTCGTCGGTGCGCAGGGCGTCGCGCAGCACGATGCCGTAGTGGTCCTCGCCGGGCAGGCCCTCGGCGAGCTGCTGCCAGCTGCCGCCGCCGTCGGTGGTGCGGAAGACCCGGCAGCGGCGGCCGGGCGGGATGCGGTCGTCGGAGCCGCCGAGCGGGAACAGGTAGGCGGTGTCGCCCCGGCGGGGGTGGGCGGCGACGGCGAAGCCGAACTCGGCGGGCAGCCCGTCGACGATTGAGCGCCAGCTGCCGCCCCAGTCGTCGCTGCGGTAGACGCCGCCGTGGTTCTGCAGGTAGAGGCGGTCCTGGTGGACCGGGTCCGGGGCGATCTTGTGCACGCACTGGCCGAACTCGGGGTACTGGCTCTCCTGCGGGAAGAACTCGGCGCGCAGCCCGGTGTTGGACGGCTCCCAGCTGTCGCCGCCGTCCTTGCTGCGGTAGACGCCGCCGCTGGAGACGGCGACCAGCAGCCGTTGCGGGTCGCGCGGGTCGGTGAGGATGGTGTGCAGGCCCTGGCCGCCGTAGCCGGCGCCCCACTGGGGCCGCTGCGGGTGCTCCCAGAGCGACTCGACCAGGGCGAAGGTCTCGCCGCCGTCGGTGGAGCGGAACAGCGCGGCGGGCTCGGTGCCCGCGTAGACCACCCCGGGGGCCTCCGGCCCGGCGGGCTGCAGTTGCCAGACCCGGGTGAGCGAGGCGCCGGTGGACTCGGGGAAGCGGATGGCCGGCTGCGGCGGCTCGTACCAGTGCGCGCCGAGGTCGTCGGAGCGCCAGACCGAGGGCCCCCAGTGGCTGCTGTCGGCCCCGGCCAGCAGTCTGGTCCGGCCGTCGCGGCGGTCGACGGAGACGGAGTAGATCGCGTTCATCGGGAAGTGCGGCCCGCTGAACTCCCACGCCAGCCGGTCGCGGCTGCGGCCGAGGAAGAGGCCCTTCTCGGTTCCGACCGCCAACAGCACCTCGGTCATGCTTCACACCACCTGATCACGAGCACGGCCCCCCGGGACGGCCCCCGACTGCCAGTGTCGCGCCGTCCACCGGTGGTCACATCTCGCCGCGCCGTTCACCCGGAAGGCCGTCCGTCCGGCCGCGGGGGCCGGCTCACCGCCCGCGGCCCCCTCGGCCCGCGGCCCCCTCGGCCCGCGGCCCCCTCGGCCCACCCGCTGCCGCGGCTACCCCCGGCAGCCCTCCAGCAGGCGCAGCCAGACCTCGCTCATCGTCGGGTACGCGGGCACGGCGTGCCAGAGCCGGTCGATCGGTACCTCGCCGACCACCGCGACGGTCGCCGAGTGCAGCAGTTCGGCCACCCCGGGGCCCACCAGGCAGGCGCCGACCAGCACTTCGCGGTCCAGGTCGAAGACCACCCGGGCCCGGCCGCGGTAGTCGTCCCCGTACAGCGAGGCCCCGGCGACGGCGCCGAGGTCGTGGTCGACGGTCTTGACCCGCAGTCCGGCCTCCTCGGCGGCGGCCAGGGTGAGGCCGACGGCGGCGACTTCCGGTTGCGCGAACACGACCTGCGGCGCGCCCGCGAGGTCGGCCGACGCGGCGTGCGCGCCCCAGCGCGCGGTGTCGAGCGGGCGCCCCTGGGCGCGGGCGGCGATGGTCGCGCCCGCGATCCGGGCCTGGTACTTGCCCTGGTGGGTGAGCAGTGCCCGGTGGTTGACGTCCCCGGCGGCGTACAGCCATCCGCCCTCCACGCCGAGCACCGTGCAGCTGTCGTCCACCTCCATCCAGTCGCCCGGCTTCAGCCCGACCTGCTCCAGCCCGATGTCGGCGGTGCGGGGGGCCCGGCCGGTCGCGTACAGCACCTCGTCGGCGGTCAGCCGCTCGCCGTCCTCAAGGGTGAGGGTCACCGGCCCTGAGCCGTCCGCCCGCTCCAGGGCGGTGACCTCGGTGCCGAAGCGCAGGTCCACCCCGGCCGCCCGCAGGCCCTCGGCGACCAGCTCGCCCGCGAACGGCTCCATCCGCGGTAGCAGCCGGTCACCGCGCACCAGCAGTACCACCTCGGCGCCGAGCGCCCGCCAGGCGGTGGCCATCTCCACCCCGACCACGCCGCCGCCGACCACCGCCAGCCGTCCGGGGACGGCGGGCGCGCCGGTCGCCTCCCGGTTGGTCCACGGGTGCGCCTCGGCGAGCCCCGGCACGTGCCCGGGCAGCACCGGACGGCTGCCGGTGCACACCGCGACGGCGTGCCGGGCGGTGAGCACCCGCTCGCTGCCGTCCTCGGCCTCCACCGTCACCGTCCGCTCGCCGGCCAGCCGCCCGTGGCCGCGCACCAGCTCGATGCCGGTGTCCCGCAGCCACCGCACCTGGCCGTCGTCGCTCCAGTTCGAGGTGAAGGAGTCCCGCCGGGCCAGCACCGCGGCCGGGTCCAGCCGCCCGTCGCCGACCGCCTCCCGGGAACCGGCCACCGCGCGGGCGTCGGCCAGCGCGGCCACCGGGCGCAGCAGCGCCTTGCTCGGCATGCAGGCCCAGTACGAGCACTCGCCGCCGACCAGTTCGGCCTCCACGATCACCGTGCGCAGGCCCGCGGCGACCGTCCGGTCCGCCACGTTCTCGCCGGTCGGGCCGGCCCCCAGGACGATGACGTCGTACTCCTCGGCGGTGCTGGTCATGTCCGGTCCTCCGTCGTCTCGATGGCCACCCCGGCCCGCAGCGCGAGGGTGACGGGCGTGCGTTCGCAGATGTCGAGCAGCCGGGCGCGCTGGTCCCCGTCCAGGTCGCCGGCCAGGGCGACCCGGCGGGAGATCCGGCCCCGGCTGCCGTCCGACTCGTACCCGAGCCTGACCCGGACCGACTCCAGCGGCCACTCCTTGCGCTCGGCGTACATCCGCAGGGTGATCGCGGTGCAGGAGCCGAGCGAGGCGAGCAGGAGCGCGAACGGCTCCGGCCCGCTGTCCGAGCCGCCGCGCCGCACCGGTTCGTCGGAGGTCAGCGGGTGGCTGCCCGCCCTGACGTCCACGTGGTACGGCTCGTCGGCTGCGCTCCCGGTGACCAGCGCCGCGGTGACCCGTCTGAACTCGGGCTCGGCGGCGGGTGGTTCGGTACGGCTGGACTGCTCGGGCATGGAGGCTCGCTCTTCGCTCGGCTACGGCGTGGGGCCCATCCTGCCGGGCCGGGCGCGCCCGCGCGACGGACGGACACGCGTCGGGCGCGCCGGGGACACCGCAGGGCACCCGGGGAACAGTCGTCCGGGCTCGTGGACGGGGCCCGGGGCGGGATCAGACCTCGGCGAGCTCCGCGAGCAGCGCCGCCGTGTCGGCCGGGCGGGAGAACATCGGCCAGTGCCCGGTGGGCAGTTCGCGCAGCTCCCAGTTCGGCGCGGCGAGCGCCGCGAACCCGGGGTGCCCGGAGTCGATCAGCGCGCGCACCCGGGCCAGCGGGAACGAGCAGAACACCATCGCCTGCGGCAGCGCGGCCCCGGCACCGGTCAGCCGCAGCCGGTCCCGGAACGCGCCCTCGGGGTGCGGGGTGGCGCGGGCGCGGATCCGGGCCAGTCGGGCCTCGTCCAGGCCGTCCTGGCCGGCGCCCTGGGAGGAGAGGAAGTCCCAGGACGGCATCGGCAGGCGGCCGTCGACCACCGTGGCGTCGGCCGTCTCCCGGAACGGGGGCTCCCAGAGGTCGTACACCGAGGTGCCGTCGGCCAGCGGCCGGCTGTCCAGGTACACCACCCGGCGGATCCGCTCCGGCATCCGGTCCGCGAGCCCGCAGACCGGGGCGCCGGCGCCGCTGTGGGCGACCGCCACCACGTCCCACAGGTCCTCGCGGACCAGCAGGTCGGTCAGGTCGGCGATCTGGCCCTCCAGTCCGGAAGCAGCGCTCTCGCCCGACCGTTCGGCCAACCCGGGCAGGGTCACCGGGTGGACGCGGTGTCCGGCGGCGCGCAGCGGTGCGGCCACCTCGTCCCAGGCCCAGGCGCCGAGCCAGAACCCGGGGACCAGTACGAACGTGCTCATGGGGGATCACTCCCTCGTCGGGGGCCGCCACGGCGGCCGGGCCGCTGTCACCACGACTGTAGGGCCCCTCGTCGCGCCCCCGCCCGCGTGACGACGCCGGGGCCCGGGGAGAGACGCTCTCCCCGGGCCCCGGCGACACGCCCGGGGCCGTTCCCCGGGCCCGCCCCCGGGCACGGACTCAGGCCTGGCCGCCGGCCGCCTGCTCCTCGGCGACCTTGCGCTTCACCTCGGCCATGTCCAGGTCGCGGGCCTGGCCGATCAGGTCCTCGAACACCGCCTCCGGCAGCGCACCGGCCTGCGAGAAGACGAGCACGCCCTCGCGGATGATCGCCAGCGTCGGGATCGACTGGATGCCGAACGCGGCGGCCAGCTCCTGCTGCGCCTCGGTGTCCACCTTGGCGAAGACCAGGTCCGAGTGGCGCTCGGCCGCCTTCTCGTACACCGGGGCGAACTGCCGGCAGGGACCGCACCAGCCGGCCCAGAAGTCGATGAAGACGAAATCCTTGCCCTCCGGGCCGGGGACGATGTCGTCGAAGTTCTCCTTGGTCAGCTCGACCGTGTTGCTCATCGTGCGATCCCTTCCCTTCCGGAGGCTGCGCCACTGGCTACGTGCCCGCGACAACGGTGCGCCCCGGTGGCGTATTCCACCGGCCCGCCGCGCCCGTCGGGCCCGGACCGGGCCGCCGGCGTCGTGCCGCCGGGGCCGCGCCGCCCGGATCGAGCGGCCCGGATTGAGCAGTCGGCCGCCACCGCCCGTACAGAAGGGTGACCAGTCCGTCCAGACCGCGGGAGACACCCCATGCGCAGCACACCCCGCACCCGCCGGGCCGCCGTGCTGGCCGCCTCGGGCATCGCCGTGACCGCCCTGATCGCCGGCTGCGGGTCGTCCGGGGGCGGCGGGACCGGCGCGCCGAGCACGGCGAGCAGCCCGAGCGCCCCGGCCGGTGCGACCCTGCAGACCGCCACCGACCCCAAGCTGGGCACGATCGTCACCGACAGCGCCGGCTTCACGCTCTACCGCTTCGACCAGGACGACAGCAACCCGCCGGAGTCCTACTGCAACGGCAGCTGCGCCGTCATCTGGCCGCCCGAGCACGTCAACGGCGACGTCTCGGTGAAGGGCGTCGACAGCAAGCTGGTGGGTTCCGTCACCCGCTCCGACGGCACCAAGCAGGTCACCATCAACGGCTGGCCGGTCTACCGCTACTCGCCGGACACCAAGCCCGGCGACACCAAGGGCCAGGGGGTCGGCGGCACCTGGTTCGCGGTGACCCCGAGCGGCGGCAAGGCGGGCACCGGGACGTCCACCCCGAGCCCGGCGACCCCCACGCCGATGCCCAGCGCCCCGGGCTACTGACCGGTGCCGACCGCCCTCGACCAGGAGGCCCGGGTGCGCAACGATGAAGTGGTGACCGAGGAGGACCCCGTCGGCCGCGTGGTCGGCCACGGCGCGGGGGCGTCCGACGAGGAGTTGATGCGCGCCCTGTACCGCGAGCACGCCGGGCCGCTGTTCGGCTTCGTGCTCCACCTGGTCGCCGGCGACCGCCAGCGGGCCGAGGACGTCGTCCAGGAGACCCTGGTCCGGGCCTGGCGCAACATCGACCGGCTCGACGCGGGGGCCCGCCCGCTGCGGCCCTGGCTGGTCACGGTCGCCCGCCGGATCGTGATCGACGAGCACCGCAGTGCTCGGGCCAGGCCGCGCGAGGTGGACGCGGCGGCGCTGGAACTGCTGCCCGCCGAGGACGAACTCGACCGGGCACTGCGGATGATGACCGTGGCGGACGCGCTCGGCGACCTCTCGCCGGCGCACCGCGAGATCATCGTCGAGACCTACCTGAAGGGCCGCACGGCCAACGAGGCGGCCGCCGAACTCGGCATCCCGGCCGGGACGGTGCGGTCGCGGGTGTTCTACGCACTGCGCTCGCTCAGGCTCGCGCTGGAGGAACGGGGAGTGACATCGTGACCAAGCGCCCCGACCCGGTGCCCGACGGCCCGCTGCCCGGCGGTTCCCCGCCCGACGGCCCGCTGCCCGGCGGCTCGGGCGGTGCCTTCGGCGGCCCGGAGCACGTCGACGCCGGCGCCTACGTCCTCGGGCTGCTGGAGCCGGCCGAGCGCGCCGCCTTCGAGCAGCACCTCGCCGACTGCCCGCAGTGCGCCGAGCAGGTGACCGAACTCGGCTTCGTGGAGCCCTTGTTGGCCGAGTACAAGACCTCCGCGACGGACGCCGGGCTGGATCCGGCCGCCCCCGCCCCGCAGCCGGACCCGCAGCTCCTGGACCGACTGGTCGCCGAGGTGGGCACCCGCCGTCGGCGCGGCCGGGTGCGGCGCCTGGTGCTCGCCCTGGCCGCGACCGCGATGGTCGCGGCGGGCCCGGCCGTCACGGCCGCCGTGATCACCGCCGACAGCACCCCCGCCGTGGTCGCCGTGGCCGAGCAGTTCAGCGCCACCGACCCGGCCACCGGCGCGCACGCCACCGTCGGCGTGGACGGCACCGCCTGGGGCAGTCTGGTCAGCCTGCAGCTCACCGGCGTCCGGGGCCCGCTGACCTGCAGCCTGGTCGCCGTCTCGCACGGCGGCGCCCAGCAGACCGTCAACACCTGGTCCGTACCGGCGGAGGGCTACGGAAGCCCGGGCGAGGTGCTGCGCACCACCGGCGGCGCGGCCCTCCGGCCGGGCGACATCGACCACTTCGAGGTGCGCGTCCAGGACACCGGAGCCGTCCTGGTCGCCGTCCCCGCCCACCGGGCCTGACCCGGCACGGGCGGGGCGCGGCCGGGCTACGGCCGCAGCACGCTCGCGTACGGCCCGTGCGGGTCGTGGTACGCGGCCAGCCGTTCGATCCGGGCCGTGCCCCGGACCCCGGGCCAGTGCCGGTCCGGTTCGCCGGTGCCGCTCATGTGCTCCCGCCGCCAGGTCCGGCTCCAGCCGACCCGCAACGTCGGCTCGAAGCTGTGCCACCTCCCGCACGGGCAGGGCGTCAGCACCCGGGCGCAGGCGCGGCACAGCTCGGCCCGGTCGTGCCCGGTGGACAGCGGCACCGGCGGGCCCTGCTCGCCGCAGGCCGGGCAGCCGGGCAGGTCGGCGCCGTCCAGCAGCGCGTTCTGCCGCCGGACGTAGTCGGGCAGGCTCAACGGCGGGTGCAGGAAGGGGTCGTGCTGCCAGGCGGAGTCCGGTGAACCCCGCCAGGACAGGTGCCACCACGGTGTCCGGGCGGGCTGTCGGCGCCCGGCCCGCTTCTCCGCCCGGCGCTGCGCGGCGTACTCCTCGGCCCGGGCCCGCCACAGCTCCCGCGCCTCGTGCAGCTCGTCCACCGCGCGGAGCAGCGAGCCCGGGTCCGTCTCCAGGTGCCGGGGCATCCGGGCCCGGACGGTGAGGTGGTGGTAGGTCGCCCGCAGGCCGTACGGGGCGAACTCGGTGAGGCAGGTCCGCAGGGCGCTGTGCCGCCGGTACAGCGGGAGCGAAGGGTCGTGCACCTTGGCCCGGTGGGTGTGGAAGCTGGTCATGCCGAATGCGCCGGGGCCGGGGCCGGGGCCGGGTCCAGGTCCAGGGCGCGGGCGAGCGCGGCGGTCAGTGCGGGGGCGTGGTCGGGCAGCTGCCGCTCGGCCCAACGCGCCGTCAGGGAGAGGAAGTCGCGGAGGTCGCGCTCGACCCCGGCGAGCAGCCGGCGCAGCTCCTCCAGCGGCAGTTCGATCACCGGGCCGTCCTCGGCCTCGGTGTCCACGGTCAGCCGGACCACCCGGCCGACCCGCTCGGCCCGGGTGTCGGGCTCGCAGCCGAGCCAGGCCGTGCCGCTGCCCTCGGTCACCTCCCGCCAGGAGCGCCACTCCTCCAGCCCGGTGCAGCAGCCCGGTTCGACGACGGTGCCGGTGGCGGAGTCGGTCAACCGCAGGCCGCCGGGGGCGTACGGGTGCGGGTCGGTGAGCAGCCCGTGCAGGAAGCCGTCCAGCGGGTCCTGCGGGCGGGCGCCGCGCTCGGCCACCTCCTCGGGGGCGAGCTCGACGTCGTTGTGGTCGGCCAGTCGCCACACCGCCGTGCCGACCTGGGCCGACGTCAACCGCCCGTCCAGGGCGAGGTATCCGCACCGCCCGTGCTCGTCCGTCGGCCACGACGCGAAGCCCTCGGGGGCGAAGATCTCCAGGACGGGCTGCATCGACATCATCCGACGATCATGCCGGACGGCGGCTCCGTCGGTCGCGGCATTTCGGGGCCCAGGGGGCTCAGGGCGCTGCGTCCCGCGGGTGTCCTCACACCGCGTCCGCCGCGATGCGGGCCAGCACGCGGCCGCAGCGCCGGGCGAAGGCGCGCTGGGCGAGCGGGAGCAGCGGCCCGGCCAGCCGGGCCCACCAGGCGACGGGCCGGCTGAAGGCGGTGACGCTGAACCAGACCTCCTCGTCGGGCCCCGTCTCGACCAGGAAGGTCTCCTCGCCGAGGGCCAGGTGGCCGTGCCGCGTCCCGTAGGTGAAGCCGTAGCGGTCCGGGCCGTCGACGGCGGCCAGTACCCGGTTCGGGGCGCCCGCCCGCAGCGGGCCGACGCCGATCGCGCACCGGACGGCGACGCCCGGCGCGGCCTGGTCGGCCTCGGCGTCGATCCGTACGCCCGCGAGCCGGTGCATCCGCCAGCCGAGCAGGGCGGCTCCGGCGACCTCCAGGGCAGCCCGGCCGTGGCCGATCAGCGCCCGGTGCCGCAGGTGGTGGTAGCCCGCGGGCAGGTCGCCGGTGCGGCTGGCGCCCTGTTCGGGGTAGCTGTAGTCGTTCATCGCTGGGCCTCCGGAGTGGTGACGCGGATCGGGGTGCGGCGGTCGGTCGGGTCCGTCGGACCGGTCCGGTCGGCGGCGAGCCGGCGCCAGGCGAGCAGGGCGCAGAGCGCGAAGCCGAGCGCGTTGCCGACGCCGTGGGTGGCGGCCATCCAGGTCAGGGTGGGGTGGGGGAGTCCGGCGGCCCGGCCGAGCGCCCACCAGAGCGCGAGCACCATGGTGAGCGCGAGGACGGCCGAGGAGACGGCGAACAGCCGGGCGGTGACCGCGTCGCCGAGGGGGCGCAGCCGGCGCCAGGTGACCAGGCCGACCAGCCACATCCCGGTGGTCAGGACGAGCGCGCCGGCGAACTGCCACCAGGTGCCGAGGAAGTACCCGGCCAGGACCAGCAGCGTGCCGGCGGGTACGCTGAGCGCCGCGCAGCGGGCCGCGACCGAGCCGGGGTGGACGGCGCCGCAGACCAGCCCGGCGACCAGGGCGGCGGTGAATCCGGCGTAGTGGAAGTGCGGGACGGTCAGCGCCAGGATGTGCGGCTCGAAGCCGAACAGCGGGTAGCCGGACCGCTCGGCGACCAGGGCGACCCCGGCCACCGAGGGCGCGGCGAGCGCGGTGAGCACGGCCACCTCGGCGGGCGCCAGCGAGCGGGTGCGGGCCAGCCGCAGCGGCGCGTGCAGGGCGATGACCAGGGTGCCCAGCGCGTAGACGACGGCGGGGACGGTGGCCAGGGGGCCGCGCGGCAGCCAGAGCGAGAGCGCGCCGGGTACGGCGGCGAGCGGCCAGAGACGGCGGACCCGGGCGAGCCCCGGTTCGCCGACCAGGGCGAGACCGAGCGGGACGACGGCGCCCATGCCGAGCAGGATCAGCAGGTCCACCAGTTCGGCGGTGCCCTTCCCCATGGTGGACACACCCCCCTTGAACGCGTTCAAATGAGCTTCGCCGCCGACTCTACGCCGCCGACTTGAACGCGTTCAACTTGCCCTCCCGTCGACCCCGGACCGTCTGCCTGGTGTTCACGGGGGGTGCGGCGCACTCTGGAGGAGTAACCGATGGAGGTGATCCGCCATGCAGACTCTGGTCGGTTGGCACATCGACATGGAGTTCCGTGAGGACGGCCCGCGGACCAGCGCCGCCGCCCTGCTCCGGCTCGGCGACGGGACCGAACTGCGTGCTCACGGCTACAGCAGCCGCCACCCCTCCGACCCGGAGCAGCTGCGGGTCGGTGAAGAGGTCGCGGGCGCCCGCGCGCTCAACGACCTCGCCTCCCAGCTGCTCACCAAGGCCCACGGCGAGATCCAGGAGGTCAGCCCGGTCCCGACCCACCCGCTGTCGTGACCGCCCCGCGCCCGGACGGCGGCGGCGCCGGCCCCCAGTCGTCCCGCCCGCGGATCCCCCTGATCTGCCCGCGCTGCGGGCACGAGCAGCGGGTGGTGCCCGGCGGACCGGAACGGGCGGTCAGGGTCGTCCACGTCGGGACCGGCCGGGAGGCCTGCGAGTCCGGGGACCTGGCGCGGGCGCCGGACGAGGGCACCTGAGTCGCCCCCCGCCCCGTCCCTGCCCCCGCCCCCGCGCCGCTCCGTGCCGAGCACGGAAACGCCGGGGGCCGGGGACCCGTCCCCGGTCCCCGGCCCCCGGCGGCCCCGATCGACCCCAGCCGCCGCCGCGGCGGCCCCTGCCGCGTCAGTCGCCGCACGGGCGGCCTCAGTTGACGCAGTACGTGCCCGGCGGCCGCCACTCCGGCCCGACCAGCCGCTGCTCCAGCGCGTTCGGGGTGATCCGGATCCCGACCGTCCCGTCCAGCCCGACCCGGAACCGGCTGCGGGCCAGCGCGATCAGCGCCGTCAGGCCGTACTTGTTGATCAGTGAGGTGCGGTAGCGCGCGGTCGCGTCGGCGTCGCAGAGCCGGGCGCGGGCGGGGACGCTGCGCCCGGTCGGGCGTCCGTGGGCGTCGCAGGGGCCGATCAGCACCCGGGGGTGGCGGCGGATCCGCTCGGCCTCGTCCGAGTGCGCCGGGGTCCAGACCCCGAGCGCCGTGCCGTCCGGCACCACCCAGAGCTGCGACTCGGTCCGGCTGCCGTCCTCGGCGAAGGTGGTCAGCAGGAGGTACCTGCTGTCGGCGAGCCGCTCGGTTCGGTGGTGCACGTTGTCCTCCCTCTGGCGTCGGGGGGGCGGGTCAGTGCCCGTGGCCCTCGGTGACCTCGCGGTACTCCTCGGCGGTGGGCTTGGGGACGCGGGCGTGTTCGCCGTGCAGACCGCGGGACAGCCGCGCGCGGGTGCGGGTGAGCGCCCCTGCCGGGCGGGCCACTCCATTCTCGTCGACCGGGGCCGGCAGTTCGAGGGGGCGGGGCTGCTCGTGTGCCGTGAGCCGGTGGAGTTCGGCCGGCGCGAGCCCGGCGTGCAGCTCGGTGAACTCGCCGTGCGGCAGCCGCTTGATGACACCGGTCTCCCGTCCGTGCAGCACCTTGTCGCGGTCCCGGCGCTGCAGGCCGAGGCACCACCGTTTGGTGACGACGAAGACGATCACCGGGACGGCGAAGAAGCCGACGCGCGGCGTACGTGATGGCGTTGAGGGACAGGTGGAGGTGGGTGGCGATGAGGTCGTTGCCGCCCGCCACCAGTGCCACCAGGTAGAGGCTGATCCAGGCGGCACCGAGCGCGGTGCGGACGGGCGCGTTGCGCGGCCGGTCCAGCAGGTGGTGCTCCCGCCGGTCGTCGGTGACCCACCCCTCCACGAACGGGTGGACCGCGATGGCGGCCAGGACCAGCGGGAACAGGGTGAACGGGACCAGCACCCCGAGGTTGAGGGTGTGGCCCCACAGCCCGACCTCCCAGCCCGGCATGATCCGGATCAGGCCCTCGGCGAAGCCCATGTACCAGTCCGGCTGGGCGTCGGTGGAGACCTGGTCCGGGCGGTACGGTCCGTACGCCCAGATCGGGTTGACGGTCGCGATCGCCGCCACCAGCGCGATGATGCCGAAGACCAGGAAGAAGAACCCGCCGGCCTTGGCCAGGTAGACCGGCATCAGCGGCATGCCGACGACGTTCTTCTCGGTCCGCCCGGGGCCCGCCCACTGGGTGTGCTTGTGGTGGAAGACCAGGATCAGGTGCGCCACCAGCAGGCCGAGCATGATGCCCGGGATCAGCAGCACGTGGATGGTGAAGAACCGCGGCACGATGTCGTGCCCGGGGAACTCCCCGCCGAACAGGAACATCTGGACGTAGGTGCCGACCAGCGGGACGCCGAGGATCGCGCCCTCGATGAACCGGATGCCCGTTCCGGAGAGCAGGTCGTCCGGCAGCGAGTAGCCGAAGAAGCCGTCCAGCATGCCGAGGAAGAGCAGCAGGAAGCCGAACACCCAGTTGATCTCGCGCGGCTTGCGGAACGCACCGGTGAAGAACACCCGCATCATGTGCACGAACATGGCCGCGACGAAGACGATCGCCGCCCAGTGGTGGATCTGCCGGATCAGCAGACCGCCGCGCACCTCGAAGCTGATGTCCACGGTGGAGGCGTAGGCCTCCGACATCGCGATGCCCCGGAGCGGGACGTACGAGCCGTCGTAGACCACCTCGCCCATGCTCGGCTTGAAGAACAGGGTCAGCCAGACGCCGGTCAGGATGATGATCAGAAAGGTGTAGAGGCAGATCTCACCCAGCATGAAGGACCAGTGGTCCGGGAAGATCTTGCGGAGGTTCGCCCTGGCCAGGGTGTAGATCCCCAGCCGGCCGTCCGCCCAGTCGGCGGCCCGCTGCCCCCGCCCTGGGCTCTGATTCCGGGTCATGTCGCACGCACCTCGGTCCGAAGGAAACGGGGAGATGTCCCCGATTCGCACTGGGGCCCAGCTTAAACGGGGGGTTATCCCCACTTCTACCCCGGGGGTGCCGGACGGCCGGGAGCCCGCGAGGTGCCGAAACGGCGAGCGGCCCGCCGGGCCGGAAACGGCGAGCGGCCCGCCCGGCGTTCTGAGACACCGGACGGGCCGCGTACGCACCCGAGTGAAACCCCTGGGCGTCAGTGCACCAGCACCGGCACCTCGTCGTTCTTCGCGGCGCCCTCGCCGGCGCCCGCCCCCGTCGCCGAGCCCGGACGGCCGGCGTTGATGAAGGTGAAGGCGACGGCGGCGGCGGCCACCAGGATGCCGAAGGACACCCAGATCGCGGTCGAGAAGCCGTGCACCATGCCACCGAACTGCAGGGCCTTGGCGGCCTCCGGGTTCGAGGCGGCCGCGGCGGTGGCGTGCGAGGCCAGCCAGCTGGTGGTCGCGCTCGCCGCGATGGTGTTCAGCAGCGCGGTGCCGATGGCGCCGCCGACCTGCTGCGAGGTGTTGACCATGGCGGAGGCCACGCCCGCGTCGCGCGGCTGGACGCCGTACGTGGCGAGGCTCATGGCCGGCATGAACGCGGTGCCCATGCCGAGGCCCATCAGGACCAGGCCCGGCAGGATCAGCGCCGGGTAGGAGGTGTCCAGGCCGATGTGGGTCAGCAGGAACATGCCGATCGAGGCGACCAGGAAGCCGGGCGCCATCAGGTAGCGCGCCGGGACCCGGGTCATCAGCCGGGCACCGATCTGGGTCGAGCCGGTGATCATGCCCGCCACCATCGGCAGGAAGGCCACGCCGGTCAGCACCGGGCTGTAGCCGAGCACGATCTGCAGGTAGTAGGTCAGGAAGAGGAACAGACCGAACATGCCGATCACGGCCATGCCCAGCGACAGGTACACCCCGCCGCGGTTGCGGTCCAGCACCACGCGCAGCGGCAGCAGCGGGGCCTTGACCTTGCGCTCCACCAGCACGAAGGCGGACAGCAGCACGGCGGCCGCGGCGAACAGCCCCAGGGTGCTGCCGGCCGTCCAGCCGTGGGACTCGGCCCGGGTGAAGCCGTAGACCAGCGAGACCAGGCCGGTGGTGACCAGCAGGACGCCGGGGACGTCCAGCTTGTTGCGGTTGCGGCCCTCGGCCGGCTCGCGGATCACCATGACGGCGCCGACGGCGGCCACGATGGCGAACGGGATGTTGACGAAGAAGGTCCAGCGCCAGTTCATGTACTCGGTCAGCAGGCCGCCGAGGATCAGACCGATGGCGCCACCGCCACCGGCGATCGCACCGTAGATGCCGAAGGCCTTGGCGCGCTCCTTGGCCTCGGTGAAGGTCACCGCGAGCAGGGAGAGCGCGGCCGGGGCGAGCAGCGCGCCGAACACGCCCTGCAGGGCGCGGGCGCCGAGCAGCATCGCGGTGTTGGCGGCGGCGCCGCCGAGCGCGGAGGCCAGGGCGAAGCCGGTCAGGCCGACGATGAAGGTGCGCTTGCGGCCCCAGAGGTCCGCGATCCGGCCGCCGAACAGCAGCAGGCCGCCGAAGGCCAGGGCGTAGGCGGTGATCACCCACTGGCGGTTGCCGTCGGTGATGCCCAGGTCCCGCTGTGCGGACGGCAGGGCGATGTTCACGATGGTGGCGTCGAGGACGACCATCAGCTGGGCGAGGCCGATGAAGATCAGCGCCTTCCAGCGCCGGGGATCGGGCAGCGTCGCCGGTCGGGCGTCGGTTTGAGACATGGGGTTACTCACTTCACGGTGCGTGGTGTGCGCGCACGGTCGACTCACTCACGGGACAGGTGAGTTGCCGCGCACGGTGAAAGGTGCTCGGTGGGCGTGCGAGGGCGTGCCGGGGCGACGCCGCTCAGGAGCGCGGGCCGCTCGGTGCCGTCGGCCGGACCGGGCGTGCCGGTCGGGCCGGGTGTCGGATCAGAGGTGTCGGATCAGGTGGGGTGGATCGGTCAGCTCTCGGAGTGGAAGTCCTGGAAGGTCGCGGCCCGGCCGGGCAGGACCGAACGGGCCGGCGTGCGCAGGCCGTCCAGGAAGATCTGCAGGTGCCGGTGGACGAAGTCGTCCAGCATCCGGCAGGACGTGTTCGGCAGCGGTCGGGTCAGCTGGCTCATCGCGATGAACAGGTCACCGTGCTCGACGTCCGCCCGCAGTTCACCCGCGGCCCGGGCGCGCTCCATCAGTCCGCCCACGGCGGACTGCAGACGCTCCCGGATCTCGGCCAACTCCGGGTCGTGCGGGTCGACATGACTGCTGAACAGGGTGCAGAGGCCGCCGACCTTCTCCGCCACGGTCGCGTGCGCGAACCGCTGCAGGGCGTCGAACGGGCCACTGCCGTCAGGGTCGTCCGCCTCCACCGTCGCCGTCTCGGCGAGGGCCAGGATGCGGTTCTTGACGAGCAGCGCCACTTCCTGGATCAGCGCCATCCGGTCCGGGAAGTTCCGGTAGAGAGTGGCGTTGCCGACCCCCGCCCGCTTCGCGATCTCGTCCAGGGGTGCGTCCGCACCGTGCTCGACGAACGCGTCCCGGGCCGCCAGCACGATCCGCTCCCGGTTCCGGCTCGCATCCGCACGCAGCTTGGGCGTACGGGTGCTCTCCGCGGGGCGGACCGACTCGGCGGTGGTCACGACGACTGCTCCTCCAGGATACCGGGGAAATTCTCCCCGCTTCTGCCAACGTACTCACAAACGGGGAATCTGTCCCCGGAATTTCCGGCCCTGATGTGACCTGAGTCACATGCCGCGCCGGCCTCGGCGGGAACGCCGCCGCCGACCGCATGGCGTCCGGCTACCTGCCGGCGATCCGGACCACCCTCGGGCTCGCCCGCGAGTCCCACCGGACCGCCTGAGGACCGGCCTCCGCCGCCCGGTCTCCCCGGCCGGGCGGCGGACGCTATCGTCGGAAGCCAGGTGCCCGTAACCACACACCGGCGTGCTCGTTTCCCCGGCGGGTGCCCAGGCGAAGGAGGAAGGCCCATGACCGCGATCTCCGACCGCCCGCAGATGATGCCCGAGGACTTCGAGGAACTCGCGCATCTTCTGGCTCGGACCGCCGAAGGCATCCGGCTGGAGTTCATCTACGGGAAGCTGGGGGTCAAGCCCGTGCCGGATGGCGACCACAGCATGATCATCGAGTGGTTGACGCGGATCTGCATGCAGGCGCGGCCTGAACTCTGGCTGTACAACCACGGCCTGAAGGTTCAGTCCTACCGTGATGGCCGAGCCCATCCGGACGGCGCGCTCGCTCCGCACGGCACCGTTGCGGGTCAGGGGGAATGGGCCGACAGTGACGGCATCCTCATGGTCGTCGAGGTGACGTCGTACGACTCCGACACCGAACGACGTGATCGAATCGAGAAGCCGCGTGCCTACGCCGAGACCGGCATCCCGATGTATCTGCTGATCGACCGCGACTCCGCCGAAGTCACCGTGTTCAGCCGACCCAACGGCGTGCGCTACGAGATCGCCCACACCGTCCCCTTCGGCCGGACGGTCCGGTTGCCCGACCCGGTCGGGATCACCCTGGACACCGAGCCGCTGAAGAACTGGGTGCGCTGATCCCGGGCATGGCGTCCCCGGGGTTGTCCACCCGTCGGCCTAGGCTGTGGGCGTTCCGGGCGGCCGGTGGGCCGTGGGAGTCGGGAGGGGCCCGGCGGCCGGGTGGGCGAGGAGGTTCGCGATGAGCAGCGGTGAGACCGCCAGGGTGCGCTGCGTGGCGGCCGTTCCGTGCTGGGTGAGCCTGATCGCCCGGGACCTGGAGGGCGCGAAGGACTTCTACGGGCCGCTGCTCGGCTGGGAGTTCGAGGCCGGACCGGACCGCTTCGGGCCGTACGTGCACGCGGTGGTCGACGGGGAGGCGGTGGCCGGACTCGGCCTCGCCGGCGGCGGGGCGATCCCGCTCGCCTGGACCAGCTACTTCGGCACCGAGAGCGCCGACGCCGCCGCCGACGCGGTGCGGGAGCGCGGCGCGACGCTCGCGGTCGGCCCGCTGGCCTTCGACGCCGGGCGGGTGGCCTTCGCCGCGGACCCGGCGGGGGCGGTGTTCGGCATCTGGGAGGGCCCGCCGGGCCGGGCCCGGAAGCTGGAGCTGCCCGGCGCGCCGGTCTGGATCGAGCTGCGCACCCCGGACCCGTTCGCGGCGGCGCTGTTCTACGGCGAGGTGTTCCGCTGGGACGGCCGCGACCCGGAGCGCTTCGACGTCCGCTGGGAGCACGACCGGGTGGTGCTGCGCGCCGAGGGGAACAGCGTCGCGGCGCTGGCCAGGGAGCAGGCGGGCGGCCCGGCGGGGATGCCCCCGCACTGGGAGGTGTCCTTCGCCGTGCCGGACGCCGACCGGGCCCTGGCCCGGGCCGTGGAGCTGGGGGGCGCGCCGCTCGGCCCGGCCTTCGACTCCCCGTACGGGCGGGTGGCCCGGCTGCAGGACCGCGAGGGCGCCCGGTTCGCGGTGATCAGCTCCAAGGACTGACCGGGCGGGCTCAAGGACCGCCCGGCCCGGCGGGATCACGGTCGAGCGCCGCCCGCTCGGCCCGCAGCCGGTCGCCGAGCGCGGTCCGGGCGGCGGCGGGCAGGGCCTTGCGCGCGGCCGGGAAGAGCTGCTTCTCCTCGCCGCGCAGGTGCCGCCGCACGGTGTCGGCGAGGCCGCGCAGCAGGGTGTCGAAGGCCGGGTCGGCCGGGGGGAGCGCCTGCAGGTCGGAGAGGTACTGCCCGATCGCCAGGTGGTCGTGGATGCTGCCGAACACCAGCGTTCCGCCGTCCGGCACGTCGTGCTGCACGACCGGGAAGAGGTGTTCCTCCTCGGCGGCGCAGTGCGCGAACAGCAGGTCGGTCAGCCGGGTCACCAGGTCGCCGCGCTCGGCGCCGCCCGCCGGGGCGGCCTCGATGGCGTCGAGCAGTTCGGTGACCGCCCGGTGGTCGGCGGTGAATTCGCCGAGGATGTCCGGCCTGCGGCTCATGGCACACCCTCCTCTCGCGCGGAGTACTGGATCCATCTCCCAGTATCCGGCCTCGGCCGGCTCGCTCGGGTGGGCCCCGTTCACCCTCCGTGCCGGTCGCCCCGGCCCCGTTCACCCTCCGTGCCGGTCGCCCCCGTCCCGTCGCCCGGTGAGGGCGAGCAACCGGGTCTGCGGGCCGGCGTCCCCGGCGGTCGGCACCGGCGGGTCGAAGACTCCGCTGCCGGAGAGGTCGCCGTAGCCGGAGATCTCGCCGAGCGCGTAGTCGACGAGGTCCGCCGGGAGCCGGGTGAGCCGACCGATGCCCTCGGCGAGGTCCCAGGTGTGGATGACCAGGTCGGTGGTGAGCTGGTCCAGGTAGTACTGCCCGGTGACGTCCCCGAAGGAGAGGTGGACGGTCAGGTCGGTGGCGCCGGGGACGGCCCAGGCCTGCCGGGCGGCCTCGGCGGCGTCGGTCCAGGCGGCGACCGGGTCGTCGCCGAGCACGTCGCCGTCGTAGCGGCCGCCGACCTCGGAGACGGTGGCGCCCATCAGCAGGTCGGGCACCCAGAGCTGCTCGCCGGTGAGGTGGTTGACCAGGTCGCGGACGGACCAGTCGGTGCAAGGGGTGGGGGAGTCCCACTGGCCGGGGGTGATGAGGCGGACGCGTTCGTCGAAGGCGGCCAGGGCCTCCGGGTACGGGGTGCCGCTGCGCGCCGCCCGCCGGTGTTGCCTGCGGTGAGCCATGCCTCCACCCTGCCCCGGCCCGGGCGGGGGCCGCGAGTCGCCCACGGATCGTCAGTTGTTCAAATTCGAACTCCAAGGTACGGTCGGAGAAGCGGCGGTTCAAATTTGAACAATGGCGCCGGGGTGACGACCCCCGCCCGCCGCGCCCCCCGCCCCCTCGCCCCGGCCCCAGGGCCGGCGGCGACGGGCGACCGACGACTGACGACCGCACCCCGATCGATGGAGACGCGCATGCCGAGCAGCAGCCCGAGCACGACCGCCGCCACCAGCCCCACCGTCCGCCCCGCCCGGGAGACCCCCGGGTCCGCGACGACCTCCCCGCACGCCTACGACGCCGGACTCCTGCTCCTGCGCCTGGTGCTCGGCCTGACCATGGCCGCGCACGGCAGCCAGAAGCTGTTCGGCTGGTTCGGCGGCGGCGGGATCGACGGCACCGGTCAGTTCTTCACCATGAGCGGCTACCCGGCCGGCACCACCATGGCCGTGGTCGCCGGCCTCACCGAGACGATGGGCGGACTCGCCCTCGCCGTCGGCCTGTTGACCCCGCTGGCGGGTGCCGCGATCGTCGGCACGATGGTCAACGCGCTCGCCGTCACCTGGGGCGGCGGCTTCTTCGCGCCGAAGGGCAGTGAGTACGAGCTGCTGCTGACGGCGGGTGCCGCCGCGCTCGCGCTGACCGGCCCGGGCCGCTACGCGGTGGACCGCTTCCTGCCGGTGGTGCGCGCGCACCGCCTGGCGTACGGCGTGGCCGCCGTCGTGGTCGGCCTGGTGGCGGCGGGCGTGATCCTGCTGCTGCGCAAGTAGCGACGCCGGGCCGCAGGCCCGACAACCGACCGGCCCGGAGGCCGTGGTGGCGAACCGTCACCACGGCCTCCGCGCGTTTTCCCCGCGAACCGCGCACAGCGACGAGGGTTCCCAAGGCCATGTGATGTGTGCCATGGTACATGTCACACTCCCCACCGCACGGCGGAGCCGCCCCCACGCGGCCCCGCCGCCCACGGTCCTCGATCCCCCACCGGCCGCGCCCCGATCGCGGCCGACGACGGCCCGGAGGCCCCCACGTGAGTCCCGCCCGGCTGCTGCGACTCCCGCAGTTGGCACGATTGTTGACGCTCCTCCTGTCCCTGTTCCTGGCGGTCGGCCTGTTCGCGCCGCAGAGCCAGGCCGCTCCCGCCGCCGCTCCCGGCGGCGCGCCCAGCCCCGCCCCCGCCGGACCGGCCCCCCAGCCCGCCACCGGCAGCCCCGAACGCGGCGACGGCGAGCGGCAGTTCGCCTCCGCCGACCAGCGCGCCCCGCTGTCGCTGGACACCCGCCCGGCCGAGGTGAAGGCCACGACCGCGCCGACCACCACGTCCCTCCGCCTCGGCGCGGCTGCCCAACAGGCCTGCAACACCGGCGACTTCACCGGCCGGACCGGCGGCGACCTGGTCCAGCACATCAAGGCCGCCGACATCCAGTGCATCAACAGCCTCTTCCCGCTCACCGGCGCCGACGCGCGCGGCGCGTTCCGCGAGGAGCAGATGACCACCGTGGCGTACGCGCTGCGGGACGCGGCCGGCGGTTACCCGGGCGACAACTCCACCTCGGTCGAGCAGTTGGTGCTCTACCTGCGGGCCGGCTACTTCGCGCAGTGGTACCACAAGGACGACGTCGGCCCGTACGGAACCGCCCTGCAGACGGCGATCCGCGCCGGGCTGGACGCGTTCTTCGGCAGCGCCCACTCGCGTGACGTCGCCGCCGGCAACGCGCCGATCCTGGGCGAGTCCGTCACCCTGATCGACAGCGCGCAGGAGAACGTCCGCTACCTTCCGGTGGTCAAGCGGCTGCTGACCGACTACACCAGCGCCACCTGGAACCCGGCCGGCCTGGCCTGGTCGGTCAACCCGGTGTTCACCGTGCTGTTCCGCGGCCACCAGGTGGCCGGCTTCGACGCGGCCGTGGAAGCGGACCCGAGCGTGCTGGACACCCTGTCCTCCTTCGCGAGCCGCAACAACGACCTGCTCGGCGGCGACTACGGCGTGCTGGTCTACAACGCCACCAAGGAGCTCGGCCGCTTCCTGAAGGACCCGGCGCTGCAGGCCAAGGTCCGTCCGCTCGTCAAGGCGCTCGCCGCGCAGGCCGCGCCGAACGGCCGCACCGTCTTCCAGTGGGCCGCGGCGGCCGAGGCGGTCGGCTTCTACGACGCCGCCAACTGCTCGTACTACGGCACCTGCAACGCCGCCGACCAGCTCAAGGCCGGTGTGCTGAAGGTCAATGACACCTGCAGTCCGAGCATCAAGCTGATCGCCCAGGCGTTGGACGCCACCCAGTTGGGCACCGCCTGTACCAGCCTGACCGGCCAGGACGCCTACGTCCACTCGGTGGTCAAGGACAACGGCCCGGTCAAGGACGACGGGAACACCACCATCGAGGTCGTGGTCTTCCACTCCTCGCTGGACTACCAGGTGCTGGCCGCCGCCATCTACGGCATCGACACCAACAACGGCGGCATGTACCTGGAGGGGGACCCGGCGAAGGCCGGCAACCAGCCGCGCTTCCTCTGCTACGAGGCCGAGTGGGTCCGCCCGGCCTTCCAGATCTGGAACCTCAACCACGAGTACACCCACTACCTCGACGGCCGGTTCGACATGTACGGCGACTTCAACGCCGGCATGACCACCCCGACCGTCTGGTGGGTGGAGGGCTTCGCGGAGTACGTCTCCTACTCGTACCGCAAGGTGGCCGACGACGCCGCGATCGCGGCGGCCGCCCGGCACGCCTACAAGCTGAGCGACCTCTTCGACACCGTCTACGGCGACCAGGACCGGGTCTACCGCTGGGGCTACCTGGCCGTGCGCTACATGCTGGAGCAGCACCGCCCGGACGTGGACGCGCTCCTCGCCAAGTACCGGGTGGGGGACTGGGCCGGTGCCCGCACCCTGCTGAAGACCACCATCGGCACCCGTTACGACGCCGGCTTCGACAGCTGGCTGACCGCCTGTGCGAACGGCGCCTGCGCGACGAACCCGACCGTCCCGCAGCT
The DNA here is from genome assembly GCF_044764985.1 of Kitasatospora sp. NPDC093550. Taxonomy (NCBI): domain Bacteria; kingdom Bacillati; phylum Actinomycetota; class Actinomycetes; order Kitasatosporales; family Streptomycetaceae; genus Kitasatospora; species Kitasatospora sp. NPDC093550. Next base: position 194,491 of record NZ_JBIWJF010000016.1, read on the forward strand.
GCCGGAGTGCGCCGCCGCCGACCCCCGGGCGCTGGACGCGAACTGCGCCCGCAGCAACGTCGCGGCCACCACGGGCAACTACGCGCACTTCTACCTCCTGGTGCCGGCCGGCACCAAGCAGGTGAAGATCACCACCAGCGGGGGCACCGGCAACGGCGACCTCTACTACAACCCGGCGGGCTGGGCGTACACCGGCTCCTACGCGACGCGGTCGGCGGGCCCGGACAACTCCGAGACGCTGACCGTGACCAACCCGCCGGCCGGGTACGTGTACTTCAGCCTCTACGCCCAGCAGGGCTTCGGCGGGGTGACCGTCACGAGCGAGATCTGAGCCGAGTACGGCGAGAACGGACAGGTGACCGCCCCGGCGGAGGCGCTTCGGCGCCCCGCCGGGGCGGGTCCGCGCCTCCCCGTCGGGGATCAGCCGCCGACCCGCACCAGCGCCAGGGTGATGTTGTCCGGCCCGCCCGCCTCGATCGCGGCCTTCCACAGCTCGAACGCGGCCTTGCCGTCGGAGCGTTCGGCGCCCTCGTAGCCCCGGGCGAGCAGCTCGGCCAGCTCCTCCTCGGGCACCGGGTCGGTCAGGCCGTCGCTGCACACCAGGTACCGGTCGCCGGTCGTCAGCGGCGCGACGCGGACGTGCGGTTCGACGAAGGTGAGCCCGAGCGAGCCGCCCAGGGTCTGGGTGACCACCGAGGTGGTGCGCTGCCCGGGCGGCAGCGGCGGGCTGTCGTCCACGCTCACCCGGCTCAGCCCGTCCCCGGTGATCCGGTAGACCCGGCTGTCGCCGATGTTGAAGACCAGCGCCCGCTCGGGCAGCAGCACCAGTCCGGCGACGGTGGTGCCCATCGCGGCGAGCTCCGGATCCCCGGCGGCGGCCGCGTAGACCGCCCGGTTGCACTCCTCCAGCTCCTCCCGGACGGCCTCCTCGCCGTCCAGGGCGTCCCCGTCGGCGGCGAGCCTGCGGGCGACGACGGCGCTGGCCACCTCGCCGCCGGGGTGGCCGCCCAGGCCGTCGGCCACCGCGACCACGCAGGGCGGGCCGAGCGGGAAGAGCAGGGTCTGCGGGTTGGCGGTCACCGTGGCGCACAGGGTCCACGGCCCGACCGTGAGGCTGTCCTCGTTGTGCTCCCGCACCAGGCCCTCGTGGCTCAGCGCGCTCACCGCGATGTACGGCGCCATCGTCCGCCGCCCTTCCGGAGCCCCTGCCGTCGGTGCCCCGCCTTCCATTGTGGGCGGGAATAACGATCCGCACCTGCGTGCTAAGGTGGTTGAAACTTGAACGACCTGGTCCGTCGAACGACCTGGCCCCCTCAGGAGTTGGTGAGCAGCATGCAGTTCGGAATCTTCACCGTCGGTGACGTGACCGCCGACCCGACCACCGGCCGCACTCCGAGCGAGCACGAGCGGATCAAGGCCATGGTGGCGATCGCGCGCAAGGCCGAGGAGGTCGGGCTCGACGTGTTCGCGACCGGCGAGCACCACAACCCGCCGTTCGTGCCGTCCTCCCCGACGACGATGCTCGGCTACATCGCCGCGCAGACCGACCGCATCATCCTCTCCACGTCCACGACCCTGATCACCACCAACGACCCGGTGAAGATCGCCGAGGACTTCGCGATGCTGCAGCACCTGGCCGAGGGCCGGGTGGACGTCATGATGGGCCGCGGCAACACCGGCCCGGTCTACCCGTGGTTCGGCAAGGACATCCGCCAGGGCATCCCGCTCGCGATCGAGAACTACGCGCTGCTGCACGAGCTGTGGCGCGAGGAGGTCGTCGACTGGAGCGGCCGCTTCCGCACCCCGCTGCAGGGCTTCACCTCCACCCCGCGCCCCCTGGACGGCGTCCCGCCGTTCGTGTGGCACGGCTCGATCCGCAGCCCCGAGATCGCCGAACAGGCCGCCTACTACGGGGACGGCTTCTTCGCGAACAACATCTTCTGGCCCAAGGAGCACTTCCAGAAGCTGATCAACCTCTACCGCGAGCGCTACGCCCACTACGGCCACGGCACGCCCGAGCAGGCGATCGTCGGCCTCGGCGGGCAGGTGTTCATGCGGAAGAACTCCCAGGACGCGGTGCGCGAGTTCCGTCCGTACTTCGACAACGCGCCGGTGTACGGGCACGGGCCCTCGCTGGAGGAGTTCACCGAGCAGACCCCGCTGACCGTCGGCAGCCCGCAGGAGGTCATCGAGAAGACGCTGACCTTCCGCGAGACCTTCGGCGACTACCAGCGCCAGCTGTTCCTGATGGACCACGCCGGCCTGCCGCTGAAGACCGTGCTGGAGCAGCTGGACCTGCTCGGCGAGGAGGTCGTGCCGGTGCTGCGCGAGGAGTTCGCCAAGGGCCGCCCGGCCGGGGTGCCGGAGGGGCCGACCCACGCCGCGCTGGTCGCGGCCCGCGACGAGCAGGCCGCCCGGGACGAGGAGAAGGCCGAGGTGTCCAAGTGAGCACGTACAAGCTGGTGGTGGTGAGCGCCGGGCTGAGCAAGCCGTCCTCGACGCGCCTGCTGGCGGACCGGCTCACCGACTCGACCGTCCGGCAACTCGCCGCCGAAGGCCGGGAGGCGGAGGTCACCGTGGTCGAACTGCGGGACCTCGCCGTGGAGATCGCGAACAACTTCGTGACCGGCTTCCCCGGCGCCGCGCTGCGCGGGGCGATCGAGGCGGTGACGGAGGCGGACGGCCTGATCGCGGTGACGCCGATCTTCACGGCCTCCTACAGCGGCCTGTTCAAGTCCTTCTTCGACGTGATCGACAACGACGCGCTCACCGGCAAGCCGGTGCTGATCGCCGCGACCGGCGGCACGCCCCGGCACTCGCTCGCCCTGGAGCACGCCGTCCGGCCGCTGTTCAGCTACCTGCGCGCGGTGGTGCTGCCGACCGCCGTCTACGCGGCCACCGACGACTGGGGCGCCGCGGGGGACGGGCACACCGACGGGCTGCCGCGCCGGATCGACCGGGCGGCGGGCGAGCTGGCGGCCCTGCTGTCCGGCCGCGGGCCGGCGGCGCCGACGGTGCCGGAGCAGGTGGTGCCGTTCGAGCAGCAGCTGGCGGCGCTGCGGGCGTGAGCCCGTGAGCCCGTAGGGGTGGAAGGGGCGGGTGCGCGACCAGGCGCACCCGCCCCTCGCCGTTCCCCTCTTCGCGCCGAACCCGCCGCGCCCCGCGTCGCCGGCTCTCAGGAGGCGCCCTCGCGCGCGTCGTACGCCGCCCGGGCGGTGGCGATCTCCCGCTGGTGCGCCCCGGTCCAGGTGACCAGCGACTGGATGGTGGCGTGCAGGGTCCGCCCGAGCGGCGTCAGCGCGTAGTCCACCCGGGGTGGCACCACCGGGTGGACGGTCCGCTCGACCAGGCCGTCCCGCTCCATGCTGGGCGCCCTGGTCGCGGCCACCGGTGCGGTGCGGCGTCGCGGCTGACGTTCCCCCGGCAGGGCCGTCCGCTCATGCGAACGGCCCTGCCGGGGCCTCGCCCGGCCGGGCCGTTCGGCCTGCCCGGCAGGGCGGTTCCGGCGCGCGTCGGCCGCGCCGAATCGTCCACCGTGCGGTGTACTGGCCCCGGCGTCCCGAGGAGGCCCGACACCATGCCGTCCCCACCGCAGTCCGCACCGCAGTCCGACTTCCCGCCCGAACCGCAGGCCGTGCTCTCCCCGCTGACCGGCGCGGCCGTCTTCCTGGTCCTCACCGTCGAACCCGGCGGCGAGGACGCCGTCCGCGCCCTGCTGCCCGACCTCGCCGGCCTGCGCCGCTCGGTCGGCTTCCGGGCGCCCGAGGGCGGCCTCACCTGTGTCACCGGCATCGGTTCCTCGCTCTGGGACCGCCTCTTCGACGGCCCCCGGCCCGCCGCCCTGCACCCCTTCCGGGAGGTCGCCGGGCCGCGCCACCGGGCCCCGGCCACCCCCGGCGACCTGCTGCTGCACCTGCGGGCCGAGCGGATGGACCTCTGCTTCGAACTGGCCGGGCAGCTCACCGACCGGCTCGCCGGGGCGGCCACCGTGGTCGACTCCGTCCAGGGCTTCCGGTACTTCGACGACCGGGACCTGCTCGGCTTCGTCGACGGCACCGAGAACCCGGAGGGCCGGGCCGCGGTGAGCGCCGCGCTGGTCGGCGCGGAGGACCCGGACTTCGCCGGTGGCAGCTACGTCATCGTCCAGAAGTACCTGCACCAGCTGGACAAGTGGAACGCGCTGAGCGTCGAGGAGCAGGAGGGCGCGGTCGGCCGCACCAAGCTCACCGACATCGAGCTGGCCGACGACGTCAAGCCCGCCGACTCGCACGTGGCGCTCACCGTGATCACCGGCCCGGACGGCGAGGAGCGGAAGATCGTCCGCTTCAACATGGCCTTCGGCTCCTTCGCGCACGGCGGCGAGTTCGGCACCTACTTCATCGGCTACGCACGCGACCCCGGGGTGACGGAGGAGATGCTGACCAACATGTTCGTCGGCAAGCCGCCCGGCACCACCGACCGGCTGCTCGACTTCTCCACCGCCGTCACCGGCTCACTGTTCTTCGTCCCGACCGCAGACCTCCTCGCCTCCCCGCCCCCGCCCCCGGGCGCCACCCCGGCCGAGGCTCCGGCCGCCGCCCCGCGCCCCGCCGCGCCCGCCGCCGACGGCTCGCTGGGCATCGGCAGCCTCAAGCGGACCCCCTGAACAGGACACCAGCGACCAGGACACCAGCGACCAGGACCCCAGCGAACAGGACCCCGCGCATGAACAACCTCCACCGGGACCTCGCCCCCGTCTCCGCCTCCGCCTGGGAGGAGATCGAGGAGGAGGCCCGTCAGACCTTCAAGCTGCACATCGCCGGGCGCCGGGTCGCCGACCTGAACGGCCCCGGGGGCACCGACCTCGCGGCCGTCGGCACCGGCCACCTGACCGGCATCGAGGCGCCGGTGGACGGCGTCCAGGCGCACGCCCGCGCCGCCCAGCCGGTGGTCGAGCTGCGCGTCCCCTTCAGCGTCCGCCGGGAGGCCGTGGACGACGTCGAGCGCGGCTCCCGCGACTCCGACTGGCAGCCCGTCAAGGACGCCGCCCGTACCCTCGCCCTCGCGGAGGACCGCGCCGTCTTCGAGGGCTACCGCGCCGCCGCCATCGACGGCATCCGGGCCGCCTCCACCAACCCGCCGGTCCCGCTCCCCGCGGACGTCCGCGAGTACCCCGAGGCCGTCAGCCGCGCCCTCACCGCCCTGCGCCTGGCCGGCGTCGGCGGCCCCTACTCCCTGCTGCTCGGCGCCGAGGCCTTCACCGCCGTCAACGAGACCAGCGACCACGGCTACCCCGTCCACAACCACCTGGCCCGCCTGCTGGACGGCGACATCATCTGGGCCCCCGCCATCGAGGGCGCCTTCCTGCTCTCCACCCGCGGCGGCGACTTCGAGCTCTTCCTCGGCCAGGACGTCTCCGTCGGGTACCTCTCCCACGACGCCGAGACGATCCGGCTCTACCTGCAGGAGTCCCTCACCTTCCGGGTCCTCACCGGGGAGGCCGCCGTCGCCCTGGGCGGCTCGGCGCCGGACGACGGCCCGCGGGCCCCCGGGCACCGGGAAGGGTACTGAGTTCCTTTACGAGGGGTACTGAGTGCCGTATTCTCTCGGTGGAGCCTCTGACGCCAGTCGAAGAGAGCCGACACGGTACACCGGTCCAGGTGGCGCTTGCGGCGCGCAGGTCGCGGCCGGGCCGCACTTGGCACTCAGTACCCTCGGCATGACCTGAGGCCATGGATCAGTGCATCCGTGCACCCGTGACAGGAGAACCGCTCATGAGCTTGAGGATCGTCGTCTGTGTGAAGTACGTGCCGGACGCGACGGGTGACCGTCGTTTCGCGGACGACCACACCACCGACCGGGACGGCGTGGACGGCCTCCTGTCGGAGCTGGACGAGTACGGCGTGGAGCAGGCGCTGCGGATCGCGGAGGCGAACGAGGGCGCCGAGGTGACGGTGCTGAC
>NZ_JBIWJF010000017.1:0-183141 GCF_044764985.1 Kitasatospora sp. NPDC093550
AACCGTGAACGTCTCCACCCACACCGGCTCAGCCCGCAGCACCCCACCCATACAGCAGAAATGCCCTGTCTCCGCCCTTCTGCAACAAGCTTTAGCGGCCGCCGTCAGCTGGCCAGCGGCAGCCGGGTGCTGCCGAGGCCCGGCGCGGCGGGGCGGTCGTCGAGGGCGTCCCGCCGGGCCGGCACCGTCGGGCGCTCGGCGGGCCCGTCCAGCGGGCCGTCCAGCGGCTCGGTGAGCAGCCGGCACTCGGCCGCCGTCCGGCCGTCCTGGACCAGCAGGACCCGTACGGGTGTCCGGCCGCCGTCCGCGGCCGGCTCGGGGAGCGCCCGGACGAAGCAGGGCCGGTCCAGCTCGATGTAGTGGTCGAAGGAGGTCACCAGCTCGACCGGCACCACCGGTTCGGGGTGGCGCAGCCGCTGGGCGGCCTGCCGGGCGGCCTCCAGCACCAGCATCCCGGGCACGTGGTCCAGCTGGTGGTCGAACAGCACCGGGTGGGCGGCGTCGGCGCGCAGCAGCCAGGTGTCCGGCCGCAGGGTCGGGCTGAGCACCACGTCGGCGGGCTGCGCGCGGCCGACGAGTTCGGGCGCGGCGGGGGCCGGCGGCCGGGAGGGGACGACGGCGTGCCGGGCGGGGCCGCGCAGCCGGGCGTACGAGGCGGGGGAGAGCACCCGCAGCTGGCCCGAGCCCCGGCCGATCGGCCGGCCGTCCCGGGTGATCTCGGCGTGCACCCGCAGCGAGGCCAGCCGGCCGTGCCGCATCCGGACGTCCTCGCAGCCCACGGCGAGCATCAGCGAGGCCGGGCCGCCGGCGACGGCCAGGCCGGACAGTCCCGGTTCGGCGAGCGCGTAGGAGAGGTCCTCCATGACGAAGTGGTGGCCGCGCGGCACCCCGAACCCGGCGTGGCCGATCAGCAGCCCGGCCTGCCGGACGGTCTCGGCCATCAGCACCGGGTCGTGGTAGCGGTCCCCGGGCAGCCGGTAGAAGCCGTGCAGCCGGGGCCACTGGGCGCCGAGCAGGAAGTCGTAGGGGCCGGTGGCCTGCCAGCCGGTGAGGAAGACCTCGGAGACCGAGGCGCGGTGCACCAGGTGCCGGGAGACGGTCCGGTCGTGGAAGTCGTACCCGGCGCCGACGTCGTGCCCGAGGTCGTACCCGGCGCCCGAGCCGTGGTCGGGGCCGGGGTGGGCGTGAGCGCCGTGGGGGTCCGGCTCTACGATCGATGGCATGACTGGCCCCCGCTCCAGGGTGTCGGTCGAGCGGCCGCCATGGACGCCCGAGCAAAACATACATACCACCCGGTTTGTGTTCGACGACTGGGGTGCCCCGGCCGCACAGCCCGGCCCGTTCACGCTACCTGCCCGGTGGGCTGGGGCAATGCCCTGCGGGCGACCGCAGACCTTGGACGGGGGACCGTCCCCGCTGGACGGCGGGGGCGACGCAGGCGCTAGATTAGATACCAACCATGCGGTTTCGGTCGCGGCCGTCCGCATGCGAGCGTCGCTCCCGGCAGGGGGCGAGCCGACAGCAGCCGGGCGGGGCGGGAATCGCGTCCGGTGGAGTCCGGAGGGGGCCAGTGGTCAAGCAGGAACGGGCTGGGCGGACCCGGCAGGCCGTGCTGCTCGCCGCGGCGGAGAGCTTCGCACGGGTGGGCTTCGAAGCCGCCAGCCTGGTCGAGATCAGCCGTCGGGCCGGGGTCAGCAAGGGCGCCCTCTACTTCCACTTCGTGTCCAAGCAGGCCCTCGCCGACGGGGTGCGCCGCGCCGCCGGGCGGGAGGTCGGCTCGGCCGCACTGCGCGCCCTGCGCGCCGAAGGGCCGGCCCTCCAGGGGCTGATCGACTTCTCGCACGAACTGGCCAGGATGCTGCGCGAGGACGTGGTGGTGCGGGCCGGCGTCCGGCTCGGCCGCCAGGGCCCCCGGCGGGACGACACCCCGTCCGGCCCGCCCGGCCCCGACGCGACCTGGCGCAGTCTCACCGCGGTCGTCCACCGGCTGCTGGACCGGGCCGCCGAGGCCGGCGAGCTGCGCCCCGGGGTGGACCGGCGGGCCACCGCCGAGCTGCTCACCGCGGTGGCGGCCGGCCAGGTGCTGCTGGCGGGCGACGAGGTCGACCGGCCCCGGCCGGAGGCCGTGCGCCGGGTCTGGACGGCCACGCTGCCGGCCCTGGTGGCGGCGGAGCGGCGGGCCGGCTACCGGGTCTGATCCCCGCGGGGGCCGACCGGTGTCGGCCCCGCGGCGTCCGTCCGCTCAGGCGCGCTCGGCCACGCTCAGCCGGGCGAGCGCGTGCGGCTGGACCAGGCCGGGCAGCAGCAGCGTCCACAGGTCGGCCATCCGCTGGATCAGGTCCTGCCGGTCGGCCAGCACCTGGGAGCTCAGCTGGATCCCGGTGACGGCCCCGGTGATCACCCCGGAGGCGGCGACCAGGTCGATCCCCGGGTGGAGGTCGCCGGCGTCCCGGGCGTGCTCCAGCAGCTCCCGCACCAGGTCCATCCAGCCCTGGTAGGCGGCGATCTGGGGCTGGGTGAAGCTGCCGTGCTCGATCGTCAGCCGGATGCTGCCGCGCACCAGCGGATCGTCCTGGAGCGCGCGGGCGAAGGCGTACCCGAGGTCGATCAGGTTCTGCACCGAGCTGTCCGAGGACGGCTCCCAGCCGGCGATCCAGGCGCCCTGCCCCTCGATGACGGCGAGCGCGAGCTCCTCCTTGGAGCGGAAGTGGAAGTACAGCGCGCCCTTGGTGACGCCGGCGCGGTCCAGGATGTCGGACATCGTGGCGGCGGCGTAGCCCCGCTCGTCGAACACCTCGGCCGCCGCGAGGAGCACCGCCTGGCGGGTCGCCAGCGCGCGGGCCTGCCTGGCCATCGCAGCCTCCCTGGAAAAGTTCTGGTACCTCGGCAGCGGCCGATCCTATGGGGGCCGACGGGGCGTCGGAGGCATACCGTCCAGTAGGCATCCTACCGAGCCGCCCCCGGGCCGTTCCGGGCCTCGGAGAAGTCGGTGGGACGCGAAGCGTGCGCCCGCCGCCGGACTCCGCCGCCACTGGCGGGAACGTCCGACGGCCGGCCACCCGAGCGGGGTGACCGGCCGTCGGCGGAAGCCGCGGTGCGTCAGGCGGCCTGCTGCCAGCTGACCGGCGAGAAGTACGCCGGGCGGCGCTCCAGGCGGTGCCAGTTGGCGATCGGCTCGATCGGCGCGATGGCGCCAGCCTGCTGCGCGGCGGCGGCGCGCGCCATCAGGACGGCGGTCAGGGCGGCGAGTTCCTCGTCGGTGAGGCTGCCGCGGACGATGCGGACGAGCGGTTCGGCGGAAGCGTTCATGTCCTGGTTTCTCCCCCGGTGGCTGTGGTCTGAGGTGGCTCGGTACGGCCTGCTGCGGTGCGTGCCGCGCTGCTACATCGGCGGGTTGCCGTGCTTGCGGCTGGGCAGGTCGGCGTGCTTGGTGCGGAGCATGGCCAGGGCCGCGGCGATCACCTGACGGGTTTCGGCCGGGTCGATGACGTCGTCCACGAGGCCGCGCTCGGCCGCGTAGTACGGGTGCATCAGCTCGTTCTTGTATTCCTTGATCTTCTGGGCGCGCATGGCGTCCGGGTCCTCGGCGGCGTTGATCTCGCGCCGGAAGATGACGTTGGCCGCGCCCTCGGCGCCCATGACGGCGATCTCGTTGGTCGGCCAGGCGTAGGACAGGTCGGCGCCGATGGAGCGGGAGTCCATCACGATGTAGGCGCCGCCGTAGGCCTTGCGCAGGATCAGCGAGATGCGCGGCACGGTGGCGTTGCAGTACGCGTACAGCAGCTTGGCGCCGTGGCGGATGATGCCGCCGTGCTCCTGGTCGACGCCGGGCAGGAAGCCGGGGACGTCGAGCAGGGTGACCAGCGGGATGTTGAAGGCGTCGCACATCTGCACGAAGCGGGCGGCCTTCTCGCTGGCGTTGATGTCCAGCACACCGGCCAGCGACTGCGGCTGGTTGGCGATGATGCCGACGACGTGGCCGTCGACGCGGGCCAGCACGCACAGCACGTTGGTGGCCCAGCGCTCGTGGACCTCCAGGTACTCGCCGTGGTCGACGATCTCCTCGATCACCTTGCGCATGTCGTACGGGCGGTTGCCGTCGGCGGGCACCAGGTCCAGCAGGCTGTCGTTGCGCCGCTCGACCGGGTCCTCGCTCATCACGGACGGCGGCATCTCGCGGTTGTTCTGCGGGAGCAGCGACAGGAGGTAGCGGACCTCCTCGATGCAGGACTGCTCGTCGTCGTAGATGAAGTGGGCGACACCCGAGACGCCGGCGTGCACGTCCGCGCCGCCGAGGCCGTTCTGGGTGATCTTCTCGCCGGTCACCGCCTGGACGACGTCCGGGCCGGTGATGAACATCTGCGAGGTCTCGCGGACCATGAAGACGAAGTCGGTCAGCGCGGGGGAGTACGCGGCGCCGCCGGCGCACGGGCCGAGCATCACCGAGATCTGCGGGATGACGCCGGAGGCCTTGGTGTTGCGCTGGAAGATGCCGCCGTAGCCGGCCAGCGCGGTGACGCCCTCCTGGATGCGGGCGCCGGCGCCGTCGTTCAGCGAGACCAGCGGGGCACCGGCCGCGATGGCCATGTCCATGATCTTGTGGATCTTCTGCGCGTGGGCCTCGCCCAGCGCGCCGCCGAAGATCCGGAAGTCGTGGGCGTAGGTGAAGACGGTGCGGCCGTGCACGGTGCCCCAGCCGACGACGACGCCGTCGGTGTGCGGCTTCTTGGCCTCCAGGCCGAAGCCCTGGGCGCGGTGCCGGCGCAGCGGCTCGACCTCGTGGAAGGAGCCCTCGTCCAGCAGCAGCTCGATGCGCTCGCGGGCGGTCAGCTTGCCCTTGGCGTGCTGGGCCTCGGTGGCCTTGTCGCTGGGGCCGCGGCGGACCTTCTCGCGCAGCTCGTGCAGCTCGGCGACCCGCCCGCGGGCGTCGGCCGGGACTTCGGGGACCTCGCCGTCGACCGGCGCCTCATGCACAACCGTCATCTCGAACCACTCCAAGGGTGAGGGAACTGTCCGACAGCCAACGTCTGCTGTGCCCCCGGCCGCCAATCACGTTCTTCACTTATGACTGTACGAGGGGCCGTGCGCTGGTTTCGGCGTCGATTCCGTACAAGGTCGGGTTCGTTTAGCTGTCAGGCCTGCACAGAAGCGGCCGGGTGGGAGCCGGAGCGCTCGGTGGTCGTTCGAATACCGGGGGTTGTCGGACAGATGATGGTCCGATGATCTGAGCGTGAAGAAAAGCGCAGGTCAGGGCCGTCCCTCAGTAATGTAGGCCGCCCGTCTTGGGTGCCGCTCAAGGTCCGCTCAAGCCGGGCGCCGGAGCGGCGGCCATCCGGGTGAGAGGGCGTTCAGTCGTAGGGAAGCGCCAAAAAGGCCACAGCCCACCCGGGCCTGCCCGGGTGGGCTGTTGGAGGGACTGTGCGAACCACCGGTGATCAGCTCTTCCGGCCGTCCTCCGGCTCGTCGCGGTCGCGCAGCTCCTGCTCCCGGCGGCGCAGATCGGCCTCCCACTGCCGGAGCATCGACTCGTGGTCCTTGTCGCTCCTCTTCAACGAGGCGAGGAACTCCGGGTCGTCGTCCGGCGCGAGCGGGCGGCCACCGCGGCCGGCCGGGCGCCCCGGGCCGTCGGCGGCCGGGTGGCCGGCGGACGCGGCCGGCAGGAAGCCGCGCCGCCTGCCCGCGATCAGCCAGGCGATCGGGCCCAGCGGCGGGAAGAGCAGGACGATCAGCACCCAGACCACCTTCGGCAGGTGCTTCACCTCGTCCTCGGGCGTGGTCAGGCAGTCGACGAACGCCCAGACCCAGAGCGCGAGCGGAAGGACGATGGTCAGCAGGATCCGCAACATGGCTGCGATCTCCCCCCCAGCGGGCGACGGTGGCGGGCGCCTTCCCGGGCCCTTGACGCAAGCCAGGCTATCCCGTGGCGGATACTGACTGGCATGGCATACGACGATCTCCGCTCGTTTCTCCGGGCCCTCGACCGCGAGGGCGACCTCAAGCGCATCAAGGCGGAGGTGGATCCCCACCTGGAGATCGGCGAGATCGTCGACCGGGTGCAGAAGGCCAAGGGCCCGGCGCTGCTGTTCGAGAACGTCAAGGGCTCGTCCATGCCGCTCGCGATGAACGTCTTCGGCACCGAGCGGCGGCTGGCCAAGGCGCTCGGCCTCAAGGGGCCGGACGACGTCTCCGAGAAGATCGCGGGCCTGCTCAAGCCCGAACTGCCGCAGGGCTTCACCGGCTTCCGGGACGCCTTCGGCAAGCTCGCCTCGATGGCGCACGTCCCGCCGCGGAACGTGAAGTCCGGCGACGCCCCGGTGCAGGAGGTCGTGCTCACCGGCGACGACGTCAACCTGGACGAGCTGCCCGCCCTCTTCACCTGGCCGCTGGACGGCGGTTCGTTCTTCAACCTGGGCCTCACCCACACCAAGGACCCGGACACCGGCATCCGCAACCTGGGCCTCTACCGGCTGCAGCGGCACGACCGCCGCACCATCGGCATGCACTGGCAGATCCACAAGGACAGCCGCAACCACTACGCCGTGGCGGCCAGGCGCGGGGAGCGCCTCCCGGTCGCGATCGCCTTCGGCTGCCCGCCGGCCGTCACCTACGCGGCCACCGCACCGCTGCCCGGGGACATCGACGAGTACCTCTTCGCCGGTTTCATCGCGGGCGAGCGGGTGCGGATGGTCGACTGCAAGACCGTCCCGCTGCAGGTCCCGGCCGACGCCGAGGTCGTGCTGGAGGGCTGGCTGGAGCCCGGCGAGATGCTGCCCGAGGGCCCGTTCGGGGACCACACCGGCTTCTACACCCCGCAGGAGCCGTTCCCGGCGCTCACCATCGACTGCGTGACGATGCGCCGCCGCCCGATCCTGCAGTCCATCGTGGTCGGCCGCCCGCCGACGGAGGACGGCCCGCTGGGCAAGTTCACCGAGCGCTTCTTCCTGCCGCTGCTGAAGATCATCATCCCGGACATCGTCGACTACGACCTGCCCGAGGCCGGCGGCTTCCACAACTGCGTGATCGTCTCGATCGACAAGAAGTACCCCAAGCACGCCCAGAAGACGATGCACGCGATCTGGGGCGCCCACATGATGTCGCTGACCAAGCTGATCATCGTGGTGGACGCGGACTGCGACGTGCACGACTACCAGGAAGTCGCCTGGCGGGCCTTCGGCAACGTCGACTACAGCCGGGACCTCACGGTGGTCGAGGGCCCGGTGGACCACCTCGACCACGCCTCGTACCAGCAGTTCTGGGGCGGCAAGGCCGGCATCGACGCCACCCGCAAGCTGCCCGAGGAGGGCTACACCCGGGACGGCGGCTGGCCCGAGATGGTGTCCTCGGACCCGGCGACGGCCGCCCTGGTCTCGCGCCGTTGGAAGGAGTACGGGCTGTGAGCACGGCCGCCGTCGAAACCCCGGGGCGCACCAGGGCCTTCCTGCGCCTGGTGATGATCGAGCACTCGGTCTTCGCCCTGCCCTTCGCGTACATCGCCGCGCTGACGGCCATGTTCCTCGCCGACAAGCGGGTCCACTGGGGCCAGCTGTTCGTCGTCACGGTCTGCATGGTCGGGCTGCGGACCTTCGCGATGGCCGCCAACCGGATCATCGACCGGGAGATCGACGCCCGGAACCCGCGCACGGCGGGGCGTGAACTGGTCACCGGCGCCGTGTCGCTGAAGACCGCGTACGTCGGCTCGGCGGTCGCGCTGGTGGTCTTCCTCGGCGCGGCCGCGATGCTCAACCCGCTCTGCCTGGCGCTCGCGCCGGTGGCCGTGGTGCCGATGGTGGTCTATCCGTACGGCAAGCGGTTCACCGACTTCCCGCAGGCGATCCTGGGCCTGGCCCAGGCGATGGGCCCGGTCGGCGCCTGGCTCGCCGTCACGGGCAGCTGGTCCTGGGAGGCCGTGGTGCTGGGCGTGGCCGTCGGCATCTGGATCGGCGGCTTCGACCTCATCTACGCCTGCCAGGACGTCGAGTCCGACCGCCACGGCAAGGTCCGCTCGGTGCCGGCCCGCTTCGGCGTCCCGGCGGCCATCCGCGGCGCGCGGGCGTGCCACGTCCTGACGACGCTGCTGCTGGGCTGGTTCGCGGTGCTCACGCACGCCGGCGTGGCCTTCTGGATCGGCCTGGTGGTCGTCGCGGGCGCCTTCGTCTACGAGCACACCATCGTCAAGCCCGACGACCTGTCGAAGCTCAACCGCGCCTTCTTCCAGACCAACGGCTTCGTGGGCATCTCGCTGTTCTGCTTCGCCCTGCTGGACCTGGTCGTCCGCGGGCTCGGCATCTGAGTCGGCCGCCGGTCACCCCGGCGGCCGGCTCGCAGGCCGACCGGGTCGAGGCCTGCCCCGGTTTCAGCGGAACAGGGCGGCGTGCTCCGTCGCCCAGATGCGGAAGCTGCGGGCCGGGTGGCCGGTGAGGTCCCGGACGGTGGTGGTGGCCGGCTGCGGTTCGGCCAGGCGGGCGCGGACGAAGTCCAGCGTGCTGTCGACCGCCGTCCGGGGCCGGCCCGCGGCGGACAGCCGGTGCCGGGCGGCCTCGCGCGGGATCTCCTCCCACGTCACCGGGCGGCCGGCCGCCTCGCCGATGATGCCCACCTGCTCCGCCTGGGTCGGCGACTCCGGGCCGGTCAGCACGTACCGGGCGGCGTCGTGGCCGTCCTCGACCAGGGCCCGGACGGCGACCGCGGCGACGTCCCGCTCGTCCACCGGGCTCAGCTCGGCCGTACCGCCGTAGCCCCGGACGGTGCCCCCGGCGCGGATCTCCTCCGCCCACTGCAGCGCGGCGGCGAACCCGTACGCCCGCAGCACGGTGTGCCGCACGCCGCTGCGGACCACCAGCGCCTCGATCTCGCCCTCCAGGTGCTCGGGAACGTCCCGGACGGCCGCCGAGGAGACCAGCACCACCCGGCCGACCTCCCGGGCCAGCACGCCGACCGCGTCGGTCGCCGCCTCCGTCGTCGGGTGCGGCCACCCCAGCAGCACCGCGCCGACCCCCTGCGCCGCCGCCTCCAGCGACCCGGGGTCGAGCAGTGCCCGCGGGGGCAGCGTCCGCGCCCGTACCCCGGCGGCCGCGAGCTGCAGCCCGACGTGCCGCCCGACCGTCCCGGAGGCGCCGACCACCAGTACCGGCGACGCGTCCTCAACTCGCTTGTCTGTCATGTATCGAACGTAAGCGAGGATGATGAGACGCCCAATGCGCACGGGTCTAGGGTCCATGCGTCATCGTCTAGGGCCTGACGCCGTGGGCGTCAGGCCCGGCCCCAGGGCGTCAGTTGTGCAGGAAGCCCTCCAGCGAGGCGGCCAGGGCGACCGGCGCCTCGTACATCGGGTAGTGGCCGCTGCCGCCCAGCTCCTCCAGCTCCGCGTTGGGGTAGTGGGCGAGGAAGGTGCCGCGCATGACGTCGGCGGTGAGCGCCAGGTCGTGCGCGCCGACGATGACCTTGACCGGTACCGGGTTGCCGCTGATCCGGCGCTCCAGGTCGGCCGTCGCCCAGTCCCGGACGTAGCCGCCGAAGGCCTCCGGAGTGGACAGGTGCAGGGACTGGTCGACCATCCGGTCGAGCCAGACCCGGCCGGCCCGCTGCCCGGTGACCAGGTCGAGGATCGCGAGGCGCTTCTCCCGGTCCTCGGCGGCGCCGAAGAACAGCGCTTCGCCGGCCTCGTCCAGCGGGTAGGCGCCGGCCGGCACCGGGGCCAGGCCCACCAGCTTGCGCACCCGCAGCGGGGCCTCGGCGAGCACCTGCTGGGCGGCCTTGCCGCCCATCGAGTGGCCGACCAACGAGAAGCGGTCCCAGCCGAGTTGGTCGGCCAGGGCGAGCGCGTCGGAGGCGATCTCGGCGAGCGTGTAGTCGCCGGTGACGTCCTTGCGCTCGCCGTAGCCGCGGTAGTCGAGGAAGGCGTAGCTGAAGGCGCGGCCGTCGAGGTAGTCGAGGAAGGGGCCCCAGCCCGCGCTGGTGCCGAACCAGTCGTGCAGGACCAGGACGTGGTGGTCGCCCGTGCCGGTCAGGCGGTGAGGGATCGTCATGCCAGCGGTCCTTCCCCGCAACCGGCCCGTCCGAACGGCCGGTTCGGGACGGGCGGGGGCGAGAACCCGCGGGCTCAGGCCGCCGGCCGGCGGGCGAAGGCCGGGGCGTGCTCGGGGAGCGGGCCGAAGGCGACCATCCGGGACAGCAGCCGCGGGAAGCCGGGGACCTGGCGGGCCAGCAGGACCAGGTGGGTGGGCGGGCCGACCCGGCGGCCGCTGAGGACGGGCTCGAACATCACGTGGTGCAGGACCCGCTGCAGCCGCTGCATGATCACGGTCGGCCGCCACCGGCGGCGCTGCACCCGGGCCAGGGCCGCGACGGTCGGACGGCCGCGCCGCAGCGGCTCGGCGAGCAGGGCGGCGGCCGCGACGGCGTCCTGGATGGCGAGGTTGATGCCCACCCCGCCGGCCGGGGACATCGCGTGGGCGGCGTCGCCGATCAGCAGCAGCCCGTCGGCGTACCAGCGGTCCAGCCGGTTGAGCCTGACATCGAGCAGGTGGACGTCGTCCAGGCTCGCCAGCCGGTCGACCCGGTCCGCGTACTGGGGCAGCAGCAGGGCGATCCGCTCGCGGAAGCGCTCGATGCCCTCGGCGCGCAGCTGCGGGTCGCTGCCCTTGGCCCGGAAGTAGGCGATCTGGAAGTAGTCGTCCCGGGTGAGGCTCAGCGCCATGTCGCCGTGGCCGAAGCCGGGGGCCAGGTTGGGCGGCGCGCCCTGCTCGTCGGCGTTCCGGGGCAGGCGGAACCACCAGGTGTCGAAGGGCACCGGGAACTCCTCGGGCCGCAGCCCGGCGTCCCGGCGCAGGGTGGAGTGCCGGCCGTCGGCGGCGACGGTGAGCTCGGCGCGCAGCTCGCCCTCCTCGCCGTCCCGGGTCCGGTACCGCACGCCGACCACCCGGCCTCCCTCCCGCAGCAGGCCGGTCGCCTCGGTGTTCATCCGCACCGAGAAGGTGGGCTCCCGCTTCGCCGCCGCGACCAGGAAGTCGAGCAGGTCCCACTGCGGGATCATCGCGATGTAGTCGTACGGCGCGGCCAGCTGCTCGAAGGCGCTGAGGGCGACCCGGCCGACCCCGGGCACCGTCACCACCATGTTGCCCAGCTTGCTCTGCGGCAGTGCGGCGAACTCCCGGCCGAGGCCGAGCTCGTCCATCAGCCGCACGGTGGAGGCGTGGACGGTGTCGCCGCGGAAGTCGCGCAGGAAGTCCCCGTGCTTCTCCAGCACCGTCACCTCGACGCCCGCGCGGGCCAGCATCAGGCCCAGCACCATCCCGGCGGGGCCGCCCCCGGAGATCACGACGCTCATGGCTCTCCCCTTTCGGTGTCCGACTGCTCGCGTTCCGTGTGGAACTCGCATTAATAGAATCTATGGAACCGTCTCAGGTGTCAAGTAGTACGATGCTTCACATGAAGGATCTGGTGACGGCCGCCCTCGCGGCGGCCAAGGAGCGGGGGCAGGACGTCGCCGACGTTCCGCTGACGGCGATCGCCGCGGCGGCCGGGATCTCCCGCAGCACGCTGTTGCGCCGGCTCGGCGGCTCCCGGACGGCCCTGGACGAGGCGGTCCGGCGGTCGGGGGTCGACCCGGGCGGCCGGCCCCCGGTGCGCGAGCGCGCGGTCGGGGCGGCCGCCGCACTGGTCGCCGAACGCGGCCTGGCCGCGGTCACCCTGGACGCCGTCGCGGACCGGGCCGGGTGCTCGCTGCCCAGCCTGCACACCGTCTTCGAGGGGCGGGACGGCCTGCTCGCCGCCGTCTTCGAGCAGTACGGCCCGCTGCCGGACCTGGAGGCGCTGGCGGCCGACCCGCCGGAGCGGCTGGCGGACACCGTCCGGGCGTTCTACGACGCCTTCGCCGCGGCCTTCCAGCGCGAGCCCCGGATCGTCCCGGCCGTCTTCGCCGACCTCTTCAGCCGCCCGGACGGCCCCGCCGCCCGGATGATGGCGGCCAGTCTGCCGCGGATGTTCGGCGGCCTCGACCGGCTGCTGCGGCCGCACGTCGAGGCCGGACGGCTGCGGCCGCTGCCGCTCCCGGTGCTGGTCCAGCTGATGCTCGGCCCGCTGATCACGCACATCCTGCTGCGGCCGGTGCTCGAACCCGCCCTGGGGGCCGGGCTGCCCTCGTTGGAGGAGTCCATCGACCTCTTCGCCGACTCCTACCTGAGGGCGGTCGCCCTTCCCGGGGCGGAATCCGGTCTCACTGGGGAAGGATCCGGGGGTCGCGAGCCGTACCCGACCCGAGGAGAACCGTGATCGGCACCCTGCAGTGCCTCGTCCTGGACTGCCCCGACCCGGCGGCGCTGGCCCGCTTCTACGCCGGCCTGCTCGGCGGGGAGGTGGACCGCCCGGACCGCCGCTGGTCGCTGGGGGAGGACTGGTCCACGCTGCACCTCGACGGCGGCGCGGTGATCTGCTTCCAGTGCGTCGCCGACCACCGCCCGCCGCGCTGGCCCGACCCGGAGCACCCCCAGCAGGCACACCTGGACGTCGACGTCGAGGACCTGGCCGCCGCGAGCCGGGAGGCGGTCGCCCTCGGCGCCACCCGTCTGTCCGACGAGGGCCGGTGGAGCGTCTTCGCGGACCCGGCCGGGCACCCGTTCTGCCTGATCGGTCCCCCGAGCACCGGGAGGTGACGGTACGTCAGTCGACGACCAGCCGGTCCCCGACCCGGAGCCGGCCCGGGGCGGCGACCTCGGCGAGGACGTCGAGCCGGCCGTCGTGCGCGTGCACGACGGCTTTGAGGATCTCCGGCGCGTGCGGCAGCCCCGGCTGCGGGGCGCCGGTCATCGCGCAGCGCTCGCTGGAGGTGGCGAAGGCGAGCCGGGCGCTGCCCGGGGCCTCGCCGCGGGCCCGGCGGCCGAACCAGGTGTCCTCGACGAACGGCGGGGTACCGGGCGGGGTGCGCAGCACGATGTTGGGCCGGAACCGGCGCTCGTCGACGACGGCGAAGGGGACGGCCTCGCGGACCCAGTCCAGGGTCGCGGTCGTGAGCAGGCTGACCGGCAGCCGGTCCACGTGCGAGACGGCGTCCTCGCGGGCGAGTTCGACGTCCGGGAGCTGCAGGTAGGCGCGCAGGAAGGCGGTCGGCCGGTCGACCGGGCGGCCGAGCGGGTCGAACAGCTCGGGGCCGTCGATCCGCCGGCCGAGGCGGGCGGAGAGGCGCAGCAGGCCGTCCATCCGGCGGAAGCGGCGGGTGTTCTTGCCGGAGCCGAGCTTCCCGGCCGCGTCGCGGACGGCGTAGAGGCGGTCGCCGGCCAGGCCGCGCTCGTCCACCTCGACGGAGTCGAGCCGCTCGCCGCCGGTGGATTTCACGGGGTAGCGCCAGAGTCGCTCGATCACTCCGATGATCTCAGCCATGGGCGGACAGCGTACTGGCGCCACCGGGGGATGGTCTAGACCAAGTGGCGTACGGGCGGGGGCCGTCGGCGTGGTCCGGGCCGGTCGGTTCAGCCCAGCCGGGCCACCGCCCGCACGGGTGCGCCGTCCGCCGCGACCAGCCGCAGCGGGAACAGCGAGACCTCCACCGGGCGGCCGGCCCGCTGTGCTTCCAGCAGCGCCCGCAGATCGGTCAGGTTCTCGGCGATCACCCCGCCGCCGGGCGCCCCGAGCAGCACCCGGTGCGCGGCGAGCGAGGGCTCCTCGGCGGTGGACTGGTCGTGCTCGTCGGTGAGGTCGGCGAGCAGCGCGGCCACCGCGGGGTCGCCCGGGCCCGGGTCGGGCGTCGGGTCCACGCTGAGCGCGTCCACCCCGACGGTCCGCACCCCGGCGGCGACGATCGCCTCCGCGGCGTCCGGGGTCAGGCTGGGGTGGGCCAGGTAGGCATCGGTGCCCCAGTGCCGGACCCAGCCGGTGGCCAGCAGCAGGACGGTGCCCTCGCCGGAGTCCGCGGCCCGCTCCAGCGCCGGCGCCAGCAGCTCGGGGGTGACGGCGGCCCGGGGCTCCAGCCCGCGCAGGTCGGCGACCACGGCCGGCCCGGTGAACCGCTCCAGCGGCAGCCCGTCCAGGGTCGGCCAGGTGACGTCCACGTGGTACGGCGCGTCCACGTGCGTCCCGGACTGCGAGCCGAGGTGCAGGGCCAGCACGTTCACCCCGGCGGTGGCGGTGGTGAGCGCGGGTGCCAGCAGGACGGCCGGATCGCCGGGGTAGACCGGCATCGCGGTGGTCACCTGGTGGGTGAGGTCGACGAGGGTCGCAGCCATGCCCCCATCCTCCCAGGGGGGACGGCGGATGCGGCCCGGTCGGCCGAAGCCGGATAGAAATGCCCCATGGGAACTGCGAAGCGTCAGCCGTGGGTGGTCGGGGTCTCGGGTGCGTCGGGGACGCCGTACGCGGCCTCGGTGGTCCGGGGGCTGCTGGCCGCGGGCGAGTCGGTCGACCTGATCGTCAGCCGGGCCGCCCGGCTGACCATCCTGGACGAGACCGGGATCTCCTTCCGGGACGCCCACTGGCGCGCCGACCTCGCCGCCTGGCTCGGCGGTGACCAGGGACTGGACGACGTCCGCTACTGGCCCGCCGGGGACTTCGCGGCCGGCCCGTCCAGCGGCTCGTACCCGGCCAAGGGCATGCTGGTGGTGCCCGCGACCACCGGCGCGGTGGCCGGGATCGCGCTCGGGCTGAGCAAGGACCTGCTGCAGCGGGTCGCCAGCGTCACCCTCAAGGAGCGCCGCCCGCTCGTCGTGTGCGTGCGCGAGACGCCACTCAACGGGGTGACGCTGAAGCACCTGGTGGAACTCGACGCGCAGGGCGCGGTGGTGCTGCCCGCCTCGCCCGGTTTCTACGCCGGCGGCTCCACCGTGCGCGAACTCGTGGATTTCGTGGCGGGACGGGTGCTGGACGCCGTCGGCGTCCCGCATTCCCTGTACCTGCGCTGGGAAGGGGAGTTGGGGGCGGCGGCCCGCCGGGCCGACGGAAAACCGGGCCCAGGGGCTGAGGGGGAGTAAGGAGAGCGAGGGCGGGAGAGTATGTTCTCTGCGATATCCGGGTCGGTCGGCGCACGGCGCCTTTGAATCCGGATAATGATCTGTGGGTCTGGTGAGGTTCGGAAGGACGCGGACGGTATATGGACACGGTGGACAGACAGCTCATCCAGGCGCTCCGGGAGAACGGCCGTGCGTCCTACGCCGAGCTGGGCCGGTTGGTCGGACTCTCCGGCCCGAGCGTCACGGACCGCATCAACCGCCTGGAGCAGGCCGGGGTCATCACGGGGTACCGCGCGACGGTCAACCCGGCCTCGCTCGGCTTCGGCGTCACGGCCCTGATCGGCCTTCAGCTCACGGACGCCGCCGACCACGAGGACGTCGCGTTCCGGCTGAAGGACCTCAACGAGGTCGAGGACTGCTGGTTCATCGCGGGTGACGACTCCTACATGCTCAAGGTCCGGGTGGCCGACGTGGCCGGCCTGGAGTCGGTGGTGAAGCGGATCTCCGGCACGAAAGGCGTGGCCAGGACCCGCACCACCGTCGTACTCTCCACGAAGTGGGAGAACCGGGTGAGTGAACTTCCTCCTGTAGGAGAGTGACGCATGGCACTGGTCGGTCTGGAGGAGCTGCGCGCGGCTCGGCAGCGGATCGCGGGGGTCGCCGTGCGCACCCCGCTGGTTCCCGCCCCCTGGGCGGCCGAGGGGGAGCGGCGGCTCTGGCTCAAGCCCGAGAACCTCCAGCCGACCGGAGCCTTCAAGACCCGCGGCGCCTACAACCGGCTCGCCGCGCTCACCGCGGACGAGCGGGCCCGCGGCGTGGTGGCCCAGTCCAGCGGCAACCACGCGCAGGCGGTGGCCTACGCGGCGCAGCTGCTCGGCATCAAGGCCGTGATCGTGATGCCGGACACCTCGCCGACGGTGAAGGTGGACTCCACCCGGGCGTTCGGCGCCGAGGTGGTCCTGGTGCCCCCGGCGGACCGGGACACCCTGCCCGCCGAGCTCGCCGAGAAGCACGGCTACGTCTGGGTGCCGCCCTACGACGACCCGTTCATCATCGCGGGCCAGGGCACGGTCGGCCTGGAGATCGCCGAGGACGCCCCGGCCGGACTGGACACCGTCCTGGTGCCGGTCAGCGGCGGCGGACTCATCGGCGGCACGGCGGCCGCGCTCAAGCTGACCCGCCCGGGCATCCGGGTGATCGGCGTGGAGCCCGAGCTGGCCGCCGACGCCCGGGCCAGCCTGCGGGCCGGCCGCCGGCTCTCCTGGCCGGTCGCCGACACCTACCGCACCATCGCGGACGGGCTGCGCACCCCGTCCGTCGGCGTGCTGCCGTACGAGCACATCACCACCTACGTGGACGACATCGTCACCGTCACCGAGGACGAGATCCGCGCCACCGTCGCCCTGCTGGCCCGCCGCGGCCGGCTGGTCGCCGAGCCGTCCGGGGCGGTCGCCCCGGCCGCGTACTTCCACCGCGCCGCCGAGACCGGGGGCCAGGAGGTGGCAGCGGTGGTCAGCGGCGGGAACATCGAACCCGCGCTGCTGGCCGAGCTGCTCTCGGCGTAGGCGCAAGCCCTCGCCGAGCTGCCCCCCGGCATAGGCGTACGCTCGTTCCGGCAAGGAATCGAAGTCGGAGGAGGCGGGGCACCGCATGGACGCAGGGCTCAAGCGCGAGCTGGAGGCGAAGGTCTACGCGGGTGAGCGGCTGACCCGCGAGGACGGGATCGCGCTCTACGAGAGCGACGACCTGGCCTGGCTGGGCGGGCTGGCCCACCACGTGCGGACGCGGAAGAACGGCGACGTCGTCCACTTCAACGTCAACCGCCACCTCAACATGACCAACGTGTGCAACGCGTCCTGCGCGTACTGCTCGTTCCAGCGCAAGCCGGGCGAGAAGGACGCGTACACGATGCGCATCGAGGAGGCCGTCCGGCTCGCCAAGGCGATGGAGGTCGAGTCCCTCACCGAGCTGCACATCGTCAACGGTCTGCACCCGACCCTGCCGTGGCGCTACTACCCGCGCTCGTTGCGGGAGCTGAAGGCGGCCCTGCCGAACGTCTCGCTGAAGGCCTTCACCGCCACCGAGATCCACTGGTTCGAGAAGATCAGCGGCCTGCCCGCCGACGAGATCCTGGACGAGCTGATCGACGCCGGCCTGGAGTCGCTGACCGGCGGCGGCGCGGAGATCTTCGACTGGGAGGTCCGCCAGCACATCGTCGACCACGACACCCACTGGGAGGACTGGTCGCGGATCCACCGCCTCGCGCACGCCAAGGGCCTCAAGACGCCGGCCACCATGCTGTACGGCCACATCGAGGAGCCCCGCCACCGGGTGGACCACGTGCTGCGGCTGCGTGAGCTGCAGGACGAGACCGGCGGCTTCCAGGTCTTCATCCCGCTGCGCTACCAGCACGACTTCCACGACTCCAAGGACGGCGTCGTGCGCAACAAGCTGATGGCCCGCACCGAGATGGCCACCGGCGCCGAGGCGCTGAAGACCTTCGCGGTCTCCCGGCTGCTCTTCGACAACGTCCCGCACGTCAAGGTCTTCTGGGTGATGCACGGCGTCACCACCGCCCAGCTGGCGCTCAGCCACGGCGCGGACGACATGGACGGCTCGGTGGTCGAGTACAAGATCACCCACGACGCGGACAACTTCGGCACCCCGAACAAGCTCGGCCGCGACGACCTGCTCGGCCTGATCCGCGACGCCGGCTTCCGCCCGGTCGAGCGGAACACCCGTTACGAGGTCATCCGCGAGTACGAGGGCCCGGACCCGATGCGCCGTGAGTCCCCGCAGGCGATGCGCCTCTGACCTGCCCTCCGACCTGCGCGGTTCCCCGCCGCCCGGGCCCTGCTGGGGCCCGGGCGGCGCGGCCTTCACGGCCTCCGCACGTGACCCGGGTTTACCAACGGGTATGGCGTTTGGCAGGATCGACGGCATGTCCGGTTCTCATCGCGCCACCGAGTACCCGCCGTACGAGCCGATGCAGGAGCCGGTGTACGGGGTGCCGCAGCAGTCGCACGAGGTGCCGTACGGCGCGTACGAGCCGTACCCGCAGCCGGGCTCGCAGGAGTACGGCGAGGGCGTGTACCAGTCGTACGGGCAGCCCTTCGAGCAGTCCTTCGAGCAGCCTTTCGAGCAGTCCGACGCGCAGCGGTTCTCGGCGCAGCAGTTCCACGACCAGCCGTCCCATGAGCAGCTCTACGAGCAGTCGTACGGGCAGCCTTACGGACAGTCGTACCAGCAGGCCCCTGACGGGTACTTCGAGGCGTACGACCAGCCGTTCCAGTCCTACGGGTCCGCGCCGGAGTCGTACGGCCAGGAGCCGGAACCCTTCGCCCACCAGGCCGAGCCCGTCGCCCACGAGGCGGAGCCCTTCGCCCGCGAGGCGGCCCCCGAGCCCCTCGCCCCCGTCGTGCCCGCCGCCGCCCCGGTCGACGGAGGCCGGGCGGCCGCTCGCGGCCGGCGGCGCAAGGTGAAGCAGAAACGTCACGGCAAGGCCGTGATGGCCGGCACCGCCCTGCTGGTCGCGGCCGCCGCCGGCTGGTACACCGTCGGCCAGGACGGCGCCAAGCCCGGCCTCACCGCCGCGGACGGCCCCGGCCCCGAGGGCGTCAGCAAGCCCGACCAGCCCGGTCCCGCGCCCGCTGCCGTCCAGGCCGCCGCCGACCGGCAGGCCGCCGCCCAGCCCGCCGCCCGCGGCGAGGCCCGCCCGGACGCCTCGGTGGCCGCGATACCCGGCCTCGGTGCCGCCTTCACCGCGAAGATCCCCGCCGAGACCACCCAGGTCGTGGTCGCCTCCGGCGCGGACAAGGGCACCGACAAGAACACCGTCGTCCTCTGGACCCGCACCCCCGAGGGCCGCTGGCTGGCCGGGGAGACCTGGCACGGCCACAACGGCAAGAACGGCTGGACCACCGACCACAACGAGGGCGACCTGCGCAGCCCGATCGGCGTCTTCAGCCTCACCGACGCGGGCGGCCGCAAGGACGACCCGGGCAGCAAGCTCCCCTACGACAAGGACCCGAGCTTCGTCGTCTCCGGCACCGGCTTCTTCGGCGACCAGCTGGCCGGCTCCTTCGACTACGTGGTCGCGATCAACTACAACCGCGTCACCGGCACCACCCCGCTCGACCCGCGCCGCCCGATGGGCGCCAAGAAGGGCGGCGGCATCTGGCTCCACGTGGACCACGACGGCCCGACCCACGGCTGCGTGTCGATACCCGAGGACAAGATGGCCCAGCTGATCCGCACCCTGGACCCGGCCGCCCACCCGGTCATCGTGATGGGCGACGCGGCCTCGCTGGCCGCCTGACCCGCCCGACCCGCCCGACCGGCGCCGACCCCGCCCGCCCCCGCGACCCGGGCCCCCCAACGGGCCTTGTCGATCTCCTACAGATCATGAGCGTGGATCCTGTCGCCGGTCGTGCCCGGCTGACCAGCGGGTAACCCGGTTCCATGGCAGCATGAGCGGTTCGCGCATTGTGGCACTCGGGCACTACCAGCCCCCCAAGGTCCTCAGCAACGACGACCTGGCGGCGCTCGTCGACACCGACGACGAGTGGATCCGAAGCCGGGTGGGCATCCGTACCCGGCACATCGCCGAGGGCGAGACCCTGGTCGACCTCGCCGCCGAGGCCGCGCAGAAGGCCCTCGCCAACAGCGGCCGGACGGCGGCGGAGATCGACCTCGTCGTGGTCGCCACCTGCACGGCCATCGAGCGCAGCCCCAACACCGCCGCCGCCGTGGCCGCCCGGCTGGGCGTGCGCGCGCCCGCCGCGTACGACATCAACACGGTCTGCTCCGGCTTCTCGTACGCCCTGGCCACCGCCGACCACGCCATCCGGGCCGGTGCGGCCCGCCGCGCGCTGGTGATCGGCGCCGAGCGGATGTCCGACACGCTCGACTGGACCGACCGCTCCACCTGCGTGATCTTCGGCGACGGCGCGGGCGCCGCGGTGGTCGAGGCCCAGGAGGAGGGTGCCGAGCCCGGCATCGGGCCGGTGGTCTGGGGTTCCGAGCCGGAGAAGGGCGACGCCGTGGTGATCACCGGCTGGGACCCGGTGATCAGCCAGCAGGGCCAGTCGGTGTTCCGCTGGGCCACCACCCAGCTCGCCCCGCTGGCCCGCCAGGCCTGCGAGCGGGCCGGGATCGACCCGGCCGAGCTGAAGGGCTTCGTGCCGCACCAGGCCAACCTGCGGATCATCGACGCGATCGCCGGCAAGCTGGGCCTCGCCGACGCGGTGGTGGCACGGGACGTGGTCGACTCCGGCAACACCTCGGCCGCCTCCATCCCGCTGGCCTTCTCCAAGCTGGTCGAGCGCGGCGAACTCTCGCCCGGCGACCCGGTCCTGCTCTTCGGCTTCGGCGGCGGCCTCGCCTACGCCGGCCAGGTCGTCCGCTGTCCGTGATTCGCCCGCTCGCCCCCGGGGCGCTCTGACCCGGTGCCGACGGTCGGCGCTCCAAGGCCCTCGTCCCTCGGGCCTCCTCGCTTCTCCCTTTCGGCACCGGCGCGCCCCTTCGGCTCGGGGCGGTGATTCGCCCGCTCGCCTCCGGGGCGCTCTGACCCGGTGCCGACGGTCGGCGCTCCGAGGCCCCTCTCCCGAGGGGACGCCGGGTCGGTTCGTCCGCTCCCGTCGGTCCGGAGGCGCGCTGGGGCGGGGAAAAATCGGCCTGAACGACGCATGCCGGTGGGCGGGCACCCGTGTGAGGGTGCCCGCCCACCGGCATGTCTGGCGCGCGTGCGGTACGTCGGCGGACCTCCCCCGAGGACACGGCCGCCGTCCGTCGTTCCCCGGACAGGAGGCCGGGGCTGCGCGCGGAGCGGATGGTGGGTCGGCTGGTCGCTACTTGGGCGGCTTCTTGCCGGTGACGCCCAGGTACACCAGGGGAGCGAGGTTGGGCTTGAGGTCCTTGACCTTGACGCCCCAGGAGGTGAAGGCCTTCTGGTGCTCGGCCGCCGAAGCGAGCAGCGAGACCAGGGCCCCGGCCACGGCGTTCGGGTCGAGCGACTTGTCCGCCTGACCCTTCGCCTGGAGTTCCTTGACGGCTTCCGCGAGTGGCTTGGCGACCGCGTTGAGGACCGTCATGCGGATCTTGAAGAACCGCTTGTCCCCTTCGGCGGCACCGAGCGTGACCACTCGGAGAATGGCGTCGTTCTTGCGCCAGAAGGCGAGGAATCCGTCGACCAGTTCTTCCGAAGTGGTCGGTCCGGACTTCCCTGCCCAGGACTTTCCGGCCACCAGCTCTTTGAGGGTGTCGGCGTCCTTGGCCATTTCCTCGGCGATTTCGAGGACGGCGCCCTCGACATCCGGGAAGTACTGGTAGAAGGTCGCGGGGGAGGTACCCGCCATACGGGCGACGTCGATGACCTTGACGTCCCGATACGGCGACGTGCTGAGCATCTCGCGGAGGCAGTCGAGCAGCTTCTGCCGCGTCTCCTGTCCGCGTCGCCCGGCGACGCGACCGTCGACGGTGCGAACTTGTCCTGTCATGCCGTCAGCTTACCGTGGCACGATCTTGGCGCGATTCGGTGATGCGACTATTACTCCGCACGGGGGTTGCTATAGCGGCATCAACCACTTCGGACGGATATTCACCGCGCTCCGAAGCCCTTGTTGAAGCCCCCCCGTGTGCTTTTGATCTCACAGCGTGACGGCGAGTCCGCTGAGGGATGGTCGAGTGACAGAGCGTGACGACTGACGGTGGGGCCGCATCGGTCCCGAAGTGGACGGTCCGGAGGCTCGGGTGCAAGTCGCAGCCGGAGGCGGCGTCAGGATCCGGCCGTTCCGTCCGGGCTGACCGGGGGGCGCCCGGCGGTGCTCTCCGGGCGGGGGAGGTTGGAGATGCGCCGGGCGGCATTGGAGAATCGGGTCCGGCACCCCGCGGCGGGTGCGGACAACGGGGAGGTGGCAGCGGAGTGGACCAGCTGACGGCGCACGATCCGAGGCGGATCGGGCCCTTCGAGGTGCTGGGGCGGCTCGGCGCGGGCGGGATGGGCCTGGTCTACCTGGCGCGGTCCGCGTCCGGGCGACGGGTGGCCATCAAGACCGTCCGGGGGGAGCTGGCCGAGGACGAGCTGTTCCGCGTCCGCTTCGCCCGGGAGATCGCGGCCGCCAAGACGGTCGGCGGCTTCTACACGGCGGCGGTGGTGGACGCGGACGCGGACGCCCGGGTGCCCTGGCTGGCCACCGCGTACATCCCGGCGCCCTCGCTGGAGGACCTGGTCGAGGAGTGCGGCCCGCTGCCGGTGGACGCCACCCGCTGGCTGGTCGCCGGCATCGCGGAGGCCCTGCAGTCCATCCACGCGGCCGGGCTGATCCACCGGGACCTCAAGCCCTCCAACGTCCTGGTGGTCGAGGACGGCCCGAAGGTGATCGACTTCGGCATCGCGGCCGGGGTCTCCAGCACCCGGCTCACCATGACCAACGTCGCGGTCGGCACCCCCGCCTACATGTCCCCCGAGCAGGCCCGGGACAGCCGTACCGTCCGGGGCGCCAGCGACGTCTTCTCGCTCGGCTCGCTGATGGTCTTCTGCGCCACCGGACACCCGCCGTACCGGGGCTCCAACCCGGTCGAGACGGTGTTCCAGCTGCTGCGCGAGGAGCCGGACCTGACCGGCATGCCGCCGGAGCTGATGGACCTGGTGCGGGCCTGCATGCAGCAGGCGCCCGAGCGCCGGCCCACCCCGGCGCAGATCCAGGCCGAGCTGGCCCCGCACCTGTTCTCCCGGGACGACGCCGCCGGCGAGGTCGGGGACTGGCTGCCGACCAACGCGCTGGAGCTGATCGAGCGCAAGCGGGGCCGTCGTCAGACCGCGCCGCCGCCCCGTCCGCCCCAGGGCCCGGCCGAGCCGCCGCGGCAGCCCCCGCACGCGTACCCGCCGCCGCACCCGCAGGTCCCGCCGCAGGCCGGCCCCGCCGACCCGCGCACCAACCCGGGCCGGCACGCGCAGCCGCCGGCCGGTCCGGTGCACGCCGGGCCGCCGCCGGGCCAGGCCTCGGACGCCGAGATCCCGACCGCGAAGATCGCCTCCCCGAACCGGCACCGCGCGCCGAGCGGTGGCGGCGCCGTGGAGGTGCAGCTGTCCGGCGCCTCGGTGCGGATAGGCCCGGGGCCGCGGGCCGAGCACGAGCAGTCGGGCCCGAACACCGCCCCGGCCGCGACCGACTGGGTCCGCCGGGCGGCCGCCACCCCGCCGCCCCCGCCCGTTCCGGCCGCCCGCTGGCGCCCCTGGCGGTTCCGGATGTCCAACGACGTCTGGGGCACCCCGGTGGTCGCCGACGGCACGCTCTTCGTCTCCAGCTTCGAGGTGCACGCGCTGGACATCGGCTCCGGCGAGCGCCGCTACAAGACCCGGGACGTCGCCTGGGCGCTCGCGGTGGACGCGGGCCGGGTGCACGCCGCGGACGGCCCGCACCTGTACACCGTGGACGCCGCGGACGGCACCGAGCGCTGGCGCACCTCGCTGGACGGCTGGGTGTACTCGCTGTCCGCCGCCGACGGCGTGCTCTGCTGCGGCGTCAGGGGCGGCGGCGTCCAGCTCCGCTCGGCGGCCAACGGCGCCGAGCTGTGGCGCGCCGACGACGCCCAGCAGGACTACGAGAACCCCCAGTCCGGCCCGGTCCTGGTGGGCGGCGCCGCCTACTACTACGGCGCCGGGCGGCTGCGCTGCGTGGATCCGCGCGGCGCGGGCCTGCGCTGGTCCTTCCCGGTCGGCGAGGACGTGCCCTCGCACCCGGTCGAGCGCGGCGGCGTGCTGTACGTGACGGCCGGCACCCGGGTGTACGCGCTGGACGCGGCCAGCGGGGCCGAGCGCTGGCGCTTCGAGGCCCCGGTGGTGCTCTTCACCCCGCCCGCCCTGGACGCCGACGCGGTCTACGTGGCCGACTACCTGGGCACGGTCTACGCGCTGGACGCGGCCACCGGCCGGGACCGCTGGCGCGGGGTCACCGGCAGCCGCCAGGGCGCCGAGCCGGTGGTGGTCGGGGACGGCATGGTGCTGGTCGGCAGCGGCGAGGTGCTGTACGCCTTCGAGGCGGCGACCGGCCGGGAGCGCTGGCGCTACACCGCCCGCGGCGAGATCGTCGGCTCCCCGGCGGTGGCCGACGGGCTGGTGCACCTGGGCAGCCGGGACCACTCGCTGCACACCCTCGACCTGGCGAGCGGTCAGCTGCGCTGGGAACTCGGCACCAAGGGCGAGCTCACCGGCTCGCCGGTGGCGGTCGGCGGGCGGGTCTTCGTCGGCTCCAAGGACCGCTGCGTGTACGCGCTGGACGCCTTCTACGGCACGGCGGTGCCCGCCCGCTGAGCCGGGGCCGGTCGGCGGCGGGGGCCACCGGCCCCCGCCGCCACCGGTACGTCGGCCCCGGGGGCCGTCAGGCCTTGCGGGCCTCCGGGTGGCGGCTGCACCAGCCGTCCCACGCGGAGGAGACCATCTCCGTCACGCCGTGACGGGCCTTCCAGCCCAGCTCGCGGTGGATCAGGTCGGCGGAGGCCACCACCCGGGCCGGGTCGCCGGGGCGGCGCGGCGTCACCTCGGCGGTGGTGTCGTAGCCGGTGACCTCGCCGATCACGGCCAGCATCTCCTGGACGCTGACGCCCTCGCCGCGGCCGATGTTGAGCACCAGCGAGGTGGCCCCGGCGGGGTCGGCGGCCAGCCGCGCGGCGGCGGCGACGTGGGCCGAGGCGATGTCGGAGACGTGGATGAAGTCGCGCACGCAGGTGCCGTCCGGCGTCGGGTAGTCGTCGCCGAAGATCCGCGGGGCCTCACCGGCGGTGAGCCGCTCGAAGACCATCGGGATCAGGTTGAACACCCCGGCGTCGGAGAGCTCGGGGGAGGCGGCACCGGCCACGTTGAAGTAGCGCAGCGCCACGGTGGACATGCCGTGGGCCTTGCCGGCCGCGGCGACCAGCCACTCGCCGGCCAGCTTGGTCTCGCCGTACGGGCTCATCGGGGCGCAGGGGGTGGACTCGGTGACCAGGTCGACGTCCGGCATGCCGTAGACGGCGGCGGAGGAGGAGAACAGGAAGCGCTTGACCCCGCCCTCGGCGGCGGCCTCCAGGACGGTCTGCAGGCCGATCATGTTCTCGCGGTAGTACAGGAACGGCTGTTCGACCGACTCGCCGACCTGCTTCTTGGCGGCGAAGTGCAGGACGCCCCGGACGTCGTGCTCGCGGATCGCGGCGTCCAGCACGGCGCGGTCCAGGGTGGAGCCCTCGACCAGGGCGACACCGGCCGGGAGGCGGGACGCGTCGCCGGTGCTCAGGTCGTCCAGGACGACGACGCGCTCACCGGCGTCGAGCAGCTGGCGGACGACGTGCCCGCCGATGTATCCGGCACCGCCGGTGATCAACCAAGTCATGCGGCGAATCCTAGGTGGGCCCCCCGGTGCCGGTTTCGGTGGGCCTTCCGGGCGAGTCCGGCCAGCGAACCGGACAAAACGGTGAAATGCTGACAAAGATTTCCGTGCTCTCATGCCCCGCGCCCTCGGCGTGGTGACGAATCGGAGGCAGCGAAGGTGAGCCGTAAGAAGGAACACACCCGCCCTGCCCCGGCCGGCCCCCGGCCGACCGGACCGAAGGCGGCGCACACCCGGCTGCCGGCGGCGGGTGCGGCCGCCGTGGCCGCCGCGGTGGCGCTGGCCGGGTGCAGCAGCGGCTCCTCCTCCACCTCCTCCTCCCCGTCCTCGGCCGCGTCCGGCGCCTCGACCGGCTCCACCGCCAAGCAGGCCTCCCCGGCGCCCTCGCAGAGCGGGAACCAGCTGCAGGACGCCTACCAGAAGGTGATCGCCGACGTGCTGCCCTCGGTGGTGCAGATCACCACCGGCGACAGCCTCGGCTCGGGGATCGTCTACGACGACAAGGGCGACATCGTCACCAACGCCCACGTGGTCGGCTCCGCGACCGGCTTCACCGTCCTGCTCGCCAACAGCACCAAGGCGCTGGACGCCAGCCTGGTCGGCAGCTACCCCGACTCCGACCTCGCGGTGATCCGGCTGACCAACCCGCCGAGCGCGCTCAAGCCCGCGGTCTTCGGTGACTCCGGCAAGGTCGAGCTCGGTCAGATCACCCTCGCCATGGGCAGTCCGCTCGGGCTCTCCAGCAGCGTCACCCAGGGGATCGTCTCGGCCACCGGGCGGACCGTCTCCGAGCCCCAGGGCGGTGGCTCGCCGGGCGCCACCATCGGCAACATGGTGCAGACCTCGGCCGCGATCAACCCGGGCAACAGCGGCGGCGCGCTGGTCAACCTGGACAGCCAGGTGATCGGCATCAACACGCTCGCCGCCACCGAGCCCCAGACCAACGGCGCGGCCGCCCCGGGCATCGGGTTCGCCATCCCGGCGTCCACCATCACCAACATCGCCGACCAGCTGATCAAGCAGGGCAAGGTCACCAACTCCGGCCGGGCCGCGCTCGGCATCACCGCCAGGACCGCCTTCGACCAGCAGTTCCAGCCGGCCGGCGCGGTGATCGTGTCGGTCACCCCCGGTGGCGCCGCCGCCTCGGCGGGGCTGCAGACCGGGGACGTCATCACCAAGCTCGGCGACACCCCGGTCGACTCGCTGAACGCGCTCACCACCGCGCTCGCCTCGCTCACCCCCGGCAGCAAGGTCACCGTGACCTACACCCGGGACGGCAAGACGCAGACCG
Source organism: Kitasatospora sp. NPDC093550 (assembly GCF_044764985.1). Taxonomy (NCBI): domain Bacteria; kingdom Bacillati; phylum Actinomycetota; class Actinomycetes; order Kitasatosporales; family Streptomycetaceae; genus Kitasatospora; species Kitasatospora sp. NPDC093550. The sequence continues at coordinate 26,592 of NZ_JBIWJF010000017.1, forward strand.
CCGACGTCACCCTCGGCCAGCTGGAAACCCCGTAACCCCGGTACGGCGCCACCGGGCCGCACACCGCGCAAGGGTTCCGCGGGCCGATCGCCGTACCGGACCGGCGCCGGGCCCCCGTCACTGCCTCGACGGGGGCCCGGCGCCGTGTACGGGGGCGGCCGCGTCGGGGGCTCAGCGGCGGCCGCCGTGGGTGCGCCAGGGCAGCTCGACGGTCACGGTGGTCGGGCCGCCCTCCGGGCTCTCCACCAGGAAGACCCCGTCCACCGCCCGGATCCGCTCCGCGAGCCCGGCCAGGCCGCTGCCCGGGTAGGGGGCCGCGCCTCCCTTGCCGTCGTCCTGGACCAGCACCATCAGCTGGTGGTCGGAGCGCCAGACGTCGACCGAGGCGGTGCGGGCGCCGGCGTGCTTGGAGACATTGGTCAGCAGCTCGCTGACGGTGAAGTAGGCGATCCCCTCGACCGCCGAGTCCGGGCGCTCGGGCTCGCCGTCCCCGTCGGTCAGGTCGACGTTCACCCTGACCCCGCCGGGGACGGTGCAGCGGGCCGCGACCGCGGACAGCGCGGCGTCCAGGCCCCGGTCGGTGAGCACCGCCGGGTGGATGCCGCGGGCCAGGTCGCGCAGCTCCTGCAGGGCCAGCTTCACCTCGCCGTGCGCGTTGTCGACCATCTTCGCGGCGACCGCCACGTCCTCCTCGGACTCCACCTCGCGCAGTCGCTCCTTGGCCATGCCGAGGTCCATCGCCAGCGCGACCAGCCGGGCCTGGGCGCCGTCGTGCAGGTCGCGCTCGATCCGGCGCAGGTCGGCGGCGGCCGTGTCGACGACGGTGCCGCGGTCGTCCTCCAGCTCGCGCACCCGCTCGGCCAGGGCGCCGGGGAAGAGCAGCGACTCGATCAGGATCCGGTCGGTCGCGGCCATCCCGCGGATCACCCAGGGCAGCACCGGCCACATCACCACGATCGCGACCAGGGTCAGGGTGAAGCTGAGGATGCCCCAGGGCAGCATCAGCACGTTGTAGAGCGCGGTGCGCCAGTTCAGCAGGTCGGTGACCTGGGCGATGGTGAAGCCGACCACGCCCGGGCGGCGCGGGCGCACCGGCTCGGGTTCGTCGATCGCGGAGCCGTACGCCGTCCGCGCCCGGCGGCGGCCCAGTGCGCCCAGGGTGCGCTGGGCGGCCAGTCCGACCGCCAGCAGCGGCAGGCCGACCACGGTGACGGCCAGCCCCAGGCCGACCGAGAGCGTCAGGACGGCGAGGACGAAGCCGGCGATGCCCAGCGGCAGGTTCAGCAGCAGCTGCCCGGCCTGGCGCCACATCCGCGCGCCGTACAGCGGGGGGCGCTCCATCCGGGCGTCCTGCTCCTTGATGGCGTCCACGGCGCGGCGGTGCAGCGGCTTCATCCGGATCTACCGTCCCTCTTGATCGTGCGGCTGGACCAAGCTTCCCGAACCGGGGGCGGTGGATGCCATGGGGGTGATACATCTTCCCGGCCGGGGGTTATCCCCACCCCCCGTCCCGGCCGCCGGGTGTTCACCGGGGTGTCCACGGGCCGTCTTGCGGAGCGGGCAGGGTTCGGGCGGACCGGAGCCGTCCCCTTAGACTCACGCATTGGCCATGGTTGTGATCGTGATCATGACCGTGGTTAGGTCCGTGCGAGGAAACGTCGTAGAACTGCCTTGAGGGGCGGGTTCACGACCGAGGTGGAGGCGAAGGACATGGAGGGGCAGCACGCGGCTGCCGTCGTGGCCGACCCCGCGGTCGGCAGCGGCTACTTCGACGCGTACGCCGCGATGGGCCTGCTGGCCGTCGTCGGGGTGCTCTTCGTCACCGTGGCGTTCACCGCCAACCGGCTGCTGCGGCCGGTGGTCCACTCGCCCGAGAAGCTCCTCGCCTACGAGTGCGGCGTGGACCCGGTGGGCGAGGACTGGGCGCACACCCAGATCCGCTACTACGTGTACGCCTTCCTGTACGTGATCTTCGCGGTCGACGCGATCTACCTGTTCCCGTGGGCGACCGTCTTCGCCACCGCCGGGTACGGCGCCGGAACGCTGATCGAGATGTTCCTCTTCATCGGCTTCCTCGCGGTCGGGCTGCTCTACGCCTGGAAGAAGGGCGTTCTGGAATGGACGTGACGCACTCCCACTCGCACGGCGCCCAGGGCGGCCCCGTCCCGCTCGGCCTGCCGGACCCGGCACGCCCCGGCGCCGCCGTCGAGCGCCGCGGCATCGGCCCGCTGGCCCGGCTCGCGCCGGACCCGGTCAAGGTGGTCCTCAACTGGGGCCGCCGCTACAGCCTCTGGTGCTTCAACTTCGGCCTGGCCTGCTGCGCGATCGAGTTCATCGCCGCGTCCATGGCCAAGCACGACTTCATCCGGATGGGCGTCATCCCGTTCGCGCCCGGTCCCCGTCAGGCGGACCTGATGATCGTCTCGGGGACGGTCACCGACAAGATGGCGCCCGCCGTCAAGCGCCTGTACGAGCAGATGCCGGAGCCGAAGTACGTCATCTCCTTCGGCGCCTGCTCCAACTCGGGCGGCCCCTACTGGGACTCGTACTCGGTCACCAAGGGCGTGGACCAGATCATTCCGGTCGACGTCTACGTGCCCGGCTGCCCGCCCCGGCCCGAGGCGCTCCTCCAGGGCATCCTCAAGCTGCAGGAGAAGATCGCCGAGGAGTCCCTGCCCGGCCGCTACACCGCGCCCGCGGCGGCGCTGCGCCGACCGCTGGTGGCGGGGCCCTCGGACCAGGGAGGGGTCTCGTGAGCGAGTACAGCGAGCGAACTGTCGAGCGGCTCACGGCCGAGCAGTACGCGGCGTCGGTCGGGGAGTGGGCGACCGGCGCCGAGGCGTACGGGTTGATCACCGTCGACGTCCCGGCCGCGAACTGGATCGAGGCGCTCACCAACGCCCGGGACGTCCTCGGCCTGGCCTACTTCGACTGGCTGAGCGCCGTCGACGAGCTCGCCGAGGGCTTCTCGGTGGTCGCGCACCTGGCCGCCGTCGACGCGCCGGGCGTGCGGCACCTCGCGCTGCGCACCCGGGTGCCGCGGGACGGGGCGGCGCTGCCGACCGCCGTCCCGGTCTACGCCGGTGCCGCCTGGCACGAGCGCGAGACGCACGAGATGTTCGGCATCGACTTCCCCGGGCACCCCTACCTGGCCACCCTGCTGCTGCCGGACGGCTTCGAGGGGCACCCGCTGCGCAAGGAGTTCGTGCTCGCGGCCCGGGTCGCCAAGGACTGGCCGGGCGCCAAGGAGCCGGGCGAGTCGGACCACGGCGGCGGGCCGGCCCGGCGCAAGATGCAGCCGGCCGGTGTGCCGGACCCGAACGAGTGGGGGCCGCTCAAGGGCACCCTGCCGCCGGTCGCCGAGCGGCCCGCGCGCGGTGCGCGGGCGGCGGGCGCGGCGGCGCGCACGCCCCGGGCGGCTGCGGCCGCTGCGGGGGCGGGTGCCGATGCTGCCGGTGCTGCCGGTTCGGCCGGCGAGGGCGCGCCCGTGCGGGCGGACCGGCCGCGGCGGACGCGCTCGGTGTCGGAGGGGTCGGCGAGCCAGGCGGCTCCCGACGCCGCCGCCCCCGAGGCCGCCGCGGGCAGCGGGGAGGCGCCCGCGGTGCGGGCGGACCGGCCGCGGCGGACCAGGTCGGTCTCCGACGGGTCGGTCAGCCAGACCGCCGACGAGCCGAGGACGCCCGAGCGTCCCGCTCCCGGGCGGCCCGCATCCTCCGACGCGCCCTGGCACAACCCGGTACCGGCCCACGACGACAAGCCGTCGGGCGACGAGCCCTCGGTCGAGAAGCCCTCGGCTGAGAAGCCGTCGACCGAGAAGCCGTCGGGCGACGAGCCGTCGGGTGACCGGGCGTCGGCCGACGCGCCCTCGGGCGGCGAGCCCGCGGCCGGGCCGGGCGGGCCCGAGCAGAAGGACGAGACGGCGGCCGCCCCGGCCGACCGGGACGGAGACGGCGCGTGAACCTGCTCGACACGGTGCTGCGCTGCGTCGCGACCCTCGTCGTCTTCCTGGTCTTCCCGCTGGTCATCGGCCAGACCGAGCACAAGGTCATGGCGCACATGCAGGGCCGGCTCGGCCCGATGTACGCGGGTGGCTTCCACGGCTGGGCGCAGCTCGTCGCGGACGGCGTGAAGTTCGCGCAGAAGGAGGACATCGTCCCGGCCGGGGCGGACCGCCGGATCTTCCAGCTGGCGCCCGCCGTCTCGCTGCTGCCGTACCTGTTCGTGCTGCTGGCGATCCCGGTCGGCCCGAACGGCTTCGTCGGCCAGGCGGTCGACGCCGGACTGTTCTTCGTGCTGGCCGTGATGGGCGTCGGCGTGATCGGCAAGCTGATGGCCGGCTGGGCCTCGGCGAACAAGTTCTCGCTGCTCGGCGGTCTGCGGACGGCCGCCCAGCTGATGTCCTACGAGCTGCCGATGGTGCTGGCGGCGGCCTCGGTGGCGATGGCCGCCGGCACGCTCTCGCTGCCCGGGATCGTGGACTCCTGGCAGTGGTACTGGCTGCCCTGGCAGATCATCGGCGCGTTCGTGTTCTTCACGGCCGGTCTGGCCGAGCTGCAGCGCCCGCCGTTCGACATGCCGGTGGCCGACTCGGAGATCATCTTCGGCGCGTACACCGAGTACACCGGTCTGCGGTTCGCGCTGTTCCTGCTGTCCGAGTACGTCGGCATCCTGGTGGTGTCCGCGCTGACCGCGGTGCTCTTCCTGGGCGGCTGGCACGGGCCGATGGCGGACCAGCTCGGCTGGCTCTGGATGATCCTCAAGACCTTCGCGCTGGCCTTCGTGGTCATCTGGCTGCGGGTCACCTACCCGCGGCTGCGCGAGGACCAGCTGATGCGCTTCGCGTGGACGGTGCTGATCCCGCTCGCCCTGGTCCAGCTGGCCCTCACCGGCATCATCAAGGTGGCGATCTCATGAGTTTTCCCGGTGCCGGCCTCGCGAAGGGCCTGGCCGTGACGCTGCGGACGATGACGAAGAAGACCGTCACCGCGCAGTACCCCGACGTGCAGCCGGTGCTGCCGCCGCGTTCGCGCGGCGTCATCGCGCTGCTGGAGGAGAACTGCACGGTGTGCATGCTCTGTGCGCGCGAGTGCCCGGACTGGTGCATCTACATCGACTCCCACAAGGAGACGCTTCCCGCCGCCGAGCCGAACGCCCGGGCCCGCACCCGCAACGTGCTGGACCGGTTCGCCATCGACTTCTCGCTCTGCATGTACTGCGGGATCTGCATCGAGGTGTGCCCCTTCGACGCGCTGTTCTGGTCGCCGGAGTTCGAGTACGCCGAGACGGACATCCACGAGCTGACCCACGAGCGGGAGAAGCTCCGCGAGTGGATGTGGACCGTCCCGGCGCCGCCGGCGCTGGACCCGGCGGCCGAGGAGCCCAAGGAGATCGCCACCGCGCGCAAGGCCGCGGACAAACTGGCCGCGGCCGCCGCCGCGGCCCTGGAGGAGAAGGGTGACGACGCATGAGTCTCGGCGGCACGCTTCTCGCGGCGACCGGTTCGTTGGAGCCGGCCGCCCGTTCGTTCCTGTCCCCGACCGGCCAGGAGATCGTCTTCCTGCTGGTCGGCATCGCCGTGCTCGGCTCGGCCGTCGTCGCCGTCACCACCAAGCAGCTGGTGCACGCCGCGCTCTGGCTGGTGGTCGCGCTCGGCGGGCTGGCGGTGGAGTTCCTGCTGCTCACGGCCGAGTTCATCGCCTGGGTGCAGGTGCTGATCTACCTCGGCTCGGTGGTCGTCCTGGTGCTGTTCGGGCTGATGCTCACCAAGGCGCCGATCGGCCGCTCCCCGGACGCCGACTCCAAGAACCGCTGGGTGGCCCTGGTCGTGGCGCTGGCCTCGGCCGGGACCCTGGTCACGCTGGTGGTCGACGCCTTCCGGAGCTCCTGGATCGACCTCGGTGCGGGTGGCGGCTCCGCCTCCGTCACCGGGGCCGGCCTGTTCCGGAACTGGGTGCTGCCCTTCGAGGCGCTGTCCGTCCTGCTGCTGGCGGCGCTGGTCGGTGCGATCGTGCTGTCGCGCGGGGACAAGCGGCGGGTGCCGGCGCCCCGGGCGGGCCGGCTGCGGGCCGGGCGGCCGGTCGGGTCGAACGGGACCGTCGCCGCGACCGCGCCGAAGCAGGCCGCGCCGAAGCAGGACGCGCCGAAGCCGGACGCGCCGAAGCCGGACGCGCCGAAGCCGGACGCGCCGAAGCCGGACGCGCCGAAGCCGGACGCGCCCAAGCCGGACGCGCCGGGCTCGGGCGTTCCGGGCGTGGGCACGGAGAGCTCGGCCGGGCCGGGCTCCGCCGAGCCGGAGGAGAAGAGCTGATGCACCTCGCCTACCCCGTCGTCCTCGCCGTGCTGCTGTTCAGCGTCGGCGTGTACGGCGTGCTCGCCCGGCGCAACGCCGTCCTGGTGCTGATGTCGGTCGAGCTGATGCTCAACGCCGTCAACCTGAACCTGGTCGCCTTCGACGCCTGGCTGCGCGACTCGCTGCACGCCGGACAGGCGCTCACCCTGTTCACCATCACCGTCGCCGCCGCCGAGATCGGCCTGGGGCTCGCCATCGTCCTGCTGCTCTTCCGGGCCCGGGGCACCGCGGACATCGACCGGGCCACCGCGCTCGGCGACCCGGCCGAGACGCTCGCCACCGAGGAGGCGCCGGCCGGAGCCGAGGCGCTGAAGGGCCAGGCCGCCGCATGAACCTCGCCCTGCCCGCACTCGTCCCCGCGCTGCCCGCGCTCGGCGCGGCCGCGACCCTGGCCACCGGCAAGAAGGCACCCGGGCTGGCCCGGCCACTGGCGATCGTGCCGGTCGCCGTCTCGGCCGTGCTCGCCCTGGTGGTCGCCCTCCAGCTCGGCACCGGCCGGACCCTCGACGCGGCCACCCGGCTCACCCCGACCGGCGGACCGGACATCGCGCTCGCCCTCCACCTGGACGGCTTCAGCTCGCTGATCTCGGTGCTGGTCGGGCTGGTCGCCACCTGCGTCCAGGTCTACTCGACCGCCTACCTGAAGAAGGACCCGCGCTACCCCTCGTACGCCGCGCTGGTCTCGCTGTTCACCGCGGCGATGTTCCTGGTGGTCTACTCGGGCGACCTGATCGTGCTGCTGGTCGGCTGGGAGGTCATGGGCCTCTGCTCGTACTTCCTGATCGGCCACCACTGGGAGAGCGCGGACGCCCGCTCGGCCTCGCTCAAGGCCTTCCTGGTCACCAAGCTCGGCGACGTGCCGTTCCTGTTCGGGATCTTCCTGCTGGGCGCGGACGCCGGCAGCTTCCGGATCCCGGACGTGCTGGCCGCCGCGGGCGAGGGCCGGCTCGGCCACCCGACGCTGATCGCACTGCTGCTGCTCGCCGGGGTCGCCGGCAAGAGCGCGCAGTTCCCGCTGCACACCTGGCTCCCGGACGCGATGGCCGGCCCGACGCCGGTGTCCGCCCTGATCCACGCCGCCACCATGGTCGCGGCCGGCATCTACCTGGTCGCCCGGCTGCTGCCGGTGTTCCTGCTGTCGGGGGCGGCGTTGGTCGTGCTCGCGGTGATGGCCGCGGTGACGATGATCGGCTCGGCGCTGTGCGCGCTCGCCCAGGACGACCTCAAACGGGTCCTCGCCTACTCGACCGTCGGCCAGCTCGGCTACATGGCCGGCGCCCTGGCCAGCGGCGACCGAGAGGCCTCCGTCTTCCACCTGGTCAGCCACGGTGCGTTCAAGGCGCTGCTGTTCCTGGCCGCCGGTGTGGTGATCCACGCCGCGCACACCAACTCGATCTCCGCGATGTCCCGGATCCCGGGGCTGCGCGGGCGCGTCCCGGACGCCTACTGGACGATGGGCATCGCGCTCGTCGCCCTGGTCGGGCTGCCGCCGTTCTCCGGCTTCTTCAGCAAGGAGGCGGTGCTCTCCGCGGCCGAGCACGCCGCCAACGGCGAGGCGCTCACCAACGGGCTCGGCCCGGCCTCGGCGGTGCCGCAGGCTGCCGGGTGGATCGTGCTGATCTCCGCCGCGCTCACCGCGCTGCTCACCGCCGCGTACGCGACCAGGCTCTTCCTGGTGGCGTTCCACAGCCCGGCCGGCGCCGCCGCGGCCGCACCGCAGGTGCTGCCCGCCGCCGACCGGGCCACCGTGGTGGCCGACCACGAGGCGGACGCGCCGTACTCGCCCGAGCTCGACGAGGCCGACCCGGGCAGCGCCGAGCCGCCCGCGATGCGCTGGCCGCTCTGGGTGCTGGCCGTTCCGACCATGGGCTTCGGCGTCGCCGGCCTGCGCTCGGACTGGCTGCCCGCGCTGCTGGACGGCGGCACGCTGCGGCCCTCCGGGGTCACCGCCGTCACCGGCACCGGGCTCGCCGTGGTCGGCGTGCTCGCCGCGTACGGCGCCTGGCGCTCGGCGACCGCCCGGCTGGGCACCGGCAGGCCGGCCCCGGCCGCCGCCGGCCGGGTGCCCGAGCAGGCCGGGGCCCCGGCCGCCGAGGTCATCGTCGCCGACCCCGGGCGCACCCTGCTCGGCCCGCTGTTCGGCCCGGCCCGGCACGGGTTCGGCGTCGACCGGCTGTACCGGGCACTGTTCGTCCAGCCGGTGCTGGGCGCCGCCCGACTGGTCCGCTTCCTCGACCGCGAGGTCGTCGAGGGCTACGTGCAGGGCAGCGGCATCGGTGCCAACCTGCTCGGCCGGGCCGTCCGGCTCGCCCAGACCGGCAACGCGCAGACCTACCTCAGCGCCCTGCTGGCCGGCGTCGTCCTGCTGGCCGTCCTGGTGGCGGTGTAGCCGGTGCCGTCCTCCACTCCCGCCCCCTCGACCGCCGCAGCACCTAGGAGCCCCCGATGAACGCGGTCCTCATCGCCCTCCTGGTGCTGCCACTGCTCGGCGCCGCGCTCACCCTGGCGCCGGTGTTCGGTCCTGACCGGGCCGTCGCCGACCGGCGGGCCCTGCGGCTGAACTCCGTCGTCACCGGCGCGGTCCTGCTGCTCACCGTCGCCCTCGCGGCCGGCTTCGACCACGACGAACCCGCCCGGATGCAGGCCACCACCGACGTGTCCTGGATCCCGGCCCTGCACGTGCGCCTCCACCTCGGCGTGGACGGCATCTCGCTGCCGCTGGTCGTGCTGACCGCGCTGCTCACCTTCCTCTGCGCGCTGTACTCGGAGAAGCGGCTGCCGAACGGGGACGGCGTGCCCTCCGCGCAGGCCTTCGTCGGGCTGTTCCTCCTCCTCGAAGTCGGCATGCTCGCCACCTTCGCGGTGCTGGACCTCCTGCTCTTCTTCCTGGCCTTCGAGATCGTGCTGATCCCGATGTACTTCCTGATCGCCCGCTGGGGCAGCGACGCGAAGGCTCCGGCCGCCAACCGGTTCATCCTCTACACGCTGCTTGGCTCGGCCGTGATGCTGCTCGGCTTCCTGCTGATCGGCAGCAAGGCCGGCACCTTCGACATGCAGGCCCTGGCCGCCGCGCACGGCAGCGGCCTGAGCCACACCACCCAGGTGATCGCCGCGCTGGCGATCCTGGTCGGACTCGCGGTCAAGGCCCCCGCCTGGCCGCTGCACAGCTGGCTCCCCGACGCGCACACCGCCGCCCCGACGGTGGGCTCGGTGCTGCTCGCCGGCGTGCTGCTGAAGATGGGGACGTACGGTCTGGTCCGCGTCCTCCTCCCGGTCGTGCCGGAGGGCACCACCACGCTCGCGCCCTACCTGGGCGCCTTCGCGGCCGTCGGCATCGTCTACGGATCGCTGGCCTGCCTGGCGCTGGCGCGCCCAGGCGCCAAGGGCGACCTCAAGCGCCTGATCGCGTACTCCTCCGTCGGCCACATGGGCTTCGTGCTGCTCGGCATCGCCTCCCTCACCCCGGTGGGCGTCAACGGCGCGCTGTTCGCCAACATCGCCCACGGTCTGATCACCGGTCTGCTGTTCTTCGTCGTCGGCGCGCTCAAGGACCGCTACGGCACGGCGGACCTGGACACCCTCTCCGGGGCCACCGGCGCCGCCCTGTACGGCCGGGCGCCGCGACTCGGCGCGCTGCTCGCCTTCGCCGCCGTCGCCAGCCTGGGCCTGCCCGGCCTGGCAGGCTTCTGGGGCGAGCTGCTCGCCATGTTCGGCGCCTTCGACCCGGCGGGCGGCCTGTCGCGCCCCGCCTTCGTCACCTACATGGTCCTGGCCGGACTCGGCACCCTCCTCACCGCCGCGTACCTGCTGATCATGGTCAAGCGCGTCTGCATGGGTGACCCCGAGCAGCCCGCGCCGGTGGCCGAGGTGGCCGACGTGCGCCCGTACGAGGCCGTCAGCTGGACGCCGCTGGCCGCGCTCACCCTGCTCGCCGGCCTCTGGCCCGCGCTGCTGCTCGGCCTCTCGAACCCCGCCGTCAAGCACCTCCTCGGGGGTGGCTGACCGTGCTCGCCGCCCAGACCGCCGCACTCGGACCTCACTCCACGGGGCAGCACACTGTGACCTCCCTCGCCGTAGCCAATCCGGGCAGCCTGATCCAGTCCGTGGACTGGGTGGCGATCGCGCCCCCGCTGATCGCCGCCGTGGCCGCCCTCGCCGTCCTGGTCACGGACCTGTTCCTGCCCGAGCGGCACAAGAAGTGGCTCGGCCGCATCACCGCGGCCGGACTCGCCCTCGCCCTCATCGCGCTCCTCCCCCTCACCGGCGGCTCACCCCGAGCGACCTTCTGTGTGCGGAACGTAACAGGCGCCACTGACACTCCGTCGATCAGCGGCTGCTCGTACGTCGCCGACCACTTCGCGCTGGTGTTCCAGCTGCTCGCCCTCGGCGGTGCGCTGATCGCGGCGCTGCTGTCGGCCCACACGGTCGAGGACGAGAAGCTCCCGCGCGGCGAGTACTGGTTCCTGCTGCTCTCCAGCGCCACCGGCGCCGCCCTGCTGCCCGCCTCCCGCGACCTCGCCACCCTGGTGATCGCCCTGGAGGTCGCCTCGCTGCCCGCCTTCGCCCTGGTCGCGCTGCGCCGGGACGGCCGGGGCGCCGAGGCCGCGCTCAAGTTCTTCGTCTCCTCGGTCACCGCGACGGCCGTGATGCTGCTCGGCATCGGCTTCGTCTACGCGGCCGGCGGCAGCCTGCACCTGGGCGCCGTCGCCCAGGGGCTGGAGCACGCCCCCGGACAGCTCAAGCCGCTGGCCGAGGCGGGTGCGGTGCTGACCCTGGTCGGCTTCGCGTTCAAGGTCGCCGCCGTCCCCTTCCACTTCTGGGTGCCCGACACCTACACCGGCGCCCCGCTGCCGGTGGCCGGCTACCTCTCGGTGGTCGGAAAGGCGGCCGGCCTCGCCGGACTGGCGCTCGCCACCACCATCGCCTTCCGGCCGTACGCGCACACCTGGGGCCTGGCGCTCGCGGTGCTGGCCGCCGTCACCATGACGGTCGGCAACGTCGGCGCGCTGCGGCAGCGCTTCGACACCCGGTACAGCGCGGTGCGGCTGCTCGCCTGGTCCTCGGTCGGCCAGGCCGGGTACCTGCTGGTGCCGCTCGCCGCGGCCGGCTACGCGCCCACCGGGGCCGACGCCCTCGGCGCCACCGCCGCGTACGCGCTGATCTACGGCGTGGTGAACCTCGGTGCCTTCGCGGTGGTCGCGGCGGTCGGCCGGCGGGCCGGGACCAGCGTGGACGACTTCCGCGGCCTGTTCGCCCGCCGCCGCTGGACGGCGCTGGCGCTCGCCTTCTTCCTGCTCTGCCTGGCCGGACTGCCGCCGGGCGTGATCGGCCTCTTCGGCAAGGTCGTGGTGTTCCGCGCGGCGGTCGACGCCGGGCTGGGCTGGCTGGCCGTGGTGATGGCCGTCAACGTGGTCGTCGCCCTGTACTACTACCTGCTCTGGACGGCCCGGCTGTTCGCCCCGGGCGCCGGGGAGCCGGCGGGCGCCGCGACCGTGACCGCGGCCGAGCGCCGACTGCCGGTGAGCCTCACCGCGACGCTGGGCCTCACCGCCGCGGTGGCGGTGGTCCTCTCGGTCGCGCCGCAGCTGGTGCTGCAGGTCGCGGGCGGTTCGCTGTTCTGAGCCGGGGCCGCTGGTCCGAACCGGCGCCGCTCCGCCGGGGCGGTACCCGTACCGGTCGGTGGTGCGGCGGGCCGGCCCGCCGCCGTCGCGGGGCCGCGGCGGCGGTGTCGCGTCGGTCACAAGGGAACAAGGTCCCCGGCCCCACCCGTTGAGCGGGCAAGAGGGACGAGGCAGAAAGGGCTTCCCCACCGCACCATTGGAGGGCCTGACGTGCACCGCCGGCACAACGGACTGAGGACCGCCGTCCTGCTCGGCGGCCTCTCGGCGCTGATCCTGGTGATCGGCAGCTTCTTCGGCCGCACCGGCTTCGTGATCGCCCTGCTGGTCGCCCTCGGGACCAACGCCTACGCGTACTGGAACAGCGACAAGCTCGCGCTGAGGGCCATGCGGGCCCGGCCGGTCAGCGAGTTCGAGGCCCCGCAGCTGTACCGGATCGTGCGCGAGCTCTCCACGGCCGCCCGTCAGCCGATGCCCCGCCTCTACATCTCCCCGACCCCGGCCCCGAACGCCTTCGCCACCGGCCGCAACCCGCGCAACGCCGCGGTCTGCTGCACGGAGGGCATCCTGCGGATCCTGGACGAGCGCGAGCTGCGGGGCGTGCTCGGTCACGAGCTGAGCCACGTCTACAACCGGGACATCCTGATCTCCTCGGTCGCCGGGGCGCTCGCCTCGGTGGTGATGTTCCTGGTGAACTTCGCCTGGCTGGTCCCGTTCGGCCGCGACGAGGACGACGACGGGCCCGGCCTGTTCGGGATGCTCGCCATCATGATCCTCGGGCCGCTCGCCGCCGGGCTGATCCAGATGGCGGTCAGCCGTTCCCGCGAGTACCAGGCCGACGCCGACGGCGCCCGGATCACCGGGGACCCGCTGGCCCTCGCCGGCGCCCTCCGCAAGCTGGACGCCGGCACCCGGCAGCTTCCGCTGCCGCCCGAGCCGCAGCTCCAGACGGCGAGCCACATGATGATCGCCAGCCCGTTCCGCCCCGGCGAGGCCGGCGCCCGGCTCTTCTCCACCCACCCGCCGATGGCCGAGCGCATCGCCCGCCTGGAGCGGATGGCGGGGTACGGGCGGTAGCGATCCGCCGGGCCGTTCCCGCCCCGGGGGCGGCGCGACTCAGCCCGTCGTCTCCTCGTACGCCAGTCAGCCCGTCGTCTCCTCGTACGCCAGCCGGAGGCGGTGCACGCCCTCGGCCACCTGGGCGGCGCTGTCGGCGGCGGCGTAGCTGAGGCGAAGGTGGGGAGCCGGGGGTTCGGCGGCGTGGTACGGGCGCCCGGGGGTGATCTGGACGCCGGCGCGCCGGGCGGCGGCGGTGAGGGCGCCGTCGTCGGTGCCGTCCGGGAGGCGCAGCCACAGGTGGTAGCCGCCGGGGCGGTGGTGGTCGAGGAGGCCGGGCAGCTCGCGGTGGAGGGCGGCGACGGCGGCGGTGCGGCGGTCGCGCAGTTCGGCGCCGAGGGTGCGCAGGTGGCGGGCCCAGCCTGGGTCGGCGACCAGCTCCAGCGTCGCCTCCTGGAGCGGGCGGGGTACGAAGAAGCTGTCCACCACCTGGGTGGCCCGCAGCCGGGCCAGGGCCGGGCCGCGGGCGGTGAGGGCGCCGATCCGCAGGTTGGGGGAGGCGGCCTTGGTGAGCGAGCGCAGGTGCACCACGACCCCGTCCCGGTCGTCGGCGGCGAGTGGGCGCGGCAGCGCGGGGGCGTCCGCGTGGACCAGCAGCCGGGCGAAGTCGTCCTCGACCACGAACGCCCCGGCCGCCCGGGCGATCCGCAGGACCTCCTCCCGCCGGCCGGGTGAGAGCACCGCGCCGGTGGGGTTCTGGAACAGGGGCTGGCAGACGAAGACCCGCGCCCGGGTGGCGGCGAAGGCGTCCGCCAGCAGGTCGGTGCGGACGCCGTCGGCGTCGACCGGGACGGGGACTGGGCGCAGCCCGGCGGCCCGGACGACCGCCAGGATGCCGGAGTACGTCGGTGACTCCACCAGGACCGGCGAGCCGAGGGCGGCCAGCGAGCGCATGGCGACGGTGAGCCCGCCCTGCCCGCCGGAGGTGATCAGGACGTCCCCGGCGCCGATCGGCCCGCCGTGGCCGCCGATGTCGCGGGCGAACCAGCCGCGCAGCTCGGTCAGGCCGTCCACGGGCGGGCGGTCCCAGGCCCCGGGGCGCCGGCCGGCGCGGGCGAGGGCGGTGGCGAGCAGGCGTTCGGGCAGCAGGGAGGAGTGCGGGTAGCCGCTGTTGAGGTCGATGACGTCGGGCGGCGGCACCCGGAGGGTGGCGAGGACCGGGTCGGCGAACAGGTCGCGCGGGCCGGAGTCGGCGCTGAGTGCGATCTCCTGCCAGGAGAGGTCGCCGCTGCGGGCGGGCGGCGCGGCGGGGGCGGCCGGGGCGGCGGCGAAGGCGGCCGCCCGGAAGACCCCGGCGCCCGGCCGGGAGACCACCAGCCCCTCGGCGACGAGCACCGCGATGGCCCGGGAGACCGTCACCGGGCTGACCTGATGACGTTCCATCAGGGCCCGGCTGGCCGGCAGCTTCCGCCCCTCCGGGTAGCGCTCCACTTCTCGCCGCAGGGTTTCGGCGAGCTCGGCCACACTGCTACGCTCATTCATGAAGACACAAGATAGCGCTACCCTCGTCCGGGCGATAGCACCGTCGACGGCCCCGCGGTACGGCGCGGCCTCCGGCACCGCCCTCGCCGCCCTCGGGGTGGCCTCCTTCTCGCTCAGCTTCCCGGCCACCGCGTGGTCCCTGAGCGGCTTCGGCCCGTGGTCCGCCACCGGTCTGCGCGGCGCCCTGGCCGGGGTGCTGGCCGCGCTCTACCTGCTGGCCGCCGGCGCCCGGCTGCCGGAGCGGCGGCACTGGCCCGCCCTGCTGGTGGTCTCCGGCGGCTGCGTCCTCGGCTTCCCGCTGCTGACCACGCTCGCCCTGCGCACCTCCTCGACCGCCCACTCGGCGGTGGTGATCGGCGTCCTGCCGCTGGCCACCGCGGTGGCCTCGGCGCTGCGCACCGGCCGTCGGCCGTCCCGGGCGTTCTGGGCGGCGGCGCTGGCGGGCGCGGCGGCCGTGCTCGTCTTCACCCTGGTGCAGAGCCACGGCCGGCCGACCGTCGCGGACCTCTTCCTCTTCGTCGGGCTGGTGGTCTGCGCGGCCGGGTACGCCGAGGGCGGCCGGCTCTCCCGGGACCTCCCGGGCGCCCAGGTGATCGCCTGGGCGGTGGTGGCCGCGCTGCCCGTGATGCTGCTGACCTCCGCGTTCGGGCTGGCCACCGAGCCGGTGCAGGTCGGGCCGAAGGCGCTGGCCGGGCTGGCGTACATCGCGGCGGTGTCGCAGTTCGGCGGGTTCGTGCTCTGGTACCGGGGGATGGCCGCGATCGGCGTGCCGAGGGCCAGTCAGCTGCAGCTCGGGCAGCCGCTGCTGACGCTGGTGTGGTCGGTGCTGCTGCTCGGCGAGGACCTGCCGGCCGCCGCGCCGCTCACCGCCGTGGTGGTGCTGGTCTGCATCGCGGTGACCCAGCGGGCGCGGACCTGAGCCGCTTTCCGGCGCGCTCAGCGCGGCCGGACCGGCGCCGACGCGCCGGGCCCGGGAAAGGGGTAGCCGCCGGACACGGGTGCCACCGCCCGTACGCCCCCGGGCCCTTGCGCCGACCGGTCCGGGGCCGACCCTCGCTCGTTAGGATGAAGCCGCGCCCGTCGGTCCGGGCGCGGCATCCGGAGGGAGTGGGCCGCCATGGCAGACGAGAGGTACGCCCCGGCCGCCGGTGACGCGCCGGCCAGACGCCGCGGCCAGGGCGAGCTGGAGGCGCAGGTGCTGGCGGTGCTCCAGCAGGCGCCGGGCCCGGCGACCGCGGGGTGGGTCCAGGAACGCCTGGAGGGCGACCTGGCGTACACCACGGTGATGACCATCCTGTCCCGGCTGCACGCCAAGAACGCCGTCTCCCGCAGCCGCTCCGGCCGCTCCTACCTCTGGCAGGCCTCCTCCGACGCCGCCGGCCTGGCGGCGCTGCGGATGCGCCGGATGCTCGACGGGGAGGCGGACCGGGACGCCGTCCTGGCCAGCTTCGTCAGCGCGCTGCTGCCGCACGACGAGGAACTGCTCCGGGCGCTGCTGGACGCCGCCTCCGCCGATCCGGCAGCGACCGACCGTGAGAGCTGACCCGTGGGCTTCTTCGTCTTCCTCCCGCTCGTCCTGCCGCTCACCGCGGTCCCGATCGCTCGGCTGACCGAGCAGCACCTGCACCCGCGCGGCGCGGCCCGGCTGATGACCGCGATCAGCGCGGTGATGGCGGTGTGCAGCGTGCTCTGCCTCGGCCTGATCGGCGTGGTGGGCACCGCGCAGATCCCCGGGAACCCGCTGCCGGACAGCTGGTCCGACCCGGAGGTGCGGGCCGCGCTGCCGTACCACGAGACGGTCGGCACGGCCGCGATGTGGCTGCTCGCCCTGGTCGGCATCGCCTGCGGCCGGACGGTCGTCCGGCACCTGCGGGTGCGCGCCCGGGCCCGGCGTGCGCTGGCCGGACTGCCCGCGGGCGCCGGGCCGTCCGACGACCTCGCGGTGCTGCCGGACCGCAGCCCCTACGCCTACGCCCTGCCCGGTTCGCCCGGGCGGGTGGTGGTCTCCACCGGGATGCTGGACGGCCTGGCGGCGGACGAGCGGGAGGCGCTGCTCGCGCACGAGCGGGCGCACCTGCGCCACCGCCACCACCGGTACCTGCTGGCCACCCAGCTCGCCGCCTGCGTCAACCCCTTCCTGCGGCCGTTGCAGAACGCGGTGGCGTACAGCGCGGAGCGGTGGGCGGACGAGGACTCGGCCCAGGTCGTCGGGGACCGCCGGATCACCGCGCGGGCGGTGGCCCGGGCGGCCCTGGTCTCGCACGCCGCCCCGGCGCCCGGCTTCGCGGCCTTCGCCGCCCCGGGCGCGGCGGCCGGGCCGGTGCCGCGCCGGGTCGCCGCGCTGCTCGGGCCGGTGCCGACCTCGCGCAACTGGCCGCCGGCCAAGACCCCGGCGGGCCTGGCGGCGATGGTCGCCGCGATCGGCACGGCGGCGTCGGCGCTGTGCGCGCTCAACGCCGCCGTGGCCCTGCTGGTGGTGCTGAAGGCCGTCACCCCGCTGTAGCCGTCACCCCGCTGTAGCCGTCAGCTCGCTCGGGCGTCAGCCCGCAGCAGCGGGTGGCCGGTGACGAGGCGGTCGCCGGGGTGAGGGCGGCGAGCCGGGTGGACGGCCGCCGGGGTGGACGGGGCGGGCGGCCCTGTCGGCCCTGTCGGCCCTGTCGGCGCCGTCGGCTCAGTCGGCGATCCGGACGAGCATCTTGCCGGTGTTGGCGCCGCGCAGCATGCCGAGGAAGGCCTCCACCACGCGGTCGAAGCCGTCCACGACCGTCTCGTCCGGGACGACGGCGCCCGAGCGCAGGTGCGGGACGAGGAAGTCGTACAGCTCGGGCCGGGCGTCCAGGTGGTTGCGGACCAGGAAGCCCTCCAGTCGCAGGCTCTTGCCGACCACGTCGTAGAGGTTGCGCGGCGCGGGCGGCGGGTCCTGCAGGTGGTTGTACTGGGCGACGGCGCCGCACCAGGCGATCCGGCCGTGGTCGCGCAGGGCGCCGATGGCCGCCTCCAGGTGGTCCCCGCCGACGTTGTCGAGGTAGACGTGCAGCCCCTCGGGGGCGGCTTCGCGCAGCCGGTCGGCGATCGGGCCGTCGTGGTAGTCGAAGGCGGCGTCGTAACCGAGGTGCTCGATGAGGCGGGCGGCCTTGGCGGCGGAGCCGGTGCTGCCGACGACGTGCCCCGCGCCGAGCAGCCGGGCGAGCTGTCCGGCGGCGGTGCCCACGCCGCCGGCGGCCGCCGAGACGAACACCGTCTCGCCCGGCTGGAGGCGGGCGATCCTGGTCAGGCCGACCCAGGCGGACAGGCCGGTGCCGCCGAGCACCGACAGGTGGGCGCTGAGCGGGACCCCGGCGAAGTCGGGCAGCAGGCTCGCCCGCTCGGCGGTGACCACCGAGTGGGTGCGCCAGGCCTGGCGGTGGAAGACCACCGCCCCGACGGGCAGGGTGTCGGACCGGGACTCCACCACCCGGCCGAGGGTGCGGCCCTCCAGCGGGGCGTGCAGCTCCCAGCCGCCCTCGTCCATCAGCTCGCGCATGTACGGGTCGACGGACTGGTAGAGGTTCTCGACCAGGGCCTCACCGGCCGCGAGCGCCGGCACGGTCTCCTCGACGAAGGCGAAGTTCTCGGCGGTCGGCGCACCGGCGGGGCGGGAGACCAGGTGGACGGCGCGGGCGGTGGGGCGGGACATCGGGTGCTCCGGACGGGGTGAGGACGGCGGGACGTGATCACCGTAGGAAGCGGGGGATCGGCCGGGCAGGGGTCCCGGCCGATGGAACGGCGCCTTCCATGAACGGGATCGATGGATCGGGACTGAAGGATCAGGACTGATGGACCAGGACTGATGGACCAGGATCGATGGATCGGGATCGATGGACCTGGGGGCTAGATTCGGGCGCATGACCGATCTCGCCCCGCACGAGCTGCGGATCCTGGTCGCCGTCGACGAGGAGCAGAGCTTCACGGCGGCCGCCACGCGCCTGGCCACCACCCAGTCCGCCGTATCGCACGCCGTGCGCGCCTGCGAGCGGAAGCTCGGCGCGGTGCTCTTCGACCGCGGGCGCCACGGCGCGCGCCCCACCGAGGCCGGCGCCCGGGCGGTGGTGTACGCCCGCCGGATCCTGCGGCTGCTGGACACGATGGGCCCCGAGGTGCGCGGCGCCGGCGCGGACGGTCCGTTGACCGGCACGCTGCGGATCGCCGCCTTCCGCAGTGTCGCCGCCCACCTGCTGCCGGCCGTCCTGGCCCGGCTCGCCGAGCGTCACCCCGGGCTCGGCACGCACGTCCGGATCGTCCGGGAGATCGGCCGCGGCACCGCCGGGGAGGTCGCCGACGGCCGCGCCGACCTCGGACTGGCCACCCTGGACGCCGATGGCCCGTCGCCCGTCCCCGGTCTGGTCGCGGTGCGCCTGTACGAGGAGACGTACGCGCTGGCGCACCCGCAGGGCCACCCCGCGCCGCGCGAGCTCCCACTGGTCGACTGGGACGAGAACTGCGGCTCGTACACCCGGGACTGGTGGCAGCGGCAGGACTGGATCCCGCCCGCGACCGTGGACGTGGAGGACGACACGGTGGCCCTGTCGCTCGTCGCCCAGGGCCTCGGCATGGCGATCATGCCCCGGACGGCCCTGCTCGGGGCCCCGGCCGGGCTCGCCGTCACCGACCTCGGACCGCGCCCGCCCAGCCGCTTCGTCGGGTACGTCACCACGCCCGAGCTGGCCGGGACGGCGGCGCTCCGGGCGCTGATCCGCGAGCTGCGCGAGGTCCGGTTGCCGGCGGGGCTGGCGCCCGCCAGCCCCGCGGCGCCGGTCGGGTCCTCGTCGGCCGGTCAGCCTTCGCCGCCCGTTGGGCCCTCGCCGGCCGGTCGGCTCCGGACCGCTGCTCAGCCCTCGTCGTCGGCCGTGCCGTCGACGGCCTCCCGCAGCCTGCGGAACTCCGCCGCCAGCCCGTCCAGGGTGTAGTGCGCGTTGAGGCCGCTGGGGTTGGGCAGCACCCACACCTCGGTGTCGCCGATGCCCTCCGGCTGGCGTCCGATCGCGGCCCGCCGCTGCCCGAAGGCCGTCCGGTAGGCGCCGATGCCGAGGACGGCCAGCACGCGCGGGCGCAGCCGCAGCACCCGCTCGCGGAGCGCGGCGCCTCCTTCGCGGAGCTCCTCGGCGGTGAGCTCGTCCGCCTTGGCGGTGGTGCGCGGGGCGACGTTGGTGATGCCGAGGCCGAGCGCGAGCAGCCGGTCCTGCTCGTCCGGGCGGTACTGGCGCTCGGTGAAGCCGGAGCGGTGCAGGGCGGGCCAGAAGCGGTTGCCGGGCCGGGCGAAGTGGTGCCCGGTGGCTCCGGACCACAGGCCCGGGTTGATGCCGCAGAACAGCACCCGCAGCCCGGGCCCGATCACGTCAGGGATGGTGGTGTCCTTGGCGGCGAGCAGCTGTTCGGCGGTGGGCTTCATCGGTACCGGGGCGGTCGTCGGTGCCGGGGCGGGCCGGACCGGCGCAGGGGTGGGCTGCACCGGTTCTCGGGAGGGGTTCGTCGGCGTCTGCGGCTTCACCGGGCCAAGTCTGCCGTGCCCGCCACCGCCACCGCCGTACGGCGGTGGCGCAGCCATCGCAGGCCGAACACCACCACGGCCGCGTACGCCCAGCCGACGAAGACGTCGATGATGAAGTGCTCCGCGCCGTAGACCAGGGTGAACGTCATCGCGAGCGGATAGGCGACCAGGACCGCCCGCAGCCAGGGCCGGGCGGTGGGCCAGAAGAAGAACAGCAGCATCGCCGGGTAGGCGGAGTGCAGCGAGGGCATCGCGGCGACGTCGTTGGCGAACTGGCTGCCGTTCTCCAGCAGCGAGTCGGCCTGCGGCAGCCCGCTCACCGAGATCACCTCCCAGACCACCCGGGAGAGGTGCGGCAGGTTGCCCTCCTGGGCGACCAGCCACGGCGGGTCGGCCGGGTAGAGCAGGTAGGTGGCGAAGCCCGCGAAGGTGAGCGTCAGGTAGCAGGCCAGCAACTGCCGGAACCGGTGGTGCGCGCGCCGCCAGAGCACCGCGAGCAGCAGGAAGACCACGAAGAAGTGCGACAGGTAGACGCACACCGCCGCGTAGTCGTACCAGTGCGGCGAGCCGGGGGTGTAGAGGGCGTGCTGGAGCCGGACGGTCCAGGTCTCGCCGAAGCCGAGCACCTCGTCGAAGCGCAGCTGCGGCAGCCAGTGCGGGGCCCACGGGGTGTGCGCGCCGAAGCCGCGCAGCAGCGAGTACGCCCAGACCACGGCCATCACCGGCACCCAGTCGCGCAGCACCAGGAGGAAGCCGCGCCGGCCGTGCCCGCTGTGCACGGCGGCGGTGAGCAGGGCGCCGATCAGCCAGAGGAACAGCACGTCGTTGGCGGACGGGATGCCCTCGACGCTCAGGAACCGGGCGAGGCCGGCCAGGTAGAGCGGCCAGGCCAGGAAGCGGAGTCTCGACCAGCCCGTCACGCGGGGGCGGGGCGGAGGCACCGGGCGCGGCTGCCCGGTCCGCGGGGTCCGCGGAGCCGGGGAGAGGGTCTTGGTCATGCGCACCGAAATTAGCAAGCCAAACTTGAAGGACTCTGGATGAAGTATGACCGGATCGTAAGAACGTCAGATCCGATCACCGGGGCGACGGGCGCCGCGGCCAGTCCATCCGGGCGCCGCAGCCGCCGCATGCGGACACGTCCGAGCGGGTGACCGTCGGGGGCGACCCGGTGACCGTCCGCGGGGTGCCGGTGCGCTCCCGGTCGGGGGTGCGGTGGGTGCCGCGGGCGCCGGCCGTGTTCCCGGCCGCGGTCCGTCCGGAACTTGACGGTGCTCAGCCTGCTCTACGGTCTCCGGCCGGGCACGGAATCATAAATTCCGGGCCGACTGTCAGTGCGGTGGGACAGCATGTCCGGCATGTCCTACGAACTCCATGCGCTGATAGGAACATTGGAGCTGCTGCGGGTGGCCGCCGCGGAGGTTCCGGCGGCCCGGCTGGTACCGCTGGCCCAGGGGCTGGCGCTGATCCCGGTCACCTCCGGAGTCCTCGCCGCGCTCCAGGGCGACGACAGCGTGCGGAAGCCGGCCGGTGGGGGCGGGTCCGGCTGGTACTCGGACGGCTTCGAACTCCGGCTCGCCGCTTGGTCGAAGGCCGGTCCGGTCGCGTGCGTGGAGGCCGAGTACTTCGGCGGCAGCGGCAGCCAGCGGGCTGCGGTGTGGTCGGACGGCCGCGTCGTCCTCGGCCCGCTCGCCATCGGCGAGTTCGAGCCCGCACCGCCCGAGGGGGCCCCGATCTCCCGCGCCCTGCGCCATCTCGGCGCGCGCACCGAGGAGGGCCGGGCGGACGAGTTCGACTCGGTCGGCCTGGGCGCGTACCGCAGCACCGCGGGCTGGGCCGCCGCCGGCTGAGCCGCCGCGCACCGTTCGGCGTACCAGCGGTGGCCGGGCCCGAACTGCTGCCCGAGCGTGTGATGCAGGCGATCTCGCCTGATCCACAGTGAGAGGAAGCAGTACCCATGCGTGCCATCCGGATGGCCGTCGTGCTGACCGCAGCGTTCGCGCTGACCACGGTCGCCACCGCGTCCGCCACCGCCGCCGGCAGCGAAGCCCCGGCCTCCCGTTCCACCGCCTCCACCCGGGCCGTTCCGGCCATGCCCGCGATGCCCGCCATGCCCGCGATGCCCGCGCTGCCCGTCGCGCTCGCCCCGTCCGTCAGCCCCGTGACGGTCCCGGCCGCGCCGAACACGCTCCCGGTCGCCGATCCGGCGACGCCGGCGACCCCGGCTCTCCCCGTCGCGGACCCGGCGGTCCCCGCCCTGCCGGCCCTCCCGGCCACACCGGACCCGAGCGCCGCCCTCGGGGCGGTCGACGACATCGTCAAGCTGGTCACCGGCCTGCTCTCGACGGTGACCTCCGCCGTCCCCGACCTCGGGGCCCTCCAGCAGCTCATCGCCTCCCTGCAGACGATCCTCCAGGGGCTGCTCGGGCAACTGCCGTCCCTGCCGCCGGTGCCCACCCCGACGCCGCCCAAGCTCCCCGGCACCGCGACCTCGACCCACGTCGACGCCGCCACCGTGCAGCAGCAGCTGGACGCCCTCCGCGCCCGGGCGCAGGCCCTGACCGCGGCCCGCTCCCACCCGGCCGCCGCCCGCTGACCCTCCCCGCGGACGCGGACGGCCCCGCTCCCTCACCGGGGAGCGGGGCCGTACGTCCGACCGGCCGGGGCCGGTCCGCGATCAGCGGTAGTTCACGAACTGGATCGCGAAGTCCAGGTCCTTGCCCTTGAGCAGGGCCTGCACGGCCTGGAGGTCGTCGCGGCTCTTCGAGCTGACGCGCAGCTCGTCGCCCTGGACCTGGGCCTTGACGCCCTTCGGGCCCTCGTCACGGATGATCTTCGCGACCTTCTTCGCGTCCTCCGTGGTGATGCCCTCCTTGATGTTGGCGAAGATCTTGTACTCCTTGCCGGAGAGCTGAGGCTCGGCGGCGTCCAGAGCCTTCAGCGACAGGCCGCGCTTGACGAACTTCGTCTGCAGCACGTCGAGGATGGCGCGCACGCGCTCCTCGCCGTTGGCCTTCATCTCGATCTTTTCGCCGGAGCGGCTGATCTCGCCGCCCACGCCCTTGAAGTCGAAGCGCGTCGCGATCTCACGGGAGGTCTGGTTGATCGCGTTGTCGACCTCCTGCCACTCGACCTTCGAGACGATGTCGAAACTGGAGTCGGCCATGGGTGTTGGTCTCCTTGATGCTCTGGCTTCACTGGCACGGTCCGCCCCACCGGGCGTCCGCCGCCCCAGCCTATCCAGCGCCGCCCCGCCCTCGCCCGCGACGACGGCGTGCCTGTCCTTGATCGTCGCGTTGATCGTCGGATGACCCATCGAGTGGCGGAGCACCCCCCGGCATCGGGTATGGTTTACCAAGTCGAACGGGGCGAACACCCCGGGCGGCGAAAATCCTGGCTGGTTGCCCGAGCGGCCAAAGGGAGCAGACTGTAAATCTGTCGCGCAAGCTACGCAGGTTCGAACCCTGCACCAGCCACAGGATAGAGAACAGGCCCTGATCTGCGGAAACGCAGATCAGGGCCTGTTTCGTTGTGCTCGAACACCGGTCACGCCGGATGGTCGTTTTGGGTGGTTTGTCTCACCTCGTTTCGCCCGGATCCCGGTGCTGACCGGCGCGTACGGACCAGCTACGGACCAGAATCCGAGGTCGGCGGCGCCGCCGGACGGTTCCGGTTGAGCCGCTTCGAGATCAGCTCGTTCGCGTACTCGACGGTGCCGTGCAGGCACTTCGCGTAGACCCGGAGCATGACGGCCACGCTGTGCCCCGCGCGCCGGGCGACCTCCGTCGGGTCGACCCCGGAGTTCAGCCCAAGCGAGATCCCGGCGTGCCGCAGGTCGTACGGCCGCTTGCCGAGCTTCGTGGCGCACTCGGCGGGCGACAGCACCTCGGCGCGGGCCCGCTGCCAGACGACCCCGTACCCGCTCTCCTGCACCATCCCGCCCCGGGACGTACGGAACAGCCGCCCGTCGGGAGCGGCGCCGAAGGCGGCGACGTGCTCCCGCAGGATCGCCACCAGCTCGGGCGGGATCGGGACGCGCCGGGTCGCCTTCTCAGCCCGGTGCTTCAGCCCGCGCTTGTCGTGCGAGGTCCTGTCGTCCGTCCAGGCCGAGCCGACTCGCGGCCGGGTCTCGTCCAGGACGACGTAGCCCCACCCCTCGACCGGGAGGTGGCAGCGCGCGAGGGTGAGGAACACCGCCTCGGCCGGCCGCAGCCAGCCGTAGTAGAGGCAGGCGAAGAAGGCCCGGAGGTGGGCCCCGCGCTTCCCCTGGCGTCCTACTGCCTCGATGAGCGCGGCGGCCTGGTCCTCGTTGACCACCACGCCCGGGTCGACCTCCTCCTCGGTCTCCGGCGGCTGCCACTGGACGGTCGGGAGGGGGTTGGCGGCCAGGTAGCCCTCCTCCACCGCGTAGCCGAAGAGGTGGCCGAGGATGCGGCGCTTGCGCAGGATCACGGAGGGGGCGGCCTTCTTGCCGTCCAGCTTCACCGCGAGGGCGTTCAGCAGGCGGCGGACCATCGGAGGCTCCTCGAAGGCGGAGACCGACACGGACTGCTTCTGCACCCACGCCAGGGCCTTGGCCCAGTCCGCCGGCGGCTCCTCCGCCCAGGCGTTGACGTTGAAGGCCCAGCTGTAGAGCGCCCGGCGGACGATTCGCTTGTCCGGCATGCCGGCCTTCGACTTCACCAGCTCGAAGGTGACCGTGGCGAGGGCGTCGGCCCAGGTCGTGCGGGTCTTGGCCGGAGCACCTTCCCATCGGGCCTTGACGTACTTCCGGCCGAGTTCGTACCAGGTGATCTGCTTCTCCTTGCGGAGCTCGGAGATCGGCAGACCACGGTCGACGTCGAACGGATCCCCGTCGCGGAGGGCGGAGATCAGCTCGGCCTTTCGGCCGTCGGCCGCGGTCTTGGTGAGGAAGGACTCGGAGAACTCCCTCCCGGCGACGGTCCAGCGGACCATCCAGGGGGCCCGCCGGTCCGGGCGGTGTCGGTGATCCCAGAACTTGACCTTGTAGGAGGTGGGCATCAGGCGGCCACCTCCTGCGCCGCCCACCAGGCGTCGAGGTCGGCGCGGCTCACGCGGAGCTGCCCGTTCGGCAGCTTGATGAGCCTGGGGGCCTTGCCCCGGGCGCGCATTCGGTAGAACGCGGCACGGGACATCTCGATCTCTGCAAGGACGGCGGGGAGCTTCATGTACTCCGGCTTGGGCATGCAGTCATCTCCGTCTGCGGGTACGGATGGTGGTTGCGGTGCGTGATGGCCCCTACGCGCGGACGGGGGTTGGGGCCGGAAAGTGTCAGGGATGTCAGGGCAAACTGGTGACCTGCGGGTTTGGCTCCTGGCGGGGCGTCAGGGATTGTCAGGGATGTCAGGGAAACGGCGACTTCCCCTGACATCCCTGACAATCCCTGACGCTGTGTCCGGGGTCGTTTCGGCTGGTCAGAGGTTTGTCCTGACATTCCTGACGGTTACGGGGCTTCCGCTCCGTCTACGGGGTTGCCGATCGCGGGGTGGACACGGTAAGTGACGGACTGGGGGCGGCCTCGCTGGCCGGTGGGGATGGGCTGGTCGGCGCGGAGGTGGCCGTGCTGTTCGAGCAGGTTCAGTGCGGGCTCGACGTCGGCGACCTTCTTGAACCGTCGGCTGCTGGCGACGGCGTCGTGGGCCTTGATGTGGGTGCGGGGGGTGCCGTCCTTCTTCGGCCGCTGGAGCCACTGGAGGATTGCGTGGGCGTCCTCGGTGGCCGGGTCGGCGGCGATGAGGTCGAACACGGCCAGGGTGTGGGCGGTGAAGTAGTCGGCGATCCGGGCGGCGCGTTCGACGGCGGTGGCCTCCAGGTCGGCCCGCCAGGCGTTGCTGTCCTGGTCGGAGGCGACGTGGTCGGCGAGGTGGAGGAGGACCGCGATACGGGCGATGTGGCCGACGAGTTTGCCGGCCCAGTCCTTGATGTGGGCGAGTGGCTGGTCGGGGCGGAGCTGGACCTCCACGCGCTCCTGGAGGCGCTCGACGGCGAGGTCGGCGGCCTGGTCCATGAGCACGGTGACCGGCTCGGTGAGGTCGGTCATGGCGCGGAGCAGGCGGGTCAGGTTTCGGTCGTAGGCGCTCGCGACCTTGTCGGGGATAGGGGCGGTACGGACCTTGCGGTAGCCCAGGTTGGAGGGCGGCAGGGAGTAGAGGAACCGGGCGAGCAGGCCCCGGTCACGGGCGCCCGGGGCGGAGCCGAGTTCTTGGAGGACGGCGGGCTGCGGGGTGACGCCGATCGTGAGCGCGGGCTTGTCGACCGTGGGCTGCTCGCGGGTGATGCGGTCGGCCTGGAGGCGCTCGCCCTTGTGGGCCTGGAGGAACACCCCCAGGTTCGGCTTGCTGCTGTAGCGGCCGACCATGCTGTCGAACAGGTCGCCCTCCGGGGAGAGCGCGGCCAGGCACCGGTGAACGGCGAGCTGGCTGGTGACGGTCTCCGGGGTGATGTCCCCGGATAGCGTCAGGCGCGGGCTCGGCGGGACGGTGATCTCCTCGGCGAGCATCTTCGCGGCGGAGATCTCCGCGATGAGCCGGGTGCGGTCGAGGTCGGGGTTCTTACGGGCCTTGGCCATCAGGGCGTCGACCTCCGCCAGCGCAGCGTCCTTGGCGGTCTCGGCCTCGATGATCACCGCCCTGGCGCCAGCCTGGAGCTCCGCTTCGACCCTGTAGACCGGGCCCATCGTGAACGCGAACACGTCGGACTTGCGGCTGGCCGGGGGCATCGCGCAGGTCAGGTAGAGGTTGGACTGCTCGCGCCAGCCGGGCCGGATCTCCACGTTCACCCGCCCGCCGGCGGCGGTCGACAGCGCGGCGAGGGCCATGGTGGCGGCCGCGTCGGGCGGGGTCTGGGTGAACTCGGCGACCGCTTCGACGTAGGCGCCGACCCATCCGGGCAGGGCCTTCACGGGGAAGGTCGGCAAGGCGCCGTGGGAGCCGAGCGGGACGGGGTCGAGCCAGGTGTCGCCGGCGGCGAGGTCGGCGAGTACCGAGAGGGCGGCGGTGCGCACGGCGTCGAGGTCGGCCTGGTCCTCGCCGGCCATGGCCATGTTGGCGAGGCGGCTGGTGGCGGTGCCGATCCGGCGCCGCTCGGCGGCGAGGCGCACGATCTCGGCGTAGTAGTCGCCGTTGGCGGCGGTCGGGGTCGCCTCGATGCAGGCGTGAAGGTAGCTGGGCCCGCCGACGCGGCCCAGGTCGCCCTGGGCGCGCAGGACGCCGGCCAGCAGCATCGGGTCGACCGGTCGCTCGCCGCCCGCCATCCGGGTGATGGCGCGCCAGATCGTCTCGTGCGAGGGGTGGTAGAACGCGCTCGGGTCGCCGAGCTGGGCGGCGAGGGCGGGGATTTGGGCGGGGTCGAGCAGGGCGGCGCCGATGACGGCCTGCTCGGCGGCCTTCACGTCGGCGGGCTCCGGCCGGAACGGGATCACGTTCAGGGAGTTCTCGGTCACCGCTCCTCCTCGTTGGGGAGCTGGTGGTGGTCGAGCCAGGCGAACGCGGAGGTGGTCTGGGCGCGGTTGTGGACCTCGACGGCCGCACCGGGGACGCTGCCGGGCTGGACGCGCGGGCCGATGAGACTGGCGTACAGACGGGTGCCGTGGTGCACGCACGCCTTGGCGGCGTCGCCGTACCGGTTGAGGACGGTCACGGCGTCGAGCGGGCCCTCGCAGGGGCTGGCGTCGCCGAGGTGGGCGGCTTCGCAGCGGGGCTGCGGCGCGGTGGTGTTTCCGGGCATGCTGGAGTCCTCTGGTCTCTGAGAGGGATCGGACTGGCCCCGCAGCAACCGGCTGTCACCCGCCAAGGTCGACGGTTGCTGCGGGGCTTCGTGCTGTGTCGGTCAGTCGTCTTCGGGGCCGCAGAGGCAGTTCTCGGGCGTGGTGCCCTGGCCGATCTGGCAGGCGCAGTAGATGAGTCCGAGCGGGGTTTCGACGGGCTCGCCGCCGGTGCAGTGGTCGCACTCGCCCGGCGCCCAGTCGGCGGCGTCGAACTCGTCGTAGTCGTCGTGCACGGTGATGCCCTTTCGGGTGCGGGGGAGGCTCTGGCTCAGTCCTCGGTCGGGGTGAGCCCGTGGCGGCGCTCCCACTCGCCCCAGCAGCTGCAGACGATGCTCTGGGTCACGGGGTCGGGGTCGTCCTGGTGCCGCTTGATCGCGGTGGCGAGTTCGGCGTCGGTGAACTCGGGGACGGTCTTGTTCGGCCAGCGGTCGGTCATGACGGGTGCCTTTCGGTTGGGTGGATCAGGCGGCGGTGGCGCGGCCGACGATGATCGTTCGGGCGGGGTTATCGGGGTCGGCGCGCATGACGAACCCCTCTCGGGTGGACCACTCGTCGGTGTTGTTGGCGTTGGCGTTGGCGCTCTGACCTGCGCCAACGTTGGCAACAACGTGGGGGACAGGGGCGGTCTGGGAGGGGGAGGGGAGCGGGGGCACGTCCTGGTGGTGGATACCGGGCCCGTTGCCGTCCGGGGTGCGGACCCCTGCGCGGACCGGGATGCCGGCCTCGGAGAGGAGGGTCCGGACGGCCTTGGTGGAGGCTTCCCAGCCGGGGTGGTTGGCGGCCAGATCGGAGGCCAGCCGGGTGAGCAGAACGGAGGTCTCGCGGGCCGTCAGGGAGGCCGTCAGCCGGTGGGCGTCGGCGGGGGTCGGGACGGTGGTCTCGGGCTCCTCCTCCTGGTCCTCGTCGGCGGCCTCGGAGGCGCCGACGTCGGCGTCGGCGGTGAGGGTCTGCTTGGGCTTCTCCGGGGCGGTGGTGTTGCCGAGGATCAGGGCGGTGATCAGCCACAGGGTGAGGCCGCCGCCGAGGATGGCCCCGGCGTGCTGGCGGACGGCGGGGATGCCGGCAAGGACGACGGCGGAGACCACCGCGCACCCGACGGCAAGGAGAGCGGGGTGGGTCGGCCGCTCGCGCTTGAGCGCGTCGAGCGCGGCGGCGCGCTGCTCCGGGTCCTCGATCTGCTGTGCCTTGGTGCGCCGCGTCTTCCATGCGGCGAGGGTTTCGGCGTGCTCGGCGCGGGCGTCGGCGTGCCGGGTGCGGATCGGGGCCAGCATGCGGCGGTTGCCCTGCCGGAGCGCGGTGAGGGAGAGGCCGCCGAGGTAGGGGTGGACGGGCCGCTCCCCCGCGAGGGTCCGGAGCGCGGCGGCGCGCTGCTCCGGGTCCTCGATCTGCTGCGCCTTGGTGCGGCACTCGCGCCACGCAGCGAGGGCCTGGGCGTGCACGGCAAGCGATTCTGCGAGGTGGTTGTCCATCAGGCGCCGAGCCCGTGGAGCAGGGACCCCAGGACGGTCACCGGGACAGCCAGCAGTCCCCCGGCGGTCGACAGTGCGCCGGGCAGCGCAACGCCGACGATCAGGTCCTTGGCCATGCCCGGCTTGGTGCCGAAGCCGATCAGGAGCAGGATCAGCGCGACGGCGCCGGCGCCGACCGGGCCGACGGTGCCGGACTGCGAGTTGATCGAGTCGCTGATGCTGGTGGACACGGTGCCGATCTGCGAGAGGGCCGTCCCGGCGCTGGCGGCGAGCAGGCCGAGGGCCGCGCCCCAGTAGATGACGTGGTGGTCCTTGACCGGCTGGAGCTTGCCGCCGCCCTTCTTGTGGATGAACAGCGCGACGATGATGAGCAGGATCATGCCGCCGGACCCGATGGCTCCGAACATGGTGGTGAACTCCTCTGGTGTGGTCAGTAGATGTGGAGCTGGTGGCCGGTGGCGGCCAGGAGGGGGGCGAGGCCGCAGGCGACGGTGAGGCCGGAGGCGATCGGGATGCGAGCGAGGACCAGGAGCGTGAGCGGCCGGGTGCCGCGGACCTCGCTCACGCGCAGTCGTCCCCGGTCCCGAAGGTGGGTGTCGAGCCCCCAGCCGAAGAGCGCGAGCAGCGCGCCGACCATGGGGCCGCCGGGGGTGGTGATCTGGACGAGGCCGGTCGCGTAGCCGCCGATCGCGCTGATCGCGGTGAGGGCCGCCCAGCGCCGGAACCGCCGGACACGGTCGGTGGGGCCGGTGGTGCGGGCGGCCCGGCGCTGCTGCCGGCGGGCTCGGGTGCGGGCCTCGCGCCGATCGGCCAGCTGCTGCTGACGATGGCGCAGGGCGCGCTGGGCGGGGGTCTCCCCGGCCGCGGCGCGCTCCCGGTCCTCCTGGGCGCGAGCGCGCTGCTTGGCGAGCTCGCGCTCGGCCTCCCGGCGCTGGGCCCGGTCTTCCGGGGTCTCGGAGATCCGCTCGGCGAGCAGATCGGCAAAGCCGACCAGGTCGTCCCGCTGGATGGGGCGGTCGGGGGCGAGGACGTCCTCGACGCGGTGGCGTTCGGCGCGCTCCTTGGAGGTCTCCCCGACCTTGCCGAGCGCCGAGTCCATCCGGGCACGCTGTGCGGCGAGCAGGTCCTCGTACTCGACCTGCTGGCGGGCAGCGCGCTGGGCCTCGCTCTCGGTGAGGAGCTGTCCGACCTGGGAGGTGATCGTGGAGGCCTGCTCGGACAGGATCCGGCCGAACGGGGCCCAGAACGCCTGCGCGGCGTCCTCCATGGAGGCGGCCTGGGCGGGGCCGGTGTCGATCGGGACCGGGATGTGGACGTCGGGCTCCGGCTGGACCGGGGCGGGGACACGGGGGCCGGTCTTGCGCCACCGCTCGCCCATCGGCTCGGGAGTCGGCATGCCGGCGGTGGGCGGCTCGGTCGGGGGCGGGGGGATCGTCACCGGAGCCACCCCCGGCGGGCCAACTCGCAAAGGCCCCACACGGCGAGCCCGACGTCGACCAGGATCAGCAGCAGGCAGAGCAGGTAGATCATGGCTGTCTCCTCTTGGGAGAGAAGGGGGCCCGGCTGGGGCCGGGCCCCGGACGGCGGGTCAGGAGGAGCGCCACCAGGTGCGGACGGGGTTGGCCTCCAGAGCCGTGGTGCGGCGGGTCTTGGCGTCCATGGCGGCATGGCCCGCGCGGTCGGCGGCACGAACCGCCTTCGCCCTGCGCTGCTGGCGGGACTGTGCGGGTTGGGCGGGCGGCTTCTTGCCGATGCCGAACATCAGGCGCCCTCCCCGATCCGGCCGACGAGGACGAACGGCTCGCCGTCCAGCTCGCAGAGCGCGCGGAACTCGGCGGGGTGCTCGCCGTCGGCGGAGGCGTCGGTGACCGTCAGGCGGCGGCACCAGGTCTCGCGGAGCAGGTCGGCGACCTCATCGATCGTCAGCGGCTCGGAGAGGCGGTAGGCGAGGCCGCCGCGGTCGAGGCGGGCGATGCCCAGGCCGGGCACGTTGCGGACGGTGTTCACCGGGCACCGCCCGTTTTGCCGACCTGGACGGTCAGCACGCGGTCGGCGCCGGCGGCGGCGCGGGTGCGGTCTTCGGAGGTGATCGGGGGGATGGGGGGCGCGATCATGGTCAGGGCCATGACAGGGGTCTCCTTGCTGAGGATCAGCGGAGCAGATGTGGGGAGGCTGCGGGCCGCGACGGCGGTGCAGTTGGCGCAGGTCAGGCAGGGGCCATCCAGCGAGGGCCGTCCAGGTTCCAGCGCTGTCGGCGACCTACCGCGCGTCGTCCGTGTCGTGCGGGTAGAAGCCGGTCACCTCGACGGGGACGCCGTGGCTGAAGCCGTAGGCGGTCAGCCATCGGCTGGTGCCGTACTCGCCGTTGTCGGTGGTGGCGGGATCCAGACCCAGGGCCTCGCGCCACTGCTCGAACGTGTCGAGGCCGCGGTGCAGCGACAGCTTCACGCCCCACGCACCCCACGGGATGTCGGTGCCGGGCTGGAGGAACCGGTGCAGCGCCGGCGTGGGGGTGGGCAGGTCGGTGTGTGCGGTGAGGATGGCCAGCAGAGCGGCGGCGCGGATCTGGTTGCTGGCAACGGCGGTGGTCTCGATGCCGGTGGTCACGATGCCTGCTCCTCGGGCGGGGTGGTCTCTTCGTCGGTGACGGGTACGGCGTGCAGGGCGGGGCGCTCGGTGGAGCGCAGTTCCTGGTAGCGGCTGGCGATCCAGCCGGCGGACCAGCCGGTCAGGTCGACCGCTCGGCGCTGCGGGATGCGGGCCACGACGCAGTCCTGGACCTTCATCCGGGCCTGGTCCTCGGGCAGCCGCCCGTCCACGGCGGGCGCGGACATGAGTTCCTTCCGGAGCCGCTCGATCTCCCGCTCGGCGTCCTGCTCACGCTCACGCTCACGCTCACGGCGCTCACGCTCACTCGCCTCGCGCTCACGGCGCTCACGATCACGCCGCTCGGAGTCCTGCTGGCGCCGCCGTTCGTCGCGCTCGGCGTCTTCCCGGCGGGCCTGCTCGTCCCGCTGTTCGCGGGCCATGCGCTCCTCGTGCTCACGCTGCTTGTCGGCCATCCGCTCGTCGTGCTCACGGCGCTCGCGCTCGCGCTGCTCGGCCTGGGCGAAGTCGGCCAGCCGGTCCTCGCGTTCCTGCTTCCGGCGCTCCTCCTGACGGCGGTCGCGCTCGGCCCGCTCATCGCGCTCACGGGCCGCTCGTGCGGCCAGCGCGGCGGCGATCGCCCGCCGGTAGGCAAGGGAGGTTTCCGCCGTGACGATCAGCAACAGCGGCGCCACCGAGTGGACCGCCACCCCGACTTCGTCGTGCTCCAGGGCGGACTGACCCATGTTGAGCAGCACCGTCATGGTGCCGGTCATCCAGCGCAGCACGACAGGCCAGCGGCCGCCGTCGCCGTCGAGGCGGGCGAGCGTGCTGTCCATCCGGACCACGATCACCACCGCCGCGTCCACGACCAGCGGCAGGATCGGCGCCGTCCACCCCCAGTCCTTCGGGGTGTGGTGGGACATGAGCGGGGTCACCGTGAGCACGCTGTACAGGACCGCGCCCAGCGTGATCGTCCACGTCCCCACGGCCAACGCCTTCTCGGCCGAGCGGATCTGCTCCGGGCTCATCGGCGCCTTCACCACGACCACCGCCCGGTGCCCCGCGAGCGTCCGGTGAGCGTGTCGTGAGCGGGCGTGAGCGCCGTGAGCGGGAGCCCGGTCCTCACGCCGCCGCCCGCTCGACGCCGGTGGTGCGGCGGATGACCGCCGGGCGCCGCAGCGGCACCGGCGCCATGTCCAGCAGCCGCTCCGCGTAGGCGGCCAGCTCCGGGTCCTCCCGGCGCAGGTCCGCCAGCACCGCGTACGCCACGTCCAACCGGGCCTGGCGCTCGATCGCCGACTCGCCGGTCACGCCGGCGAACAGCTCCTCGTCCACGCCCAACGCCAGCTCCGCGAACTCCTCGGCGCCCAAGGCGTGTTGACCTGCAACAATCGACTTCACGGATCTACCTCTTCCAGTGGGAGGTGGGCCCC
Source organism: Kitasatospora sp. NPDC093550 (assembly GCF_044764985.1). Classification (NCBI taxonomy): domain Bacteria; kingdom Bacillati; phylum Actinomycetota; class Actinomycetes; order Kitasatosporales; family Streptomycetaceae; genus Kitasatospora; species Kitasatospora sp. NPDC093550. The sequence goes on from NZ_JBIWJF010000017.1 coordinate 59,958, forward strand.
AGGGGCTGCCGCGCGCCCGGCCAAGGAATGCGCGGCGGCCCCGAATCCAGGGCCAGCTACTCGTCACGTCACGAGCAGCCATGACCCCCGACCCGCCGCAGACGGCGCGCGGATCGGGGACCAAAGACACTCGTTCGCTGAGACCACGCCCGCTCCGGCGCCGGGAAGTCCGGCGGTGAGCTGGCGGGAGGTGCGTCTTTCAGGGCAGACGCGGACCTTTCGGTCCATGCCATCCGCATGCCAAGGCGCGGTCGACCTCGGCCCGATCTGTCCCGGGCCCCTTCGCCTATCCCCATAGGCGCATTCGTGCAGCTCAGAGCAGCCCAAAGAAGGCCCCTCTGTGTCACCCCTGTCTCACTCGGTGCGACATGCACAACATAGACAACCTGCTTAGGCAGGTCAAGAGAGTTGGGTTTCTCGCGCCTGTTGGGCACCTCCCCTAGCATTGGCCCATGGCTCTGGACCCGGATGACTCTCGCCCCCCGTATCAGCAGGTCGGCAGCTCTCTGCGGGCCTCGATCCTCACGAAGAAGCCGGGCTTCGAGACCGGCGACAAGCTCCCCTCCGGCCCCGAGCTGGCGAAGCACTTCGGCGTGGCGCGCGGCACGGTGGACAAGGCGCTCGACCTGCTCCGCACCGAAGGGCTGATCGTGACCCGGCAGGGGAGCGGCTCCTTCGTGCGGGAACGCACCTCGCGCCCGGTCGGGCTTCGCCCGCACCTGGAGGCGGCCTTCGAGCAGCAGCAGGTGACTCTCGACTTCGCCGGCTTCTCCAGCGAGACGCTGCACAACGCGCTGCAGGAGCCACTCGACAAGGTCCGCTCCGGCCGGCTGGCGCCAGAGTCCATCACGGTCCGCCTGCTGCTGCCGGACACCATGATGCCGATGGCCGTGCCGGTCCTGGTCGACGGGCTCCAGGACGAAGCCGCGCTCCGGCAGCGCGCCCGCAACATCGCCCTGACGAACGCCGGCGGCATCGCGCACTCCGTGGAGATGCTGGCCGAGTTGGGCCTGGTCCAGAAGGCAAGCGTCCAGGTCAAGGTCCACCGGGCGTCCAGCCTGTTCAAGCTGTACATCCTGAACCGGTCGGAGGCCTTCTTCGGCTTCTACCCGCTCCGCGAGCGCACCATGTCGATCGACGACACCGCCCACACCTTCTACGACGTGACCGGCAAGGACACCACCCTGTTCCACCACGCCGCCGGCCCGGACGACGCTTCGCTCGGATCGCAGTATGTCCAGCAGGCCCAGATGTGGTTCGACAGCGTGTGGAACACCATCGCCTACGAGCGCCAGCCATGACCGCCACCCCTCAGCAACTCGCCGACGTGCTGCGGCCGGTGAAGCACGTCCTCCTCGACTTCGACGGCCCGGTGTGCTCGGTCTTCGCCGGCCTCCCCGCCCCGGAGGTCGCGCGCCGACTCCGTGAGGGCCTGCTCGCCGCGGGCGAGCAGGCCCCGGCCGGGGCGGAGGAGGAGAGCGACCCACTCGCCCTGCTGCGGTTGATCGCGGACGCTCGTCCTGACCTCACGGAGGGCACGGATGCCGCACTGGCCGCGCTGGAGACCGAAGCCGTCCGGGTCGCCCGCCCGACCCCGGGCGGAGAATCGGTTCTCCATGCCTGTGCCCGCTCCGGCCGCCTAGTGTCCGTGGTTAGCAATAACGCGGGCGCGGCCATCGAGTCCTACCTCGCCGAGCACGGCCTCAGCAAATACGTGGCTGGCGTCTTTGGTCGCGTCCCGGGTGACCCTTCATCCATGAAGCCTAGTCCGCGCCTTCTGCTCGAAGCGGTGGAAGCCGCAAGCATCGGGCCGGAGCATTGCATTTTCATCGGCGACGCAACCCGCGATGTCGAAGCCGGGGAGGCCGCCGACGTCCCGACGATCGGCTATGCCAACAAACCGGGGAAAGCGGAACGCTTGGCTGTTGCTGGAGCGGTGGTTGTGGTGAGCTCCTTGGAGGAAATTGCCACGATGATTACGTAAGTATCATTAGGCGAAAGCGGGCTCAGTGGCTCGGTGAAAATCTAGCCGAGCCAAAGCATTCTCGCGGCTATGCTTGCTCGGGGGCTACAACATAGAGGTCGATATTGCGTGTGTCGCGATCGTCCTCCGGGGCTTCCCAAGTCACACTAACTCGGTAAGTCCCGTGGCTCGTTCCCGAGATCGGCAGTTCAAGCAGAATATGGCCAATCGATGGCGCATCCTTGCGCGCCGATGGCGCAATCGGAATCGCTGTTGAAACTGCAAATGTTGTGTCGCCGCCCGGGCCTGTGACGGCTACCGAAAGCTGGCCGTTTTGCGCTGCCTCGTTGGCTGTACTTGCCGGGCCCGAAGTGAATGTGATGGCCAGGGACTGTTTGAAGCTGAACGGGAGGCTTGGGGCGTTCACAACACGCTGGTTGACCCCCACGAGCGTGAGCGCGCCCCGCAGATCTGCTGCTGCCCCCTCTGCGAGGATGACATGGTCGATCTTCATGTGACTGCGGATCCAATCGAGGTGACGACAGTAATGGCTGCCTGTCCGACGGCTGTCTGGACAACGCTTGGTGTGGGGGTGGACAAAATGACTGTTGAAGGTCGGACTACCGGCGTTGATGGGGAAGCGCTGAGTAGGGTGACATGGGGTTTGCCAGCAGGCTGCAAGCGGCCAACCAATTCGTATCCCAAGGCGTCTGCAACATCTGCCATGCGCGAGAAGCGCGCATTTTCGTAGCCGCCAGATTCGTCCTTTTGTACCATTTGTTCTGTGACGCCTAGAATTTCAGCAAGCTCGGCCTGATTTAGCCGCTTTGAGATTCGCGCCTTGATGAGTGCATCGGGTACGTCATCGAGTCCTCGAATCTCGAACGTGACGGTCTCTCCGCGCTTGATTGATTCATACTCGTCGATCTCGTAGGCGAGCTTGCTGGCCAGCGTCATCCACACCGCCCGCTCGTCGCTAGATGCGCTCTCCGCAGCCTCTCGGAGTTCCGTGATCTTTTTCTTGGCGACACCAAGCTGACGCTCATTTCGGATCATGAGAACCCCTCCAGGTTCAGGCGAATGATTCCCTTGGGCGTGCCGTCGCGATCTGTGGAGAAGAAGTCCTTTATGGTGACCCACCCTGTGACTGTGGGCTGCGGCGAGGGATATGGCCACAAGTCAATCTTATGCATCCGCTTGAGCATTTCGTGCTGGCCAAAAGAGAACAAGCCCCAGGTGGACGTATCTGCTCCACTCGGCGGGACGTAGATAACTTCGACATCTCTCGGGCGCTCCTTCGCGGTGACAAAGGAGCCGTCGATGTAGATCTCGGTGACTCCCAGGTCAACGAGACTCTTCACCGTGTGGTGCAAGTTGACCATGAGGTCTTTGCGCTTGAAGTTAGTTCCGAAGGCACGGTCGAGCTCGTTCCATGACGCCTCGTGGTCGCCAGGGGGCAGGAGGCCAGACGGGTTGAGCGAGGGCAGCGACAAGAGCGTAACCCAACTTCGAGGTTGTGTCAGGAGGGCGGTGCGGTTGACCACGCTACGCCTCGATGGTCTGATTATGAACTTGATCACATGAGTGAATAGGAATGGAAGGTTTGATGGCCCCGAGGGTTGCCGGCACGGCCTGGGGTGGGCTGCGAGAGGGCAACCTGCCGCCGTCGCCTGGCGCGCACAAGGGGCGGGCCGGTGTCAGGGGTTGCCGCCGGGCGGGTTGTGTGGTCCAGAGATCATGATCCGGACCGGTGACGGACCAGATCCGGTCCGCGATCAAGAGTCCGCAGGTCAGAACATGCCTGGTCAGCGGCCTGTAAATCTGTCGCGCAAGCTACGCAGGTTCGAACCCTGCACCAGCCACAGGATAGAGAACAGGCCCTGATCTGCGGAAACGCAGATCAGGGCCTGTTTCGTTTTCCCCGGCGCGGACGGGTGGAGTTATTGCGCATTACTTGCAATTGCTGGGTGCAGGCAGCAGAGTGGGGCCCGGGGGTGGGAGTCCTTCGACTGAGCTGATCGTCTTCCCAACCGGCGCCCGCCGGGACAACGGCTCGCCCACCCCCGCCAACAGCCCCCGGACGTCGCGCGGCCGGTGCGTCAAGGGCGCGTCAAAGCCGCTCGTGGCCGCGTCAGGAACGCGTAGGGGCCGGGGGAGGGGCGGGAGCGCGGACCGCAGGATCGGAGCAACTGCCGACCCGCGGAGGTTCCGTCCGATGTCCAGCGCCACCACCACCCCGGCCGTCACGGCCGAACCCGAGCCTCCGGACACCGGCGCGGGCGACGAGCGGCACCGGCTCAGCGCGCTCGGCGGACTGGCGGCGCTCTCGCTGGACGCGATGGCCTCCGTCGCGTACGGGCCGGAGTCGATCGTCCTGGTGCTGGCCGCGGCCGGCGCGTACGGGCTGGGCTTCACGCTGCCGGTGACCGTGGCGATCGCCGTCCTGCTGGCGGTGCTGGTCGCCTCCTACCGGCAGGTGATCGCGGCGTTCCCGGACGGCGGCGGCTCCTACGCGGTCGCCAAGGCGCACCTGGGCCGTCGGACGGCGCTGACCGCGGCCGCCTCGCTGGTGATCGACTACGTGCTGAACGTCGCGGTCTCGGTCACCGCCGGCGTGGCCGCGCTCACCTCGGCCGTGCCGGGCCTGTACGGCCAGCGGGTCTGGCTGTGCCTGGGCGTGCTCGCGCTGGTGACCCTGGTGAACCTGCGCGGGATCGCCGAGTCGGCGCGCTGGTTCATGGCGCCGACGGCCGTCTTCGTGCTGTCGATCCTGGCGATCATCGTGGTCGGCCTGTTCCGGGACGGCCCGGCCAGCACCGCGGCCGCCGCCGGGCACGCCTCGTCGCTCGCCGAGAACGCCACCACCGTGGGCGCGCTGCTGCTGCTCAAGTCCTTCGCGGCCGGCTGCTCCGCGCTGACCGGCGTGGAGGCGGTGGCCAACGCCGTCCCCTCCTTCCGCACCCCGCGGGTCAAGCGCGCCCAGCACACCGAGGTCGCGCTGGGTGCGCTGCTCGGCGTGATGCTGATCGGGCTGGCCGTGCTGATCGGGCGCTTCCACCTGCGGCCGGTCGAGGGCGTCACGGTGCTCGCCCAGCTCGCCGACGCCTCGCTCGGCCACGGCGCCGGCTTCTACGTCGTCCAGTTCGCCACCGTGGTCCTGCTCGGACTGGCCGCCAACACCTCCTTCGGCGGCCTGCCGGTGCTGCTCGACCTGCTCGCCCGGGACAACCACCTCCCGCACGTGTTCGCGCTGCGCGCCGACCGCCAGGTGTACCGGTACGGCGTGCTGTTCCTGGCCGCGGTGTCGGCGGCGCTGCTGGTCGGCTCCGGCGGGGACGTCAACAGCCTGGTACCGCTGTTCTCGATCGGCGTCTTCGTCGGGTTCACCGTCTGTCAGGTCGGCATGGTCCGGCACTGGGTCCTGCACCGGCCGGACGGCTGGCGGTGGAAGGCCGCGCTGAACGGCTTCGGCGCGCTGCTCACCGGTGTCGCCGCCCTGGTCGTCACCGGCACCAAGTTCACCGAGGGCGCCTGGGGCATCGTGGTCGCCCTGCCGCTGCTGGTGGTGCTGTTCGAGGCGGTCCACCGCAGCTACGGGCGGATCGGCGAGCGGCTGGAGCTGGGCCGGGTGCCCGGCCCGGTGACCCGGCAGCGGAGTCTGGTCGTCGTCCCGGTGACGGCGATCACCCGGCTCACCCGGGACGGCCTGTCGGCGGCGCTCTCGCTCGGCGACGAGGTCATGGCGGTCACCGTGGTGCACGAGCCGACCGCCGCGGAGGCGCTGCGCCGGGACTGGGAGCTGTGGCAGCCGGGCGTCCCGCTGGTGGAGATCCCGGACGACCACCGGCGCCTGGGAAGGCCCATCGCCGACTTCGTCAACGAGCTCGGGTCGGAGCACGCCTACGACCGGCTGACCGTGCTGATCCCCGAGGTGGAGCCCGCCCGCTGGTGGCAGCGGGCGCTGCAGAACCGGCGCGGCGCCGTGATCGACCGCGCGCTGCGCCGGCACACCGACGCGGTGGTCTGCCGGCTGCGGATGCGGATGTGACGGCGGTGTGACCGGGTGCTGCGGCCGGAGACGCGACCGGGCGCTGCGACCGAAGACGCGACCGGGCGATGCGGAGGTGACCGCGAGGCGACCGGGGACGCGACCGGGCGATGGGGAGGTGACCGGCGGGAAACCGTTGGACGGCCCCGGGCGGCAGGCTGCCGCCCGGGGCCGTTCGCCGTCCCACCACCCTTTCGCGTCAAGGTCGCGTCAACGCGGCGCCGTCACCCGTATGGAGGGCGTCAGGGCCCGATAACGCGCCCCTGACGGCTGGTTTGCTGCATCTGCCGGTCGTCCGCCGGCGCCGCGCGAGCCCCTCGGCCCGGTCGCGGCATCCTCCGAACCACGCTGGTGGAGCCCATGTCCGATCTCATCTACGTCGGTGTCACGGTCGCCGTGTTCGCCGTCATCGCCCTGATCGCTCGGGGGGTGGAGAAGCTGTGAGCGTCGAGAACGTCACTGGTCTGATCGTGGCCGTCGCGCTCGTCGGCTATCTCGTCGTGGCGCTGATCTTCCCGGAGAAGTTCTGACATGGGATCCACTCTCGCGGGCTGGCTGCAGGCCCTCGCCATCGTCGGCGCGCTGGCCCTGTGCTACCGCCCCCTCGGCGACTACGTCGCCAGGCTGCTCACCACCTCCAAGCACCTCAGAGTCGAGCGCGGCATCTACAAGGTGATCGGCGTCGACGGCGACGCCGATCAGCGCTGGCCGGTGTACCTGCGCTCGGTGCTGGCCTTCTCGGCGGTCTCCGTCCTCTTCCTGTACGGCCTGATCCGCCTCCAGGGCTACCTGCTGCTGAACCTGGGCGTTCCGCAGATGGAGGGCCACCAGGCCTGGAACACCGCGATCTCGTTCGTCGCCAACACCAACTGGCAGTCCTACTCGGGCGAGCAGGCGATGGGCCACCTGGCGCAGATGGCCGGCCTGGCGGTGCAGAACTTCGTCTCCGCGGCCGTCGGCATAGCCGTCGTCGCCGCGCTGATCCGGGGCTTCACCCGCAACCGGACCGACCGGGTCGGCAACTTCTGGGTCGACCTGGTCCGGATCACCCTGCGGCTGCTGCTGCCGATCTCGATCGTGTTCGCCCTGGTCCTGGCCGCCTCCGGCGTGATCCAGAACTTCCACGGCTTCCACGAGGTCACCACGCTCAGCGGCGAGGTGCAGAAGATCCCCGGCGGCCCGGTGGCCTCCCAGGAGGTCATCAAGCTGCTCGGCACCAACGGCGGCGGCTTCTTCAACGCCAACTCGGCGCACCCCTTCGAGAACCCCAACGGCTTCTCCAACCTGGTCGAGATCTTCCTGCTGCTGGTGATCCCGTTCGCCCTGCCCCGGACCTTCGGCCGGATGGTCGGCGACAACCGCCAGGGCTACGCGATCGTCGCCGTGATGGGCCTGTTCTGGATCGCCTCGACCGCCCTGCTCACCTTCGCCGAGTCCCAGCACTCCGGCAGTGCGCTGCAGGCCGCGGGCGCCGCGATGGAGGGCAAGGAGCAGCGCTTCGGCATCGCCGCCAGCTCGCTGTTCGCCGCCTCGACGACGCTGACCTCGACCGGCGCGGTGAACTCCTTCCACGACTCGTACACGCCGTTCGGCGGCGGGCTGACGGTCTTCAACATGATGCTGGGCGAGATCGCGCCCGGCGGTACCGGCTCCGGTCTGTACGGCATGCTCGTGCTGGCGGTCGTGGCGGTGTTCGTGGCCGGCCTGATGGTCGGGCGCACCCCCGAGTACCTGGGCAAGAAGCTCGGCGGCCGGGAGATGAAGTTCGCCTCGCTGTACATCCTGACCACGCCGACGATCGTGCTGGTCGGCACGGGTGTGGCGATGGCCCTGCCGGGCGAGCGGGCCGGGATGCTCAACTCGGGCGCCCACGGCTTCTCGGAGGTGCTGTACGCCTTCACCTCCGCCGCCAACAACAACGGCTCGGCCTTCGGCGGCATCACCGTCAACACCGACTGGTACGACACCGCGCTGGGCCTGGCGATGATCTTCGGCCGTCTGCTGCCGATCGTCTTCGTCCTGGCGCTGGCGGGCTCGCTCGCCCAGCAGCAGCCGGTCCCGGCCACCCCGGGCACCCTGCCCACCCACAAGCCGCTGTTCGTGGGCCTGCTGTCGGGCGTGATCCTGATCGTCGTCGGCCTCACCTACTTCCCGGCCCTGGCTCTCGGGCCGATCGCGGAAGGTCTCACCTCCTGATGTCCACCCCCACGCTCAACCCCGCACCGGCCGACCGGACCGGCCGGGCCGACAAGACCGCTGCCGAGCCCGCCGCGCCGCACAGAGTGGCCAGCGGCCTCCTCGACCCGAAGCTGATCGTCGCGTCCCTGCCGGACGCGGTGAAGAAGCTCGACCCCCGGGTGATGGTCAAGAACCCGGTGATGTTCGTGGTCGAGGTGGGCTCGGTGGTCACCACCGTCTCCGCGATCGCCGATCCGTCGGTGTTCGCCTGGGCCATCACCGTGTGGCTCTGGCTCACCACGGTCTTCGCCAACCTGGCCGAGGCCGTCGCCGAGGGCCGCGGCAAGGCCCAGGCGGACACGCTGCGCAAGACCAAGACCGAGAGCGTCGCCCGCCGGCTGACGAACTGGCCCGCCACCCAGGACGAGGAGGAGGTGCCCGGCACCGCGCTCCGGCTCGGCGACCACGTCGTGGTCGAGGCCGGGCAGGTCATCCCCGGCGACGGTGACGTGGTCGAGGGCGTCGCCTCCGTGGACGAGTCGGCGATCACCGGTGAGTCCGCGCCGGTCATCCGGGAGTCCGGCGGCGACCGCAGCGCCGTCACGGGCGGCACCAAGGTGCTGTCCGACCGGATCGTGGTGAAGATCGCGTCCGAGCCCGGCAAGTCGTTCATCGACCGGATGATCGCCCTGGTGGAGGGCGCCGCCCGGCAGAAGACGCCGAACGAGATCGCGCTCAACATCCTGCTGGCCTCGCTGACCATCGTCTTCCTGGTCGCCGTGGTGACCCTGCAGCCGATGGCCACCTACGCGGGCGCCCCGCAGTCGATGATCGTCCTGGTCGCCCTGATCGTCGCGCTCATCCCGACCACCATCGGCGCGCTGCTCTCCGCGATCGGCATCGCCGGCATGGACCGGCTGGTGCAGCGCAACGTGCTGGCGATGTCCGGCCGCGCCGTCGAGGCCGCCGGCGACGTCAACACCCTGCTGCTCGACAAGACCGGCACCATCACCCTGGGCAACCGGCAGGCCGCCGAGTTCCTCTCGGTGAGCGGCGTCTCCACCGACGAGCTCGCCAGTGCCGCGCAGCTCTCCTCCCTCGCGGACGAGACCCCCGAGGGCCGCTCGATCGTGGTCCTGGCCAAGACCGAGTACGGCCTGCGGGCCCGCGCCCAGGGCGAGTTGACGCACGCCACCTGGGTGCCGTTCACCGCCCAGACCCGGATGTCGGGGGTGGACCTGGAGGAGGCCGACGGCGTCCACCAGGTCCGCAAGGGCGCCGCCGCGGCCGTGTCCACCTGGGTCACCGAGAACGGCGGCCGGGTCACCGACGAGGTGTCCACCCTGGTCGACGGCATCTCCGCCGCCGGTGGCACCCCGCTGGTCGTGGCCACCAGGATCGGTGACCGGCCCGCCCGGGTCCTGGGGGTCATCCACCTCAAGGACGTGGTCAAGGAGGGCATGCGGGAGCGCTTCGACGAGCTCCGCCGGATGGGCATCAAGACCATCATGATCACGGGTGACAACCCGCTGACCGCCAAGGCGATCGCGGAGGAGGCGGGCGTGGACGACTTCCTCGCCGAGGCCACCCCCGAGGACAAGATGGCCCTGATCAAGAAGGAGCAGGAGGGCGGCAAGCTGGTCGCGATGACCGGCGACGGCACCAACGACGCCCCCGCGCTCGCCCAGGCCGACGTCGGCGTCGCGATGAACACCGGGACCATGGCGGCCAAGGAGGCCGGCAACATGGTCGACCTGGACTCCAACCCGACCAAGCTGATCGAGATCGTGGAGATCGGCAAGCAGCTGCTGATCACCCGCGGTGCGCTGACCACCTTCTCCATCGCCAACGACGTGGCCAAGTACTTCGCGATCATCCCCGCGATGTTCGCCGGGGTCTACCCGGGCCTGAGCCACCTCAACGTCATGGGCCTGCACAGCCCGCAGTCCGCGATCACCTCGGCGATCGTCTTCAACGCCCTGGTCATCATCGGCCTGATCCCGCTCGCCCTGCGCGGCGTGCGCTACCGCCCGTCCGACGCCAGCTCGCTGCTGCGCCGCAACATCGGGATCTACGGGTTCGGCGGCCTGGTGGTGCCGTTCGTCGGCATCAAGCTGATCGACCTGATCGTCCAGTTCATCCCCGGCCTCAGCTGACGCAGGGAAGGAGAGAAACACCATGTCCAAGCCCCTGCCGACCTCCGTCCGCACCCACGTCACCGCGCTGCGCGCGCTGCTGGTGCTGACCGTGATCCTCGGAGTCGCCTACCCGCTGCTGGTCACCGGCATCTCCCAGGTGGCCTTCAGCGACAAGGCCAACGGCTCGATCGTGAAGGCCGACGGCAAGGAGGTCGGGTCCAGCCTGCTGGGCCAGAACTTCAACCTGCCCAAGGCCAACCCGGACGACCCGAAGGAGGAGGCCAAGCCGGACCCGAAGTGGTTCCAGCCCCGCCCCTCCGCCGCCGGGACCGGCTACGACGCCTCCTCCTCCGGCGCCTCCAACCAGGGCCCCAACAGCGAGGACCTGCTGAAGGCCGTCAACGACCGTCGCGCCGCCGTCGCCGAGTTCGACGGCGTCGATCCGGCGAGCGTGCCGGCCGACGCGCTGACCGCCTCCGGCTCCGGCCTCGACCCGGACATCTCCAAGGCCTACGCCAAGGAGCAGGTCAACCGCGTCGCCAAGGCCCGCAACCTGCCGGCGGAGAAGGTGAACCAGCTGGTCGACACGTACACCGAGAGCCGTTCGGCCGGCTTCCTCGGCAACGAGGCGGTCAACGTCGTCCTGCTCAACAAGGCTCTCGGCGAGCAGAAGTGACGATACGTCAGGCAGCAGAGTGACCGGGCCGGCCCGGGTGCGGGAGACGTCCTCCCGCACCCGGGCCGGCCCCGACCCGTGTCCGCGCGTACGCCCCCCGAGGGGCGCCCGACCCACGATGGAAAGAGCAGTGGCCATGGCCCGCGACCTCACCCCCGGCGCCGGCATCCGCGGCGGCCGGCTGAGGGTGTACCTCGGCTCCGCGCCGGGGGTCGGCAAGACCTACCGGATGCTGGACGAGGCCCGGCGCAGACAGGAGCGCGGGTCGGACGTCGTGGTCGGGTACATCGAGTGCCACGGCCGGCGCCGCACCGAGGACATGCTGGCCGGCCTGGAGGTCCTGCCGAGGGCCCACCGCTCCTACCGGGACGCCGAGTTCGAGGAGATGGACCTCGACGCGGTGCTCGCCCGCCGCCCGTCCGTCGTCCTGGTCGACGAACTGGCGCACACCAACATCCCCGGCGGCCGGCACGCCAAGCGCTGGCAGGACGTCGAGGAACTGCTCGCCGCCGGGATCGACGTCATCACCACCGTCAACATCCAGCACCTGGAATCGCTGAACGACGTCGTCCGGAAGATCACCGGCATCCCCCAGCGCGAGACCGTCCCGGACGAGGTGGTCCGCCGGGCCGACCAGATCGAGCTCGTCGACATGGCCCCGCAGGCGCTGCGCCGGCGGATGGCCCACGGCAACGTCTACAAGGCGGAGAAGGTGGACGCCGCGCTCTCCAACTACTTCCGGGTCGGCAACCTCACCGCCCTGCGCGAACTCGCCCTGCTCTGGGTCGCCGGGCGGGTCGACGAGGGACTGCGCGACTACCGGGCCAGCCACAAGATCGACCGGGTCTGGGAGACCCGGGAGCGCGTCGTGGTCGCCCTCACCGGCGGCCCCGAGGGCGAGACCCTGATCCGCCGCGCCGCCCGGATCGCCGACCGCACGGCCGGCGGCGAGCTGCTGGCCGTCCACGTCTCCCGCAGCGACGGCCTGGCCGGGGCCTCCTCCGGCGCGCTCGCCCAGCAGCGGCAGCTCGTGGAGACCCTCGGCGGCAGCTACCACGTGGTGATCGGCGACGACGTCCCCACCGCGCTGCTCGCCTTCGCCCGCGCCCACGACGCCACCCAGCTGGTGCTCGGCACCAGCCGCCGCGGCCGGATCAACCGCTTCCTCACCGGCCCCGGCACCGGGCAGACCACCGTGGACGCCTCCGAGGACATCGACGTCCACATGGTCACCCACGAGTTCACCGGCCGCGGCCGACTGCCCGCGCTCGGCCGCCGCCACTCCCGGCGCCGCACCGTCCTCGGCTACGCGGCCGGCCTCGCCCTGCCCTGGCTGCTCACCGCCGCGCTCTCCCAGGCGCACCACCGGATCAACCTCACCACCGACGCGCTGATCTTCCAGCTCGGCGTGGTCATCGTCGCCCTGCTCGGCGGCGCGATGTCCGCCCTGGTGGCCGCGCTCGTCGCCTCCGTGCTGCTGAACTACTACTTCATCCCGCCGATCCACAGCCTGACCATCGGCGAGACCAACAACATCGTCGCCCTGGTGGTCTTCGCCGCCATCGCGCTCGCCGTCTCCACCGTGGTCGACCACGCCGGCCGGCTCACCGCCCGGGCCGCCCGCGCCACCGCCGAGGCCGAGACCCTCTCCACCCTGGCGGGCAGCGTGCTGCGCGGCGCCGACGCGCTGCCCGCCCTGCTGGAGAAGTCCCGGACGGCCTTCGGCATGGGGGCGGTCGCGCTGCTCTCCCGCACCGACGGCGAGGTGCTCGCGCACAGCGAGGGCGAGCACCAGGACGACGGCCCGCAGGAGACCACCGAGGTGCCGGTCGGCGCGGACGCCGTCCTGGTGCTCACCGGCCGCCGGCTGCCCGCCGCCGACCAGCGCGTGCTCACCGCCTTCGCCGCCCACGTCGCCGCCGCCCTGGAACGCGACCGGCTGGCCGTGGTCGCCGCCGAGGTCGAGCCGATCAAGGCCGCCGACCGGATGCGCACCGCCCTGCTCGCCGCCGTCAGCCACGACCTGCGCACCCCGCTCGCCGCCGCCCGCGCCTCGGTCGGCTCGCTGCGCAGCCCCGACGTCGAGTTCTCGCCCGAGGACCAGGCCGAACTCCTCGCCACCGCCGACGAATCCCTGGTCAAGCTCACCCGGCTGGTCGACAACCTGCTCGACATGAGCCGCCTCCAGGCCGGCGCCCTCACCCTGCACCTCACCGAGACCCACCTGGACGAGATCCTGCCCCGGGCGCTCGACAGCCTCCCCGACCCCTACGCACCGGTCCAGCCGCTCGACCTCGACACCGCCCCGGCGGTGCTCGCCGACCCCCCGCTGCTGGAACGCGTGCTCGCCAACGTCATCACCAACGCGCTGCGCCACAACGCCCCCGGCGCACCCGTCCTGGTCACGGCCAGCCACCACGCCGAGCAGGTCGAGATCCGGGTGATCGACCGCGGCCCCGGCATCGCCCCCGAGGACCGCGACCGGGTCTTCCTGCCCTTCCAGCGCCTCGGCGACACCGACAACACCACCGGCGTCGGCCTCGGCCTCGCGCTCTCCCGCGGCCTCGCCGAGGCCATGGGCGGCAGCCTGGAGGTCGAGGACACCCCCGGCGGCGGAACCACGATGCTGCTCACCCTGCCAGCCGCGACCCGGGAGGAGCCTCCGGCGCATGAGTGAAATCCTGATCGTCGACGACGAACCGGCCCTACTGCGCACCCTGCGGATCAACCTCAGCGCCCGGCACTACGCCGTCCGCACCGCCGCCAGCGGCGGCGAGGCGCTCGACCGCGCCGCGCACGCGCTCCCGGACGCCGTCCTGCTCGACCTCGGCCTGCCCGACCTCGACGGCATGGACGTGCTGCGCGGCCTGCGCACCCACAGCGCGATGCCGATCATCGTGCTCTCCGGCCGGAGCGACGCCGCCGACAAGGTCGGCGCCCTGGACGCGGGCGCCGACGACTACCTCACCAAACCGTTCCTGATGGACGAACTGCTGGCCCGGCTGCGCGCCGTGCTGCGCCGACCGCTGGGCGGCGTCCCGCCGGCCCGGCCGGTGATCGGCGACCACACCGTGGACCTCGCCGCCACCACGGTGAGCGGCCCCGCCGGCGCCGTACGGCTCACCCCGACCGAGTGGCGGATCCTCGCTCTGCTGCTCGCCAACCCCGGTCGGCTGGTGCCCGGGCGGCAGATCCTGCGCGAGGTGTGGGGACCGGCCCAGGAGGGGCGCGGCAACTACCTGCGGGTCTACCTCGCAGGGCTGCGCCGCAAGCTGGAGCGCGACCCGGCCCGGCCGCGGCACCTGATCACCGAGCCGGGGATCGGGTACCGCTACGTGCCGTAGCCGCCCGGGCGCCCGGTGCGTCAACGAGCCGTCAAGAGCCGTGCCGGACACGACAGGAGGCCGTCAAGGGCGGCCGGGCGCGGTGTTCCGTGGGCGTAGCGTCGGTACCGAACCGGGCGGGTCCTGCTCCGTGTGGGGGAGACCAGGGGCCGCTCACGCCGCCGTCGAACGGCGGCCGGCAGGTGGGGGAGGGGCGCGCGGCCTTGTGCCGCGCGCCCCTTTTGTCCGTCTCGTTCTGCCCGTGCGCCTTCGCCCGTGCGCCTTGGCCCGTACGCCTTCGGCCGTACGCCCCGCGGCCCGTGCGGCCGGGACCGTACGGCTCAGTCCTCCGTGCTCCCGGACTGCCGCGGCAGCGCCAGCGCCACGGTGTCCGCGAACTCCCGTACCGCGCTGGTCCGGCTGACCACCCGGCCGCTGTGCACCACCAGCCGGCTGTGCCCGCCCGCGAGCGCCCCGGCCAGGCTGTCACCGCGCACCGCCAACAGCTCCGCCGGGAACCCGGCGTCCACCCGGACCGGTGGCAGCCCGAGCGCGGCCCGGGCCTGGTTGGCGACCGCGTCGTACGCCGCCTCCGGGTCCAACTCGCCGCCCGCCGCCAGCAGGTACGCCGACTCCAGCGGATCCGCCCGGCCGACCGGATTGGACGGGTCGCGCAGCGCCCCGCTGCCGGCCGCCAGCGGCACCCGTGCCGCCGCCAACTCCCGCAGCAGGCCCGGCCGCAGGCCCACCGCCCGGCCCTCCAGGCCGGCGCAGCCGCCGTTCTGCGGCAGGCAGACCACCCGCACCCCGCTGGTCGCCAGCACCGTCGACGCGCCCCGGGCCAGCGCGCCGCACGGTCCGAGCGTCACCCGCGGCCGGAGCGGGGCCAAGGCGCCCGCCAGCCGGGCGAGTTGGGGCGCGTCGGCGGCGGTGGTGTGCAGGTCCACCGGGCAGTCCGCCTCCCGGGCGGCCTCCAGCAGCAGCTGGACGTACCCGGCCGGGTCCGGGTCCAACTCCGGGCAGCCGCCGGCCGCCGTGGCGCCCAGTTTGAGCGCCTCGCGCAGCTGTGCCCGGCCGTCCGCGCCGGCCCGGCCGGTGAGCAGCCGGGGCATCGCCACCGCCTGCAGCTCGGCCAGCCCGCGCAGCGCCTGCCGGGCCGTGAGCACCGCCTCCAGTCGGCGCAGCCCGTGCACGTCGCCGATCCGGACGTGGGTGCGCTGGGCGGTGGCGCCGTAGCCGAGCGAGGTGAGCGCGGCCTCGGTGACCCGGCGGGTGAGGTCGGTCTGGGTGTCCGGCGGCGGGGCGGGCAGGGCGGCGGAGAAGGCGGTGTCGTAGTGGGCGTGGGCCTCGGCGGGGGCCGGGAGCAGCAGATAGCCCTTGAGGTCGATCCGGGCGCCGGTGGTGACGGTGGGCGCGCCCGGCAGGGCGGGCAGCGGGCCGAGGCTGCCGACGGTGCCGACGGCCTGGATCCGGTCGCCGCTGATCCGGACGTCCACCACCCGCCCGTCGGCCAGCCGGGCGCCGGTGAGCAGCAGGACCGGGCCGTGCCCGAGCGGGTTGGCCGCCGGGCCGGGCCCGTGGTGCGGCCCGTCGGCGGCTGGGCTGTCCATCGCCGGCCCCCTCTCGCGCCGCCCGTGCGGTCGGCCAGTCGATCCCGATCAACCCGGTCAATGAGGGTCGAGCCTATGGCGCGTGGGGGCGGGGCGCCGGGAGGCGGGCAATAGTCGTATCGGGTCGGGCCGCACGGCTCGCGGGCCGATCGAACGCCCTGCCTTGGATCGCTCGTCCGTGCACCTCGCCCACCTGCGGTCTTCGCCGCGGGATACGGATTTCACCTCCGGGCGCGAAACGTGTAATCTCTTCCTCGTTCGCCCCTATAGCTCAGTCGGTAGAGCGTCTCCATGGTAAGGAGAAGGTCTGCGGTTCGATTCCGCATGGGGGCTCTGGTGAGAAGCGGTCAGCTCCGGCTGTGCCGCGGATCACTGTGGCGGTGTAGCTCAGTTGGTAGAGCAAGCGGCTCATAATCGCTGTGTCACCGGTTCAAGTCCGGTCACCGCTACCCCGCGTAGTCGGTCGGGAGATCGCACTCCCGGTCGGCTACTCTTGTTGTGTTCTTATTCGTTGTCCAAGGAAGGCACTCCCGTGGCTGCCACCGACGTCCGCCCGAAGATCACGCTGGCCTGCGTGGAGTGCAAGGAGCGGAACTACATCACCAAGAAGAACCGGCGTAACGACCCGGACCGTCTTGAGATGAAGAAGCACTGCCCCCGCTGCAACTCGCACACCGCGCACCGCGAGACCCGCTGACCCCCTCGCAGGGCATCGGGCCTGTGTGAATTCAGGTCTTCGACTCCGGGCCGCATCCCTCACGAGGGGTGTGGCCCGGAGTCTTTTTCGTACCCGTCCGCTTCGTATCCATCCGTGTTCCGAGGAGCTGCCATGGCACTCGACCCCTCCTTCATCGGGCGCAGTTACCCGCCCACCGAGCCGTACGAGGTCGGCCGGGAGAAGATCCGCGAGTTCGCGATCGCGATCGGCGACGCCAACCCGGCGTACACCGACGCGGAGGCGGCGAAGGCGCTGGGCCACCCGGACGTGATCGCCCCGCCGACCTTCCCGTTCGTGATCACCTACCGCGCGGCCGGCCAGGTCGTCGAGGACCCGGAGCTGGGGCTGGACTTCACCCGGGTCGTGCACGGTGACCAGAAGTTCGCCTACACCCGTCCGGTGCGGGCCGGCGACCGGCTCTCGGTCGAGGTGACCATCGACAACATCAAGTCGCTGGCGGGCAACGACGTGCTCACCGTGCGCGGCGAAGTGACGGACGCGACCGGCGAGCACGTGGTGACGTCGGTCATGACCCTGGTGGCCCGGGCCGCCGACGAGGCGGGGGAGTGAGCGCGATGGCGATCAGCTACGACGAGGTCGAGGTCGGCACCGAGCTGCCGGCGCAGTCCTTCCCGGTGACCCGCGACACACTGGTGCGCTACGCGGGCGCCTCGGGCGACTTCAACCCGATCCACTGGAACGAGAAGTTCGCCCTGGAGGTCGGCCTGCCGGACGTCATCGCGCACGGCATGTTCACCATGGCCGAGGCCGTCCGGGTGGTCACCGACTGGGTCGGCGACCCGGCCGCGGTGGTCGAGTACGGGGTGCGGTTCACCCGCCCGGTGCCGGTGCCGAACGACGGGGTCGGCGCGGTGATCGAGGTCTCGGCCAAGGTCGCCAAGAAGCTGGACGACCGCAAGGTGCAGGTCGACCTGCTGGCCACCACGGGCGGTCAGAAGGTCCTCGGGATGTCCCGGGCGGTCGTCCGGCTCGGCTGAGCCGCTGCTGCCGGCCGGTTCGCCGGCCCGGCCGCGACCGGGGCCGCCCAGGCGGAGCCCGGCCGCGGCCGGGTCTTGCGTAGGTAGTGATTGGCCACTAACTTGGAAGCATGGCGAGGTCGAGCATGCGGATGAGTGCGGAGGAGCGGCGCGAGAGCGTCGTCCGCGCGGCGATGATCGAGTTCGCCCGGGGTGGCTACCGGGGCACCTCGACCGAGGCGATCGCCCGCCGGGTGGGCGTCTCGCAGCCGTACCTGTTCCGGCTGTTCCCCGGCAAGCAGGCGATCTTCGAGGCGGCCGCCGAGCGCTGCGTCGAGGAGACCTGGCGGGTCTTCGACGAGGCCTCGGCCGGCCTGACCGGCGAGGCCGCCGCCGAGGCGATGTCCGCGGCGTACATGGGGCTGGTCGAGGACCGTGACCAGTTGATGATGCAGATGCAGCTGTACGTCTCGGTGTTCGCGGCCAGGGCGGCCGGCGAGGAGGAGATCGGGGAGGGCGCCCGGCGGCTGTGGGAGGGCCTGTTCGACCGGGTCAGGATCAGGATCGGCGGCGACATGAAGGACGCCACGCAGTTCTTCGCGTACGGGATGCTGATCAACACCCTGGTGGCCCTGGGCTATCCGCCGGACCACCGGATCTGGGGCGGCTTCGAGAACGCGTGCGAGCAGGCCGAGTAGTCGGGCCGCGCGGTGGTGCCGTGCGGCCTCTTTTTCGGCCCTTGAAAGTTATTGAGCAATAACTACCTGGACTTCGAAGAGCGGAACAACGAGAGGAAGTGGGGGAGTCATGACGGAGAAACCGGCCTTCGGCAGGACCGCGATCTGGACCCTGGTGATCGTCAGCGCGGCAAGCTTCATGGCCGCCCTGGACAACCTGGTGGTCACCACCGCACTGCCGTCGATCCGCGAGGAGCTCGGCGGCGGGCTGTCCGACCTCGAATGGACGGTCAGCGCCTACACCCTGAGCTTCGCCGTGCTGCTGATGTTCGGCGCGGCCCTCGGTGACCGCTTCGGCCGCCGCAGGATCTTCCTGATCGGCCTGGCGATCTTCACCGCGGGCTCCGCGGCGGCCGCCCTCTCCCCGGAGATCGGCGAGCTGATCGCCGCCCGGGCCGTCCAGGGTGTCGGTGCCGCGGTGATGATGCCGCTCACCCTCACCCTGCTGACCGCCGCCGTGCCCGAGGCCAAGCGCGGGCTGGCCTTCGGCATCTGGTCGGGCGTCAGCGGCCTCGCCGTCGCCGCCGGGCCGCTGATCGGCGGTTCGCTGACCGAGCACTTCTCCTGGCAGTGGATCTTCTGGGTGAACGTCCCGGTCGGCCTCGCCCTGCTGCCGCTCGCGTTCCTGCGCCTGCGCGAGAGCCGGGGCGCGGACCGGGCGCTGGATGTCCCCGGGACGGCCCTGGTCAGCCTGGGGATGTTCGGGGTGGTGCTCGGCCTGATCCGCGGCAACCCGGACGGCTGGACCAGCCCGCTGGTGCTCGGCGCCCTGATCGCCGGAGTCGCGCTGCTGGCCGCCTTCGTCTGGTACGAGCAGCGGGTGGCCGCCCACCCGATGCTGCCGATGCGGCTGTTCCGCAGCCGCACCTTCTCCGCCGTCAACGCCGCCAGTCTGCTGATGTACCTCGGGATGTTCGGCTCGATCTTCCTGATCAGCCAGTACCTCCAGGGCGTCGGCGGCTACAGCCCGCAGGAGGCCGGCGTCCGGATGCTGCCGTGGACCGCGATGCCGCTGCTGGTCTCGCCGATCGCGGGCATCGTCTCCGACCGGATCGGCGGCCGGCCGATCGTGGCCGCCGGGCTGGCGCTGCAGGCCCTCGGCCTGGGGCTGTTCGCCCTGGTCGTGGACGGCGGCTCGGGGTTCGACTACCCCGCCCAGATACCCGCGATCGTGATCTGCGGGATCGGCATGTCGCTCTACTTCGGCCCGACCGCCCAGCTGGTGATGGCGAGCGTCCGGCCGCAGGAGCAGGGCATCGCCTCCGGCGCCAACAACGCGCTGCGCGAGGTCGGCGGGGCGCTCGGGGTCGCCACGCTCTCGGCGGTCTTCTCGGCCCAGGGCGGCTACCAGTCGGCGCGGGCCTTCACGGACGGGCTGGTGCCCGCGCTCTACGTCGGCGCGCTGGCGGTCGCGGCCGGGGCGGTCGCCGCGGTGATCATCCCGCGTCGGCGCACGGCCGCAGCCGCGTCCGCGGCGGGGCGGTCGGCGGCGGACCGGGCCGAAGCCGCCCGGGTGTGAGCCGGTGCGCGGCGGGTGCGGGGGGAAGGGCGGCCGGGGGCCGTCCTTCCCCCCGTACGCTGGTGGGCGTGCTGGTAGAAAACGACGCCCCCCTCGCCCCGCTGACCACGCTCCGGCTCGGCGGCCCGGCCCGCCGCCTGGTGACCGCCCACACCGACGACGAGGTGATCGCCGCCGTGCGCGAGGCCGACGCGGCCGGCGAGCCGCTGCTGGTCCTCGGCGGCGGCTCCAACCTGGTGATCGGTGACGCCGGCTTCCCCGGCACCGTGCTGCGGATCGCCACCGCCGGCTTCGCCCTGGACGGCACCGGGCTGGAGCTGGCCGCCGGCGAGGTGTGGTCGGAGGCGGTCACCCGGGCGGTGCGCGAGCACGGCCTGGCCGGCATCGAGTTCCTGGCCGGCATCCCCGGCTCGGCCGGCGCCACCCCGGTGCAGAACGTCGGTGCGTACGGCCAGGAGGTCGCCCAGACGATCACCGAGGTGGTCGCCTACGACCGCGCGGCCGGCGAGGTGGTCACCCTCGCGAACGCCGAGTGCGCGTTCTCCTACCGGCACAGCCGCTTCAAGGCCGAGCCGGACCGCTACGTGGTGCTGCGGGTCCGGTTCGCGCTGGCGGACCACGGCGGGCTCTCCAGCCCGGTCAAGTACGCCGAGGTGGCCAAGCACTTCGGCGTCGGGCAGGACGAGCGGGTGCCGCTGGCCGAGGCCTACGAGGCGGTGCTGCGCCTGCGGGCCGGCAAGGGCATGGTGCTGGACCCGGCGGACCACGACACCTGGTCGGCGGGCTCCTTCTTCACCAACCCGGTGCTCACCGCCGCGCAGTACGAGTCCTTCCGCACCCGCCCGGGCACCGAGAACGCCCCCGCCTACCCGGCCCCGGACGGCGGAACCAAGACCTCGGCGGCCTGGCTGATCGACAAGGCCGGGTTCGGCAAGGGCTACGGCAGCGGCCCGGCGACCCTCTCCACCAAGCACACCCTGGCGCTCACCAACCGCGGCTCGGCCACCGCCGAGGACCTGCTGGCCCTGGCCCGGGAGATCCGGGACGGGGTCCGCGAGGCCTTCGGGGTGGAGCTGGTGAACGAGCCGGTGATGGTGGGCGTCGCGCTCTAGTCGCGGTTCCGGTCGTGGTTCCGCCCGCGGCTCGGAGCCCGGGAGCCCGGCAGCTCAGGAGCTCGTGCCCGCGGCGGCGGTGACGGGTGCGTCCGCGGGGGCGTGCCCGTTCGCCAGCCAGGCGTCGATGTCCGCCAGCAGCTCCTTGCGGACGGCCTCCGGCGCGACCGAGCCGCGCACCGACTGCCGTGCCAGCTCGGCGAGTTCGGCGTCGCTGAAGCCCAGGACGTCCCGGGCCAGGTCGTACTGGGCGGCCAGCCGGCTGCCGAACAGCAGCGGGTCGTCGGCGCCGAGCGCCAGCGGCACCCCGGCGTCGAAGAGCTTGCGCAGCGGGACCTCCTCGGGGTTCTCGTAGACGCCGAGCGAGACGTTCGAGGACGGGCACACCTCGCAGGTGATCTGCCGGGCCGCCAGCCGCTCCATCAGCCGCGGGTCCTCGGCGGCCCGCACCCCGTGGCCGATCCGGCCGGCGTCCAGGTCGTCCAGGCAGTCCCGGACGGACTCCGGGCCGGCCAGCTCACCGCCGTGCGGGGCGGCCAGCAGCCCGCCCCTGCGGGCGATCGCGAAGGCCCGGTCGAAGTCCCGGGCGAGGCCGCGGCGCTCGTCGTTGGAGAGACCGAAGCCGACCACCCCGTGGTCGGCGTAGCGGACGGCCAGCCGGGCCAGCGTCCGGGCGTCCATCGGGGACTTCATCCGGTTGGCGGCGACCAGCACCCGGATGCCCACCCCGGTCGCCCCGGCGGCCTGCTCCACGGCGTCCAGGATCAGCTCCAGTGCGGGGATCAGCCCGCCCAGCCGGGGCGCGTACGAGGTCGGGTCGACCTGGATCTCCAGCCAGCGGGAGCCGTCGAGCCGCTCGTCCTGCGCGGTCTCCAGGACCAGCCGGCGGATGTCCTCCTCGTCCCGCAGCACCGAGCGGGCGGTGTCGTACAGGCGCTGGAAGCGGAACCAGCCGCGTTCGTCGGTGGCCCGCAGCTTCGGGGGCTCGCCGGAGCTGAGCGCCTCCGGCAGCCGGACGCCGTGCTTGTCGGCCAGCTCCAGCAGCGTGGCGGGCCGCATCGAGCCGGTGAAGTGCAGGTGCAGGTGGGCCTTCGGGAGGCCCCTGACGTCTCGCGGGATCAACAGGCGTTCCATTCACCGATACTGCCGTATGCGGCCCCCAAACGGGAACCGCCCTCTTTTCGTCCCCCGAAGGGGTGAAAGAGGGCGGTGTGCCGGGTGAATCCCGTATGTCGGCTTGACGTCACATGACGTCAGTCGCGGGCCTCGCCGAGCAGCTTCTGGATCCGGCTGACGCCCTCGACCAGGTCGGCGTCGCCGAGCGCGTAGGAGAGCCGCAGGTAGCCGGGGGTGCCGAAGGCCTCGCCCGGGACGACCGCGACCTCGGCCTCGTCCAGGATCAGGGCGGCCAGCTCGCCGGAGGTCTGCGGGCGCTTGCCGCGGATCTCCTTGCCCAGCAGGCCCTTCACCGACGGGTAGGCGTAGAAGGCGCCCTCGGGCTCGGGGCAGATGACGCCCTCGATCTCGTTGAGCATCCGGACGATGGTCTTGCGGCGGCGGTCGAAGGCCTCGCGCATCTCGGCGACGGCGTCCAGGTCGCCGGCGACGGCGGCCAGGGCGGCGCGCTGGGCGACGTTGGAGACGTTCGAGGTGGCGTGCGACTGCAGGTTGGTCGCGGCCTTGATGACGTCCTCGGGGCCGATCACCCAGCCCACCCGCCAGCCGGTCATCGCGTAGGTCTTGGCGACGCCGTTGACCACGATGCACTTGTCGGCCAGCTCGGGCAGCAGGGCCGGCAGCGAGGTGAACTCCGCGTCGCCGTAGACCAGGTGCTCGTAGATCTCGTCGGTGAGCACCCACAGTCCGTGCTCCAGCGCCCAGCGGCCGATCGCCTCGGCCTCGGCCCGGGTGTACACCGCGCCGGTCGGGTTGGACGGCGAGACGAACAGCACCACCTTGGTGTTCTCGGTGCGGGCGGCCTCCAGCTGCTCGACCGAGACCTTGTAGCCGGTGGTCTCGTCCGCCACGACCTCCACCGGGACACCGCCGGCCAGCTGGATCGACTCCGGGTAGGTGGTCCAGTACGGGGCCGGGACGATGACCTCGTCGCCCGGGTCCAGGATCGCCGCGAAGGCCTCGTAGATCGCCTGCTTGCCGCCGTTGGTCACCAGCACCTGGGAAGCGTCCACCTGGTAGCCGGAGTCGCGCAGCGTCTTGGCGGCGATCGCGGCCTTCAGCTCGGGCAGGCCACCCGCCGGGGTGTAACGGTGGTTCTTGGGGTCGCGGCAGGCCTCGACGGCCGCCTCGACGATGTAGCCCGGCGTCGGGAAGTCGGGCTCGCCGGCGCCGAAGCCGATCACCGGGCGGCCGGCGGCCTTGAGGGCCTTGGCCTTGGCGTCCACGGCGAGGGTCGCGGACTCGGCGATCGCGCCGATCCGGGCGGACACCCGGCGGTCGGCGGGGCGGAGGGACTGGTCGGGCTGCGGGGTGGAAGCGCTCATGCCTGCATCGTCGCAGAACCGGGACGGACCGGGCATCGGGGTTCCAGTATCCGTACGGGCCCGTCCGCATCCCGGCGCCCGGCGATCCGCCGGTGGGCGCGCCCGCGGACCGCACATCCGCCGGGCGACCGGTCGTCCCGGAAGAAGAGGTTCGACCAAACACCCCTCGACCACGTACACTCGCTGCTCGACGGCCCGCCGAAAAGAACCGGAGCTTTCACCGCCTGTGCAGACAGCGGGGAGAGATGCGGTAGGTTGGTCGACACCGGAGCCGCGAGGCACCGTAGGGCAATAGCTCAATTGGTAGAGCACCGGTCTCCAAAACCGGCGGTTGGGGGTTCGAGTCCCTCTTGCCCTGCTGCTAGATCCGTTCCAGCCCGTTCGCTCCACAGAGCGAGCGGGCTTGATGCGGAGATGGCACCGATCAGCACCGCTACGCCGGCTGGTCGTGCCCCACCGGGTGCGCGGCGAAGTTCGGCAGGACCCGGATTCAGGTGAGGACGAGTGACGGAGACCACGGGCTCCACCGCAACGCCTGAGAGCGGCAACCCCGAGGGTGCCGACGGCGCTGCCGAGACCACGCCTGTCGAGGGCGAGGAGAAGGCGCTGTCGCGCCGCGACCGCAAGCGGGCCAACCGCTCCGGTGACAAGAAGTCGGGCAAGCGGGCCAAGAAGGGCCTGTTCGCCCGCATGGGGCTGTTCTACCGCCAGATCATCGCCGAACTGCGCAAGGTCGTCTGGCCCACCCGGAGCGAGCTCACCAACTACACCACCGTCGTGGTCGTGTTCGTCGTGGTCGTGATGGCCTTCGTGGCCGGTCTGGACTACGGCTTCTCCAAGCTGAGCCTCTGGATCTTCGGCTGACGCGGCCGACCACCTTCGAAACAGCATCCCGACCCGGGCCGACCTTCGGCCCGGGTCGAGCTGTCGGTGGCGGACGTACGCGCCGTTACCGTGGACTCGGTACTGTTGAAGTCTCCGAGACCTCGCCAGGCGCCCGCGTCAGCGGCAGCGTGCCGGGTCCGGTTTCGGAGCGCGCCACCTTCACCATCTCCAGGAAAGAAGCAGCCACCGTGTCTGAGTCCCCCCTGTACGACGCCGACGAGACCGTCCGCGAGGCGGATGTCGCCGCCGAGCTGGACGCGGCCGAGCTGGCTGACGACACCGAGTCCGCCGAGCAGATCGTCGACGCCGCGGACAGCGACGAGGACGAGGTCGAGGCGTACGACGAGGCCGAGGCCGGCGAGCCCGCCGAGGAGTCCGCGCTGCACGTGGAGGGCGAGGACGTCGAGGCCGCCGCCGAGGAGACCGAGGCCGAAGAGGTCGAGGAGACCGAGGAGGCCGAGGAGGTCGACCCGGTCGCCAAGTTCCGCGAGGACCTGCGCTTCATGCCGGGCGAGTGGTACGTGATCCACACCTACGCCGGCTACGAGAACCGGGTGAAGCAGAACCTGGAGCAGCGCGCCGTCTCGCTGAACGTCGAGGAGTACATCTTCCAGGCCGAGGTGCCGCAGGAGGAGGTCGTCCAGATCAAGAACGGCGACCGCAAGACCATCCGCCAGAACAAGCTCCCCGGCTACGTCCTGGTCCGCATGGACCTCACCCCGGAGTCCTGGGGCGTCGTGCGCAACACCCCCGGTGTCACCGGCTTCGTCGGCAACGCCTACGACCCGTACCCGCTGACCCTGGACGAGGTCGTCAAGATGCTCGCCCCGGACGTGGAGCGCCAGGCCGCCAAGGAGGCCGGCAAGGCCTCGCCGGTCCGCCCGGTCGAGGTCCAGGTGCTGGACTTCGAGGTCGGCGACTCGGTCACCGTCACCGACGGCCCGTTCGCGACCCTGCAGGCGACCATCAACGAGATCAACCCCGACTCGAAGAAGGTCAAGGGCCTGGTCGAGATCTTCGGCCGGGAGACCCCGGTCGAGCTCTCCTTCGACCAGATCCAGAAGAACTAACACGGTCTTCGGATCCGGGGCGGGGCCGAGGCCCCGCCCCGGATCCGTTTTGGTCCAGCGGCGCGAACGCGTTAGCCTGGTCCGATGTGTGTGCTGGCGGCCGGGTGTCGCCCCGGTTCCGCACGCACCAGCAATCACCTCTCGGAAGGACCCGGAGAGACATGCCTCCCAAGAAGAAGAAGGTCACGGGGCTTATCAAGCTCCAGATCAACGCCGGTGCGGCCAACCCGGCGCCGCCGGTCGGCCCCGCGCTGGGTCAGCACGGCGTCAACATCATGGAGTTCTGCAAGGCCTACAACGCTGCGACCGAGTCGCAGCGCGGCATGATCGTGCCGGTGGAGATCACGGTCTACGAGGACCGTTCCTTCACCTTCATCACGAAGACGCCGCCGGCCGCGCGCCTCATCCTGAAGGCCGCCGGTATCGAGAAGGGCTCCAGCGAGCCGCACAAGACCAAGGTCGCGAAGCTCACCAGCGCCCAGGTCCGCGAGATCGCCACCACCAAGATGCCCGACCTCAACGCCAACGACCTGGACGCGGCGGAGAAGATCATCGCCGGCACCGCCCGGTCGATGGGCATCACGGTCGAGGGCTGATCAGCCTTCCCCGTCCCGCCAGGGACATACCGGCTCAGCCGTTCCCGTGGTAGGGCCTGCGCAGGCCCGTTGACTACCACAACTCCAATCACCATTCAGGAGCAGCAGTGAAGCGCAGCAAGGCTCTGAAGGCCGCGGACGCCAAGGTCGACCGCGAGCGCCTCTACGCCCCCCTCGAGGCCGTCCGCCTCGCCAAGGCGACCAGCACCACCAAGTTCGACGGCACCGTCGAGGTCGCCATGCGTCTGGGTGTCGACCCGCGCAAGGCCGACCAGATGGTCCGCAGCACCGTGATCCTCCCGCACGGCACCGGTAAGACCGCTCGGGTCCTGGTCTTCGCGACCGGCGAGCGTGCCGAGGCCGCGCGTGCTGCGGGTGCCGACATCGTCGGTGCCGACGAGCTGATCGACGAGGTCGCGAAGGGCAAGCTGGACTTCGACGCCGTCGTCGCCACCCCGGACCTCATGGGCAAGGTCGGCCGCCTCGGCCGCGTGCTCGGTCCCCGTGGTCTGATGCCGAACCCGAAGACCGGCACCGTGACCCCGGACGTCGCCAAGGCTGTCAACGACATCAAGGGCGGCAAGATCGAGTTCCGCGTCGACAAGCACTCGAACCTGCACTTCATCATCGGTAAGGCCTCCTTCACCGACGAGCAGCTGGTCGAGAACTACGCCGCCGCGCTGGACGAGGTGCTCCGCGCCAAGCCGTCCGCCGCCAAGGGCCGCTACATCAAGAAGACCGCGTTCTCGACCACCATGGGCCCCGGCATCCAGGTGGACCCGAACCGCACCCGCAACCTCCTCGTCGAGGAGGACCCGGCCGCGGTCTGAGCCCCAGTGCTCTAGAGCAGTCCGTACGACGGGCCCGTACCCCCTTCACCGGGGGTGCGGGCCCGTCGTCGTTCCCGTTGCAGGATCGGGACCGGCCCGGATGGGAACGGATGACCGAGTCGTCGTACGCTCGGGCGGTCAGCCCACCGGAGAACCCGTGACCGCCGGAGCGCACCGTGCTGCCCACCTCCCGCTCCGCCGCCGTCGCGGCGGTCCTGCTGGTGCTCGTCGCCGGCACCGGCTGCAGCCTGCTGGCCGCCCCGGACACCCGCACCCCCGGCACCCCCGCCCCGGTGCCGCCCAAGCAGGTGGTGCTCAAGGCCGCGCAGGCGCTGGACGACGCGGGCGGCGCCCGGATCGACGTGGTCCGGGAGGGGCCGGAGGGCCGGCGCACCGCGAGCGGCACGCTGGTCTGGGGCGCCCAGGACGAGGCCGCGCTGACCGTCACCGACGAGGCGGGCACCGGACAGCTGACGCTGAAGGACGGCGCGATCGACCTCGCGTACCAGGGCGGCGCGACCGAGCACGCCGACCGGTCCACCGCCGAGTCACTGGACCCGCAGGCCGCCCCCGGGCCGGACGGCTACGCGGGCGGCTGGACGACCGCGCTGGTCACCAACCCGGGCAGCCGTGCCTACGCCGTCGCCCAGAACGTCCCGCTGGTGTCGCTCGGCGGCGAGGAGCTGGCCGGCACGACCGTCGCGCACTACCGGGGCTCCGCGCCGGTGGACGGGTTCTTCGGCGCGGACCAGGAGCTG
Organism: Kitasatospora sp. NPDC093550; assembly: GCF_044764985.1. NCBI lineage: Bacteria > Bacillati > Actinomycetota > Actinomycetes > Kitasatosporales > Streptomycetaceae > Kitasatospora > Kitasatospora sp. NPDC093550. Next base: position 87,597 of record NZ_JBIWJF010000017.1, read on the forward strand.
ACCCCGCAGCGGCGCGCCGCCACGGTCGACTGGTACCGGCGGCGCGGGGTGACGACGATCGCGTTCGACGTCTGGGTCGGCCCCGGCGAGCGGCTGCTGAGGCTGCGTGAGACGGTCCGCGGGAGCGCCGGAACCACCGTGACCACGACGGACGTCCCCTCCGTCGGGACGGCGGCCGCGACGCCCGCGGCGGGCGGCTGACGGCGGGCCCGGCATCCGCCGCGTGACCGCCGCGGCGATCCGTTAGAGTCCGCCCTGGAAAGATCCGGGAGGAGTCGGAGAGCCGGCTGTGCCACGGATCGCATCGGATCTCACGGGGGGTACTTCCATGCGCGCTGTTCGGCTCGCCTCGGTGGTCGTGACGACGGCCGTCCTGCTCGGTGCGGCCACCGCCTGCAGCAGCGGGGCCAAGGGCGGCAACGACGCCAAGGGGGGCGACGCCAAGGGCGGCGACCCGATCGCGGCGGCGCTGACCGGGGACCCGAAGGCGGCCCTGACCGCCGCCGCGCTGGTGATGCAGAAGGCCGGAAACGGCAAGGTCAGCATGGTGGCCCCGGACGACTCCAAGGGCGGCGGCACCGGGGACGCGGACTGGAAGGACCCGGCGAAGGTCTCCGTGGACCTGGTCGGCGACATGGGGGGCAAGAAGCTCAAGATCCGGGTGGTCGGCCCGGACGCCTACCTCGGCGGCGACGAGGCGGCGCCGGCCCTGGGCGGCAAGCACTGGGTCAAGATGCCCGCCGGGAACGAGGCCGGCGACGCCTTCCGCGCGGTCGGCCAGATGCTGAACCCGGTCCTCGTGCTCACCGTCGCGGCCCAGAGCGGCAAGCTCTCCAAGGTCGGCCAGGAGAGCCAGGGCGGCGTGCAGACCACCCACCTGCGCGCGGTCGAGGACACCTCCGCGCTGGTGGCCGGGATGTCGGCGCTCCCCGAGGCCCAGCGCAAGGCCGTCCAGAAGACGCTGGAGGAGGACGGCAAGACCCTCACCTTCGACTTCTGGCTGAACGGCAAGCAGGAGCTCGTCCAGTACCAGGAGTACGGCGACACGAACGGCGAGAAGCAGGCCGTCACGGTCAAGTACTCGGACCTCGGCAAGGCGGCCGCGATCACCGCCCCCGCCGCCACCGACCTGGGCAACGAGGCCGACCTGCTCAAGCTGCTCGGCTGACCGGCCGACCCGCCGGACCCGCCCGGTGGCGGCGCGGCCCGACCGGAGGGCCGCCACCCGGCGGGCGGGGACGGGTGGCATGGTGGCCGGGGAGCGTGTGAGGAAGGGAACGGACGTGGCGGGACGGCAGCGGTTGGCGGCAGTGGCCGTCGTCGCCCTGCTGGTGAGCGGGCTGAGCGGCTGCGGCGGGGGAGCGGACGCCCCGGCCACGCCCTCCGGCAGCCCGACCCCGACCAGCGCCCCGCCCACCGGCGCCTCCCCGACCGGGCCGGCCAAGCCGACCGACCGTTCCCCGCACGGCGTGCTGCTCTCCGCCCAGCTGGCCATGCAGACCGCCCGCCGGGCCAAGGTCAGCTACCGGCTCGGCGCGGACGCCGGATCGGGTCCGCTGTTCTGGCAGCCCAAGACGGCGCTGCAGATCAAGCGCTCCACCCCGGCCGAGGCCGAGCAGCTGATCGTCGTGGACACCGTCGGCTACCAGGGCGGTGACGCCGCCACCGCGGCCCGCAACGGCGGTCGGCACTGGGAGCGCTTCACCGTCCCGCCGGACCGGGATGGCCGCAGGGAGATCCCGTACGCCGGGCTGATCGACCTGCTGAACCCGGTCGAGGCGCTCGCAGCCGCCGGGGCGGACGGGGTGGACGCCGCCTTCGTCGGCGAGGAGAAGTACGAGGACGCGACCGTCGAGCACTACCGGGTCACCACCACCGCCGAGAAGTACGCGGCCGCCCAGACCCAGCTGAGCCAGGCCCGCCGGGACGGCCTGCGGGCCGCGCTCGCGCCCGGCGGCTCGCTCTCGCTCACCCTGGACCTCTGGCTCAACGACAAGGACCAGCTGGTCCGGCTGCAGCGCACCGGCAACGGGGACAGCGGCCGGACGGACGACTCGGTGCTCTACACCGAGCTCGCCGGTGCCCTGCTCTCCGCCCAGGCGCCGGCCGAGACGGACACCGCGGACACCGGCGTGCGGACGGTCTCCCCGCTGGCCCGCTGAGCCCCGCCGACCCGGGCCCGGTGTTGCTCCGTCCGAGGGCGATTTGCACCTTGCGAACGCCTCCGGCTACTCTGGCCGAAGCCAAAGACCGCTGGTTGTCGCCGGGCGCCCGTGAGGGAGCCGGTGGCCGAAGGATCTGCGATTCGTCGCAGGCAGCCCGCGCAGGTGTGTCTGGAGCTTCGACTTCCGGGTTCGCGTTCACGCGAGGGCCCGTCGAGGTCGTCACGAGCCCCGTGCGCCTGCGCACCGGGGCTCATTGCATTTGCGCAGGAGCTTTCCTTCCCCCAGCCGGTCCGCGGCGGAATTGGTCGACTTTCGTGGTCGGCCTGACTTCGACATCACGGAAGGAGGCGTAAGCCTATGGCCAGGCCCGACAAGGCTGCCGCCGTCGCCGAGATCACGGACAAGTTCCGTGGCTCCACCGCGGCGCTGCTGACCGAGTACCGCGGTCTCTCGGTGAAGCAGGTCAAGACCCTGCGTCGCTCGCTCGGCGAGAACGCCGAGTACGCCGTGGTGAAGAACACGCTGACCAAGATCGCGGCCAATGAGGTCGGGATCACGGAGCTCGACGACCTGTTCAACGGTCCGACGGCTGTCGCCTTCGTCACCGGTGACCCGGTGGAGTCGGCGAAGGCTCTGCGTGACTTCGCCAAGGAGAACCCCGCTCTCGTCATCAAGGGCGGTGTCCTTGACGGTAAGGCGCTGTCCGCCGACGAGATCAAGAAGCTCGCGGACCTCGAGTCCCGCGAGGTGCTGCTCGCCAAGCTGGCGGGTGCCCTGAAGGCCAAGCAGTCCCAGGCTGCCGCGCTCTTCCAGGCCCTGCCGTCGAAGCTCGTCCGCACCGTGGACGCGCTGCGCGACAAGGTCGAGCAGGGCGGTGCCGGTACGCCGGCTCCCGCCGCCGAGGACGCTGCCGCCGAGTAGTTCGGCAGGCTCACGCCTCGCTGCGGGCCCGTGCCCGCCCAACCCGTACATACGGCACCACCTGCCGATTTAGTGGAAGGACGCCATCATGGCGAAGCTGACCCAGGACGAGCTGCTCGCGCAGTTCGAGGAGCTCACCCTCATCGAGCTCGCTGCCTTCGTGAAGGCCTTCGAGGAGAAGTTCGACGTCACCGCTGCCGCCCCGGTCGCCGTGGCCGCCGTTGCCGGCGGTGCCGGTGGCGCCGAGGCCGCTGTCGAGGAGCAGGACGAGTTCGACGTCATCCTCGAGTCGGCCGGCGACAAGAAGATCCAGGTCATCAAGGAGGTGCGCACCCTGACCTCCCTCGGCCTGAAGGAGGCCAAGGACCTCGTTGACACCGCTGGTGCCAAGGTCCTGGAGAAGGTTGCCAAGGACGTTGCCGAGAAGGCCAAGGCTGCCCTCGAGGGCGCCGGCGCCAAGGTCACCGTCAAGTGATCTCGCGCCCCCTCTGAGGGGGCGTACGGCCGGGCCGATCACCCTTGCGGGTGGTCGGCCCGGCCTTTTCGCGTTCCCGGGGCGGGCCGCTTCCCGCCCCGTTCCGCCGTTCCGCCCGGCGCGGTCCACCGGTGTGGCCGATCGCTCACTCGGCACTGTCGGTGGCGAGCGGTATGGTGATCACCGTCGTCGGGGTGGTCCCCACCACGGCATCTGTAACGCCGGGGGCGTCCGGACCGATGAACAGGGCGAGGTCCGCCCCGCAGGCGGGCCCTTGACGAACCCGGCGCGGCGCGCGATTCTCAAGGCGCGAGTCCGCCCGGTTGGTCCGCTGCTGGATGCATAACCAGTGGCTCCGGCGGGAAGTGACTCCACGTGAGTTAGAGCAGTACCCGGTGGGCGTCCGCGCCCGCCGGCTACCGGGAGGAGTCTCCGATTCGGTCTCCGAATCAGAGCTGGACAGCAGTGTGGCCTTTGGCTACACTGTCCCTTTGCGCTGCCTGTTAGCTGCTCCGTGACTCGTCGCCCGGAGTTTGCGTTGCCCTGAAGGGGTCTGGCACCGCCTCCGCAAAGCGGCTCTGACCTGGGGTTTCGACTCCGGCAGAGGCCGATGGCGAGGGAGGCGGGACCAAGCCCATGCAGGCCCGGCTGGTACGCGCGTAGTGAGCTCCGAGCCCTCGGAAGGACCCCCCTCTTGGCCGCGCCGCGCAACGCCTCGAACAATTCCGCCGCATCCACCGCCCCGCTCCGCGTCTCCTTCGCGAAGATCAAGGAGCCCCTCGAGGTCCCGAACCTCCTGGCCCTGCAGACCGAGAGCTTTGACTGGCTGCTCGGCAACGCGGCCTGGAAGTCCCGGGTCGAGGAGGCGCTGGAGTCTGGTCTGGACGTCCCCACCAAGTCCGGTCTGGAGGAGATCTTCGAGGAGATCTCGCCGATCGAGGACTTCAGCGGGTCGATGTCCCTGACCTTCCGCGACCACCGTTTCGAGCCGCCGAAGAACTCCATTGACGAGTGCAAGGACCGCGACTTCACGTACGCGGCCCCGCTCTTCGTCACGGCCGAGTTCACCAACAACGAGACCGGTGAGATCAAGTCTCAGACGGTCTTCATGGGCGACTTCCCGCTCATGACCCACAAGGGCACGTTCGTGATCAACGGCACCGAGCGTGTCGTCGTGTCGCAGCTGGTCCGCTCCCCGGGTGTGTACTTCGACTCCACCCTGGACAAGGTGTCCGACAAGGACATCTACTCCTGCAAGGTCATCCCCTCGCGTGGTGCCTGGCTGGAGATGGAGATCGACAAGCGCGACATGGTCGGCGTCCGCATCGACCGCAAGCGCAAGCAGTCCGTCACCGTGCTGCTGAAGGCCCTCGGCTGGACCAACGAGATGATCCTCGAGGAGTTCGGCGAGTACGAGTCCATGCGCAACACCCTGGAGAAGGACCACACCCAGGGCCAGGACGACGCGCTGCTGGACATCTACCGCAAGCTGCGTCCGGGCGAGCCGCCGACGCGCGAGGCCGCGCAGACGCTGCTGGAGAACCTGTACTTCAACCCGAAGCGCTACGACCTGGCCAAGGTCGGCCGCTACAAGGTCAACCGCAAGCTGGGCAACGCCGAGTCGCTGGACTCCGGCGTGCTCACCGAGCCCGACATCATCGGTGCGATCAAGTACCTGGTGAAGCTGCACGCGGGCGAGACCGAGTGGCGTGACGGCGAGGGCCGCGACATCGTGGTCGAGGTCGACGACATCGACCACTTCGGCAACCGCCGCCTGCGCAACGTCGGCGAGCTCATCCAGAACCAGGTCCGTACGGGTCTCGCCCGTATGGAGCGCGTCGTGCGCGAGCGCATGACCACCCAGGACGTCGAGGCGATCACGCCGCAGACCCTGATCAACATCCGGCCGGTCGTCGCCTCCATCAAGGAGTTCTTCGGCACCAGCCAGCTGTCGCAGTTCATGGACCAGACGAACCCGCTGTCGGGCCTGACCCACAAGCGTCGTCTGTCCGCGCTCGGCCCCGGCGGTCTCTCCCGTGAGCGCGCCGGCTTCGAGGTCCGTGACGTGCACCCCTCGCACTACGGCCGCATGTGTCCGATCGAGACCCCCGAAGGCCCGAACATCGGTCTGATCGGCTCGCTGGCCTCGTACGGCCGGGTCAACGCGTTCGGCTTCATCGAGACGCCGTACCGCAAGGTCGTCGACGGTGTGGTCACCGAGCAGGTCGACTACCTGACCGCCGACGAGGAGGACCGCTACGTCATCGCCCAGGCGAACGCGCCGCTGACCGCGGACCTGCACTTCGCCGAGCCGCGCGTCCTGGTCCGCCGCCGTGGTGGCGAGATCGACTACATCCCGGGCTCCGAGATCGACTACATGGACGTCTCGCCGCGCCAGATGGTGTCGGTCGCGACCGCCATGATCCCGTTCCTCGAGCACGACGACGCCAACCGCGCGCTCATGGGCTCGAACATGATGCGCCAGGCGGTGCCGCTGCTGAAGAGCGAGGCTCCGCTGGTCGGTACCGGCATGGAGTACCGCTGCGCCGTCGACGCCGCGGACGTCATCACCGCCGAGAAGGCCGGTGTCGTCCAGGAGGTCTCGGCCGACTACGTCACCGTGGCCAACGACGACGGCACGTACACCACGTACCGCGCCGCCAAGTTCACCCGCTCCAACCAGGGCACCTCCTTCAACCAGAAGGTGCTCGTGGACGAGGGCGCCCGGGTCGAGGCCGGCCAGGTCCTGGCCGACGGCCCGTGCACCGACGAGGGCGAGATGGCCCTCGGCAAGAACCTGCTCGTGGCGTTCATGTCGTGGGAGGGTCACAACTACGAGGACGCGATCATCCTGTCGCAGCGCCTCGTGCAGGACGACGTCCTCTCCTCGATCCACATCGAGGAGCACGAGGTCGACGCCCGTGACACCAAGCTCGGCCCCGAGGAGATCACCCGGGACATCCCGAACGTCTCCGAGGAGGTCCTCGCCGACCTCGACGAGCGCGGCATCATCCGCATCGGCGCCGACGTCGTCACCGGCGACATCCTGGTCGGCAAGGTCACCCCGAAGGGTGAGACCGAGCTGACCCCCGAGGAGCGCCTGCTCCGCGCGATCTTCGGTGAGAAGGCGCGCGAGGTCCGCGACACCTCGCTGAAGGTGCCGCACGGTGAGTCCGGCAAGGTCATCGGCGTCCGCGTCTTCGACCGCGAGGAGGGCGACGAGCTTCCCCCGGGCGTCAACCAGCTGGTCCGCGTCTACGTGGCCCAGAAGCGCAAGATCACCAACGGTGACAAGCTCGCCGGCCGTCACGGCAACAAGGGCGTCATCTCCAAGATCCTGCCGGTCGAGGACATGCCGTTCCTGGAGGACGGCACCCCGGTCGACATCATCCTCAACCCGCTGGGTGTCCCGTCCCGAATGAACCCGGGACAGGTCCTGGAGATCCACCTCGGGTGGCTCGCCAAGCAGGGCTGGGACGTCTCCGGCCTCGCCGACGAGTGGGCCAAGCGCCTGCAGGCGATCGGCGCCGACCAGGTCGAGGGCGGCACCAACCTCGCCACCCCGGTCTTCGACGGCGCCCGCGAGGACGAGATCACCGGCCTGCTGGACAACACCACCCTCACCCGTGACGGTGAGCGCCTGGTGAACTCCACCGGCAAGGCCCGGCTGTTCGACGGCCGCTCCGGCGAGCCGTTCCCGATGCCGATCTCGGTCGGCTACATGTACATCCTCAAGCTGCACCACCTGGTCGACGACAAGCTGCACGCCCGGTCGACCGGCCCGTACTCGATGATCACCCAGCAGCCGCTCGGTGGTAAGGCGCAGTTCGGTGGTCAGCGCTTCGGTGAGATGGAGGTGTGGGCCCTCGAGGCGTACGGCGCGGCCTACGCCCTGCAGGAGCTGCTCACCATCAAGTCCGACGACGTCCTCGGCCGAGTCAAGGTCTACGAGGCCATCGTCAAGGGCGAGAACATCCCCGAGCCCGGCATTCCCGAGTCCTTCAAGGTCCTCATCAAGGAAATGCAGTCGCTCTGCCTCAACGTGGAGGTGCTGTCCTCGGACGGCCAGTCCATCGAGATGCGGGACTCCGACGAGGACGTGTTCCGCGCCGCCGAGGAGCTCGGCATCGACCTGTCCCGGCGCGAGCCCAGCAGCGTCGAAGAGGTCTGACGGAGGTTGGGCCGGCCGCACGACCGCGGCCGGCCCGCCCCCAGGCCCCCCTCAGACCACATGAACGACTCTCGACTTACGAAAGAGGGCTTGACGACCAGTGCTTGACGTCAACTTCTTCGACGAGCTCCGCATCGGCCTGGCCACCGCCGACGACATCCGCCAGTGGTCGCACGGCGAGGTCAAGAAGCCGGAGACCATCAACTACCGCACCCTGAAGCCGGAAAAGGACGGGCTCTTCTGCGAGAAGATCTTCGGCCCCACCCGGGACTGGGAGTGCTACTGCGGCAAGTACAAGCGCGTCCGCTTCAAGGGCATCATCTGTGAGCGCTGCGGCGTCGAGGTGACCCGCGCCAAGGTGCGCCGTGAGCGGATGGGCCACATCGAGCTGGCCGCCCCGGTCACCCACATCTGGTACTTCAAGGGCGTGCCGTCCCGCCTGGGCTACCTGCTGGACCTGGCGCCGAAGGACCTCGAGAAGGTCATCTACTTCGCCGCCTACATGATCACCTGGGTCGACGACGAGCGCCGCCAGCGCGACCTGCCGTCCCTGGAGGCGCACGTCTCGGTCGAGCGCCAGCAGATCGAGAACCGCCGCGACTCCGACCTCGAAGCCCGCGCCAAGAAGGCCGAGACCGACCTGGCCGAGCTGGAGGCCGAGGGCGCCAAGGCCGACGTGCGCCGCAAGGTGCGCGAGGGCGCCGAGCGCGAGATGAAGCAGCTGCGCGACCGCGCGCAGCGCGAGCTCGACCGCCTCGACGAGGTGTGGGCCCGCTTCAAGAACCTCAAGGTCCAGGACCTGGAGGGCGACGAGCTGCTCTACCGCGAGCTGCGCGACCGCTTCGGCACCTACTTCTCCGGCTCGATGGGCGCGGCGGCCCTCAAGGACCGCCTGGAGAACTTCGACCTGGCGGAGGAGTCCGAGCGTCTCCGCGAGATCATCCGCACCGGCAAGGGCCAGAAGAAGACCCGTGCGCTGAAGCGCCTCAAGGTCGTCTCCGCGTTCCTGCAGACCACCAACAAGCCCAACGGCATGGTGCTGGACTGCGTCCCGGTCATCCCGCCGGACCTGCGTCCGATGGTGCAGCTGGACGGTGGCCGCTTCGCGACCTCCGACCTGAACGACCTGTACCGCCGCGTGATCAACCGCAACAACCGCCTGAAGCGCCTGCTCGACCTCGGTGCCCCCGAGATCATCGTGAACAACGAGAAGCGCATGCTCCAGGAGGCCGTCGACGCGCTGTTCGACAACGGCCGCCGCGGCCGTCCGGTCACCGGCCCGGGCAACCGCCCGCTGAAGTCCCTCAGCGACATGCTGAAGGGCAAGCAGGGTCGTTTCCGCCAGAACCTGCTCGGCAAGCGAGTCGACTACTCGGCCCGTTCGGTCATCGTCGTCGGCCCGCAGCTCAAGCTGCACCAGTGCGGTCTGCCGAAGGCCATGGCGCTGGAGCTCTTCAAGCCGTTCGTGATGAAGCGCCTGGTCGACCTGAACCACGCGCAGAACATCAAGTCGGCCAAGCGCATGGTCGAGCGTGCCCGTCCGGTCGTGTGGGACGTGCTCGAAGAGGTCATCGCCGAGCACCCGGTCCTGCTGAACCGTGCGCCCACCCTGCACCGCCTCGGCATCCAGGCCTTCGAGCCGCAGCTGGTCGAGGGCAAGGCCATCCAGATCCACCCGCTCGTCTGCACCGCGTTCAACGCGGACTTCGACGGTGACCAGATGGCCGTCCACCTGCCGCTCTCCGCGGAGGCGCAGGCCGAGGCCCGCATCCTGATGCTGTCCTCGAACAACATCCTGAAGCCGGCCGACGGTCGTCCCGTCACCATGCCGACCCAGGACATGGTGCTCGGTCTGTTCTTCCTGACCTCGGACCGCGAGAACGTGAAGGGCGCCGGTCGCACCTTCTCGTCGACCGCCGAGGCGATCATGGCCTTCGACGCCCGCGACCTGGACGTCCAGGCCCCGATCGAGCTGCGCCTGCCGGCCGGCACCGTGCCGCCGCGCGGCTGGACCGCTCCGGTGGACGAGGACGGTCAGCCGACCTGGTACGACGGCGAGCCCTTCCGCCTGACCACCACCCTGGGCCGCGCGCTCTTCAACGAGCTGCTGCCCGAGGACTACCCGTTCGTCGACTACGAGGTGGGCAAGAAGCAGCTCTCCGCGATCGTCAACGACCTGGCGGAGCGCTACCCCAAGGTCGTCGTCGCGGCGACCCTGGACAACCTGAAGGCGGCCGGCTTCCACTGGTCGACCCGCTCGGGTGTCACCGTCTCGATCTCGGACGTCATCGTCCCGCCGAGCAAGCCCCAGATCCTGGAGGGCTTCGAGGCGAAGGCGGAGAAGGTCCAGAAGCAGTACGAGCGCGGTCTGATCACCAACGACGAGCGCAAGCAGGAGCTCGTCGGCATCTGGACCCAGGCGACCAACGAGGTCGCGGACGCCATGGCCGCGAACTTCCCGAAGACGAACCCCATCTTCATGATGGTCGACTCGGGTGCTCGTGGAAACATGATGCAGATGCGCCAGATCGCCGGTATGCGTGGTCTGGTGTCGAACGCCAAGAACGAGACCATCCCGCGACCCATCAAGGCGTCGTTCCGTGAGGGTCTCACCGTGCTGGAGTACTTCATCTCCACCCACGGTGCCCGTAAGGGTCTGGCCGACACCGCCCTCCGTACCGCCGACTCCGGTTACCTCACCCGTCGTCTGGTCGACGTCTCCCAGGACGTCATCATCCGCGAGGAGGACTGCGGCACCGAGCGCGGCCTGAAGCTGGCGATCGGCTCCGTGGGCGCGGACGGCGTGCTGCGCAAGGCCGACGACGTCGAGACCAGCGTGTACGCCCGCATGCTCGCCGAGGACATCACCGTCGACGGCAAGCTGCTGGCCACCGCGAACACCGACCTCGGTGACGTGCTGATCGACGAGCTGATCCGCCACGGCATCAGCGAGGTCAAGACCCGCTCGATCCTGACCTGTGAGTCGGCCGTCGGCACCTGTGCCTTCTGCTACGGCCGCTCGCTGGCCACCGGCAAGCTGGTCGACATCGGTGAGGCGGTCGGCATCATCGCCGCCCAGTCCATCGGTGAGCCCGGTACCCAGCTGACGATGCGTACCTTCCACACCGGTGGTGTGGCCGGTGACGACATCACCCAGGGTCTGCCGCGTGTCGTCGAGCTGTTCGAGGCCCGTACCCCCAAGGGTGTGGCCCCGATCTCGGAGGCCACCGGCCGGGCGCGGATCGAGGACACCGAGAAGACCCGCAAGATCGTCATCACCCCGGACGACGGCACCGACGAGATCGCCTACCCGGTCTCCAAGCGTGTCAAGCTCCTGGTCAGCGAGGGCGAGGCGGTCGAGGTCGGCCAGAAGCTGACCATGGGTGCCACCAACCCGCACGACGTCCTGCGCATCATGGGCCAGCGTGCCGTCCAGGTCCACCTGGTCGCCGAGGTCCAGAAGGTCTACAACTCGCAGGGTGTGTCGATCCACGACAAGCACATCGAGATCATCATCCGGCAGATGCTCCGCCGCGTGACGATCATCGAGTCGGGCGACGCCGAGCTGCTCCCGGGCGAGCTCGTCGAGCGCGGCCGCTTCGAGACCGAGAACCGTCGTGTGGTCGCCGAGGGCGGTCACCCCGCCTCCGGCCGTCCGCAGCTGATGGGTATCACCAAGGCCTCGCTGGCCACCGAGTCCTGGCTGTCGGCCGCCTCCTTCCAGGAGACGACCCGGGTCCTCACCGACGCGGCGATCCACGCCAAGTCGGACCCGCTGCTGGGCCTCAAGGAGAACGTCATCCTCGGTAAGCTCATCCCGGCCGGTACGGGTCTGCCCCGCTACCGCAACATCCGGGTCGAGCCGACCGAGGAGGCCAAGGCCGCGATGTACTCGGCCGTCGGCTACGACGACTACGACCTGTCGCCCTTCGGCGCCGGCTCCGGCCAGGCGGTTCCGCTGGACGACTACGACTACGGCCCGTACACCGGCTGAGTCACCTCTCCGGCCGGCGACGGCCGCTGATCGCAGGGCGGTCACCCCTCACGGGGTGGCCGCCCTGCGGCGTTCCCGGGGCCGGGCGGGGAGGGCGCGCCCGACGGACTCACCCGTGCGGGGGAGTCGCGGGAACCGCTCCGGGGAGGGAGGCGGCGCGGGGGTGGCCGCGGCAGGGTTCTCGGTGTCGGCAGGACGGGGCTTGCGAAGGGAGCCGGAATGAAGCGGGCGCTGGGCGCGATGGCGATCACGGCGGGGGTGCTGGTCGGGATGTCGGGCTGTCTGCCGATCGGGGACGACTCCGAGCACCGGACGGTCAGTTACGGGGTGGCCGAGTCGATCAAGGAGCTGGTGGTCGAGGGGCGGAACGGCGGTGTGGAGGTGACCGGCGACGGCGACACCGTGCACGTGGTCGAGAAGCAGAACTACCGGGGGGACGCGCCGAAGAGCACGCACGAGGTGAAGGACGGCGTGCTCCGGCTGACGTACGACTGCGACAGCTGCGGGATCGGGTACACCGTGCGGGTGCCGGCCGGGACCACGGTGCGGGTGAAGGAGACCAACGGCGGCGTCAAGCTGAACGGGCTGGCCGGCGAGGCGGTGGCCGAGGTGACCAACGGCGGGGTGGAGGCGAGCGGGCTGACCTCCCCGAAGGCGAAGCTGACCTCGGTGAACGGTGGGGTGAGGGCCGACTTCGCCGCCGCGCCGTCGACCCTGGAGGCGAGGACGACCAGTGGCGGGGTGCACGTGAGCGTGCCGCGCGGCGAGGCGTACGCGGTGGACGCGCACGCGGCGAACGGCGGGGTGGACGTGGGCGTCCCCACGCAGCCGGGGGCGGCGCACAGCATCACCGCGCGGGCGGAGTCCGGCGGTGTGACGGTCAGCGGTGCCTGACCGGGCCGTACCGGAGGTCCTGCCGGTAGGGCATGATCTTCTCCGCGGGGGCCGGGTCCCCGGCGACGGGGGAGGTACCGGGGTGGAGCGTGCGACGTGCCGGCGGAGCCGGACGGACGGGCTGAACCCGTACGTGCTGGATTCGCTGCTGGCGGTGGCCTCCGCGGGCGTCGCGGCCTGGGCCGTGTACAACGACGAACCGCACTGGTCCGCGTGGGTCTACCTGCTGGCGGTGGCCACCGCGGCGCCGCTGCCGTGGCGGCGCAGGGCGCCGCTGACCGTGCTCGCGCTGTACAGCGCGGCCGAGATCGCGCTGTCGGTGCTGGCGCACTCGGCGAACGCCCAGGTGCCGCTGGCGGGCGTCATCGGCCTCTACACGGTGGCGGAGCGCTGCTCTGACCGGGTGCGCTGGTCGGTGCTGGCGATCACGGTGGTCGGCAACGTGGTCGGGACGCACTCGCCGAACGGCATGGTGTTCAGCCTGCTCACCTCGGTCGGCTCGTACGTCTTCGGCTCGTTGGTGCGGGCTCAGCGGCAGTTGGCCCGGGTGCAGGCGGAGCGGGCCCGGGAGGCCGGTGAGCGGGCGGCGAGCGATGCCGCGCGGGCGGTCGCGGAGGAGCGCGCCCGGATCGCCCGGGAGATGCACGACATCCTGGCGCACGCCGTCTCGCTGATGGTGATCCAGGCCGAGGCCGGGCCGGTGGTGGTGCGCAGCGATCCGGACCGGGCGATCCGCGCGTTCGACACCATCGCCGACGCCGGCCGCGACGCGATGGTCCAACTGCGTCGGGTGCTCGGGGTGTTGAAGGACCCGGAGGCGGGCCGGGAGTTGGCGCCGCAGCCCAGGCTGGCCGAACTCGCCGACGTGGCCGAGCGGGTGCGCGGGGCGGGCCTGCGGGTGGACCTCGAACTCCCGGAGGGCGGGGGCGGGTTGCCGGCCGACGTGGAGGCGGCGGCGTACCGGATCGTGCAGGAGGCGCTGACCAACACGGTCAAGCACTCCGGGGCCGACCGGGCGGCGATCCGGGTGCGCCGGGCCGGGGACGTGCTGGAGGTCGTGGTCTCCGACAACGGCAACGGGGTGGCGCCGAAGGCCGACCGCACGGTGGTCGGCTGGTCCGGCGGGCGCGGCCTGGTCGGCATCCGGGAGCGGGCGGCGGCCTGCGGCGGACGGGCCGAGGCCGGGCCGGGGCCGCAGGGCAGGGGTTTTCTGGTGAGCGCCCGGCTGCCGCTGGGCGCGGGCACGGTGGAGGGGGTGGGCGGATGACGCCGATCCGGGTGGTCGTCGCGGACGACCAGGAGTTGGTGCGGGCCGGGTTCGGGATGATCCTGGACGCGCAGCCGGACATCGAGGTGGTGGCCGAGGCGTCCGACGGGGCCGAGGCGGTCGAGGCGGTGCGCGCGCACGGCCCGGACGTCCTGCTGCTGGACGTCCGGATGCCGGTGATGGACGGGCTGGAGGCGGCCCGCCGGGTGTGCGCGGAGTTCCCGGCCACCAAGGTGATCATGCTGACCACCTTCGACATCGACGACTACGTCTTCGACGCGCTGTACGCGGGCGCCAGCGGCTTCCTGCTCAAGGACGTCCGGCGGGACGACCTGGCGCACGGGGTGCGGATGGTCGCCTCGGGGGAGGCGCTGCTCGCGCCCTCGGTGACCAGGCGGCTGATCGGCGAGTTCGCCGCCCGCCGGCCGGGGGCTCCCGAGCGGGCGGTGCGGCCGCCGTCCAAGCTGCTGGAGCAGCTCACCCTGCGCGAGCAGGAGACGCTGCGGCTGATCGCGCGGGGGCTGTCCAACGCGGAGATCGCGGCCGAGCTGGTGGTCAGCGAGCACACGGTGAAGACGCACGTCAGCAATGTGCTGAGCAAGCTCGGACTGCGGGACCGGGTGCACGCGGTGGTGTTCGCGTACGAGGCGGGGGCGGTGGTGGCGGGGGAGTCCTGACCGGCGCCCGCGCGCGGGATCCCTCCTGCGGGGGAGGCGGCGGGTTCGCCGGTGCGGGCGATCCGGGACGAGGGCCCCGGCGGACAGGCTGTGCGGTGTCGGAACGGACCACGGACACCGCAGGAGACCGCAGATGAACGCCACGCAGCTCAGCCGCCTCACCCCGTACGCCGTCGTCGGCGCGCCCGCCCTGATGGCGCTCTACGGCGGCATCCGCCTGGTGCCGGGCTCCCGCCAGCCGGGCCTCGGCTGGACGGCCGGCCACACCGCGATGTTCGCCGGACTGCTGCTGTTCGCCCCGGTCTTCCTGGCCCTGCGCCGGCGGCTCGCCCCGGGCGGCGCGGCCGGGCGGATCGCGGTCGGGGCGGCGCTGGGGACGGCGTTCGCGGGGCTGCTCTGCTCGCTGGCGCAGATCGGCATCGACCTGGTCGTCGGCGTGGTGGCGGCGGACAAGGCCGAGCAGTCGCGGCTGTTCGACCGGGTGCAGGAGGTCCCGGGCGTGCTGCCGGTCGTCTACCAGGACGGGCCGCTGCTGTTCTACGTCGGTCTGCTGGCGCTGGTGACGGCCGCGTCGGTGGGAGCGGCCCGGACGCTGCGCTGGTGGAGCCCGGTGCTGGTGCTGCTGGGCACCGTCGCCGCGGGCGCCGACCTGGCCTTCGTCCCGCTCGCCGCCGCCTGCTACCTGGTCGCGCTGGCGCCGCTGGCCCGTCCGGCCGCCGCCCCGCGGCCGGTACTGGTCTGACCTTCCGGTGACGCCGGTCAGCTCATCCGGAAGACCGGTCCACGCGGGGTGAAGGGCAGCCCGGCACCGCGGGGGACGAGGAAGGCGTGCTCGCGGCGCAGTCGCAGCACGTCGCACTCGCCGTCGGTGATGACCAGGACGGGCGCTCCGGGCGGGAAGTCCTCGGCCCGCTCCAGCAGGTCGATGCCGGGCTGGAGGACGGTGCCGCCGCGCCCGTGCACCCTGACCCGTCCGGCGATGTCGTCGACCGGGAGGTACCCGGCGTCGTGCGGGGCGGCGTCGCAGTGCACCACCCGGGCGGCGGGGACGTCCCGGGCGGCGGCGTACGAGGCGATCGCGCCGAGCGCCTTGCCGAGCAGCACCCGGTCCATCGAGCCGGAGGTGTCCAGGACGACCCCGAAGGTGCAGCGCGGCACCTCCTCCTCGGGGTGGTGGCGGCCGGCCCGGGGGATGTCCGGGGTCGCGGACTGCCGGCGGGCGGGGCGGGAGTAGCTGCGCACCGGCTCCGGTCGGGGGACGAACTCGTCGAACCAGCGGGCCAGTCGGGCGTCCCAGGGGAGCGGCGGATGGGCCAGCGCCCGGATCTCCTCGACCAACCCGGCCGGGAGCAGGCCGCGTTCGCGCCCGTGCAGCTCGAAGCCCTGCTGCAGGCCGCGCCGGTAGAAGTCGTCGAGGTCCACGTAGTCGCGCGGGCCGCGGTCCAGCGGCTGCCCGAGGATGTCCGGGCGGTTCTTCCCGGCCAGGGTGGCGAGCCGGCGGATCCGGCGCTGGTCGCGGACGATCCGGTCGTACACCTCCTCGGCCGACAGGCCCTTCAACCGCGGGTCGTGCAGCAGGCCTTCGGGCATGTCGCCGACGCCCATCTCCAGCAGCCAGCCGTTGATGACGTAGTCGGCGGCGACGTTGAACAGGAACGGGTCCCGCCCGCCGCGGCGCTCGCCGTGCCGCAGGGCGGCGTGCAGCATCTCGTGGCCGAGGATGAACCGCCACTCCTCGTCGGTGTACCGGCGCAGCGGGTTGACGTAGACCTCCCCGGCCTCGGCGTTGACGGCGGCGACGTCGATGCCGTGGGCGCGGGCGAGTTCGGCGTCCGCCACGAGGGTGAGCCCGGCCGCGATGCCGCCGAGCAGCGGGTACGAGGAGACGAACCAGTTGAGCGCCCTGGTCCAGGGGCGTTCGGGCAGGCGCTCGCCGGTCTTCTCGTCGACCCGGCCGCCGGCCCGGTCCATCGCGGCGGACACGGTGCGGGTGAGCGCGGCCGCGAAGGCGGTCTCCCAGTCCTTGGGGTCACGGCCGCAGCCGGTCCATTCGACCAGCAGCTGGTCGCGGTCGGCGGTGCCGGCCGTCCCGGCGGCACCGGCCGGCGGCAGCCCGTCGCGGCGCCAGCGGGCGGCCAGCTCCTCCTCGTCGCCGCCGGGGTACTCCTGCGGGAGGACGACCGGGGCGCGGCCGACCGTGAAGGTGGCCAGGAAGCGGTTGACCACCGCGCAGCGGGCGGCGGCCGCGTGGTCGTCCGGCTGGACCCGGGGGCCGCGGGCGGCCGGGACGTGGCCGAAGCCGAGGTGCAGCAGGGCGTGGGCGAGCACCCAGGCCCACTCCTCGGGCTCGGCCCGGCGGCGCGGGTTGACGTGCACGGTGCCGTTGGAGTCCACCACCGCCCAGCCGCCCGGCGGGGCGAGCTCGCACGTCTCGGTGCGGCAGAACCCGGCGGGCAGGGCCGCGAGGGCGGTGTTGCGGCGCAGCAGCCGGACACCCTCGGCGAAGGCCTCGGCGCCCGGGTCGGGCCTCTGCTCGGACTTCTTCCCGGCGGCGGACTTCACCGGCGGGCCTCGACCAGGCGGGGCATGTCCCGGGCGGCCTCGATCAGGAACCAGGAGGGCAGCAGCGGGTTGCCGTCGGCGCCGTCGGCGATCACCGTCTGGGCGACCTCGACCGAGATCTCGGCCAGCTGTACCAGCAGCGACTTGGCCCGGAAGGCGGTCTGCCGCTACGCCCCGGAGGCGTGCTCCTTGCTGGCGGGCAGCTCCTTGACGAGGCGGCCGCGGAAGGAGTCGGCGAGGTAGTAGAGCAGGTCGCGGTCCTCCGGCCGGTGCGGCCAGCGGGCGTCGCCCTTGAGGATCGCCTCGATGCCGTACGAGTTGCGGACGATCTTCGCGTAGCCGCTGAAGGCGATCGCGTGCTGCGGGGTGAGCAGGCCGTACCCGAGGACCTTGAGGGTCTCCTCGTCCAGCGTGGGCCCGAAGGAGTGCAGCGCGTCGGAGAGCATGTGCCAGGCGCGCGGGGTGGAGAACGGCTCCTCGGTCTTGGGCGGGGCGGACCACAGGTGGTCGGGGCGGTCGGTGAGGTAGTCGACGACCCAGGGGTGGATGCCGGCGCCGGCCGCCCAGCGCAGCCAGTCCTCGGCGCTGGCCCGCAGATGGACGTGGATCATGCGGTTGACCAGCGCGGACGCCATCGGGCGGGCGAGCGCGCCGTCGGTGGCGCGGTTGCCGGCGCCGATCACGATCGAGCCGGGCGGCAGCTCGTAGGAGCCGATCCGGCGGTCCAGGATCAGCGAGTAGAAGGCCTTCTGGACGTCCGGTGAGGCGGCGTTGAGCTCGTCCAGGAAGAGGCAGTACGGCTCGTCGCGGGCGATCTGCTCGGGCGGGCAGAACCGGGAGCGGCCGTCCGGGGTGAGCTGCGGGACGCCGATCAGGTCCTCCGGGGCGAGCTGGGTGCCGACCAGGCTCACGCACTCCAGGCCGAGCGACTCGGCGAACGCCCTGACCAGGGAGGACTTGCCGATCCCGGGTGCGCCCCAGAGGAACACCGGACGGACGGTGGCGAGTCCGAGCAGCAGCTCGGGGATCTGGGCGGGCGAGACGCTGACTGCTCCCTGCACGGGGCTCCTTCGCGGTACGGCGGGCGACCGGCCCAGTGTGCGGGGGGAGTTGACCCGGCGCACCTGGATTTTCGGTGGCCGGGGCGGGGCGGGCGCCCGTACCGTCCCGGGTATGAACGCGAAGCGCCCCCTGATCGCCGTGCTCACCGGCGCGGGCATCTCGACCGACTCCGGCATCCCCGACTACCGCGGCCCGAACGGCCTGTGGCAGAAGGACCCGTCGGCGCAGGAGCTGGTCACCATCGGGCCGTACAAGGCCGATCCGGACGTGCGCCGACGGTCCTGGCGGATGCGGCTGGAGACCGGCGCGTCGGCCGCCGAGCCGAACGCCGGGCACCGGGCGCTGGTCGACCTGGAGCGCTCCGGGCTGCCGCTGCGGGTGCTCACCCAGAACGTGGACGGGCTGCACCGGGCGGCCGGGCTGACCCCGCGCAAGGTGCTCGAACTGCACGGCACCGCCCGGGAGACGCAGTGCCTGCGCTGCCGGGTGGTCGGTTCGATGGCGGAGGCGCTGGAGCGGGTCGTGGCGGGGGAGCCGGATCCGGCCTGCCGGGAGTGCGGGGGGATCCTCAAGCCGCGCACGGTGATGTTCGGGGAGGCGCTGGACCCGGCGGTGCTCCAGCAGGCCGACGCCATCGCCAAGGCCTGCGACCTCTTCATCGCGGTGGGCACCAGCCTGCAGGTCTACCCGGTGGCGTCGCTGCCGCAGATCGCGCTGGAAGCCGGTGCGCGGCTGATCGTGGTGAACGGCGAGCCGACCCCCTTCGACGCGGCCGCGGCCGAGGTGATCCGGGAGCCGATCTCCCGGGCGCTGCCGGAGCTCGTGCGGCGGCTGGTGACGGAACGGGGCTGAGGAAACGGCGGCCGCAGGGGTCTCTTCACAGACGTACCGCGTGCGTACGATGATCCTTCCGGCTCCCCCGCACGGCCAGGAGTGATCGACCGATGACGACGACGGCGAAGTTCGACCCCTGGTCGGCGGCGTTCGTGGCCCACCCGTACGACGCGTACGCCGAACTGCGCGAACACGCGCCGGTCAGCTACTTCGAGCCGACGAACCAGTGGCTCGTCGCCCGCCACGAGGACGTCAGCGCGCTGCTGCGCGACCGCCGGCTCGGCCGCACCTACACCCACCGCTTCAGCCACGCGGAGTTCGGCCGCCCCGAACCCGACCCGGCGCACGAGCCCTTCCACACCCTCAACGACCACGGGCTGCTCGACCTGGAGGCGCCCGACCACACCCGGATCCGCCGGCTGGTCTCCAAGGCCTTCACCCCGCGCATGGTCGAGGGGCTGCGCCCGACCGTGCGGCGGCTGGCCGGGGAACTGGTCGACGACCTGCTCGCGGCCGGTGGCGGCGACCTGATCGCCACCGTCGCCGAGCCGCTGCCGGTCGCCGTGATCGCCGAGATGCTCGGCGTCCCGGCGGGCGACCGGCACCTGCTGCGGCCGTGGTCCGCCGACATCACCGGGATGTTCGAGCTCAACCCGACCGAGGAGGCCGCCCGCCGGGCCGTCACCGCGAGCACGGAGTTCTCCGACTACCTGCGCGCGCTGATCCGCGAGCGCCGGGCGAACCCGGGCGACGACCTGATCAGCGCGCTCATCCAGGCCCAGGAGGGCTCCGACGCGCTCAGCGAGCAGGAGATGGTCTCCACCTGCGTGCTGCTGCTCAACGCCGGCCACGAGGCGACCGTCAACACCACCGGCAACGGCTGGTGGGCGCTGTTCCGCCACCCCGGGGAACTCGCCCGGCTGCGCGGCGCGGTGGACGGACTGCTGCCCACCGCGATCGAGGAACTGATGCGCTGGGACACCCCGCTGCAGATGTTCGAGCGCTGGGTCCTGGAGGACATAGAGGTCCGCGGCGTGACCATCCCGCGCGGCGCCGAGATCGCCCTGCTCTTCGGCTCCGCCAACCGCGACCCCGAGCGCTTCGCCGACCCCGACCGGCTCGACCTCGCCCGCGCCGACAACCCGCACATCACCTTCGGCGCCGGAATCCATTTCTGCCTGGGCGCCCCGCTCGCCAGACTGGAGCTCACCGAGTCCTACGGCACCCTGCTGCGCCGGGCCCCGGGCCTGCGGCTGGTCCGCGAGCCCGAGTGGAACCCCGGCTACGTGATCCGCGGGCTCAAGGAACTGCAGGTCGAGGTCTGACGGAGACGAGGGGGAGCGGTCGTGGGCAAGGCGACGGGGGCACTGCTGGGGCTGGCGATCGGGGACGCGATCGGTCGGCTGACCGAGTTCCAGGACGTCGAGCGGATCGCCGCCGACCACCCTGACTGGCGGCGACTCCCGCTGCCGGAAAGGGCGTTGGTCACCGACGACACCCAGATGACGCTCGCCCTGGCCCGCGGCCTGCGCACCGCCCTGGCCCGCGGCCCGCTGACCCCGCTGCGCCTGGTGCGGCCGGTCCGCGAGGAGTTCGTCGACTGGTGGCGCTCCCCGGAGAACACCCGCGCCCCCGGCATGACCTGCCTGCGCGCCTGCGAGCGGCTCAGCCGCGAGGAGTACCGCTGGCAGCAGGCGAGCGACGTCGGCTCCAAGGGCTGCGGCGCCAACATGCGGGTCGCCCCGATCGGGCTGGTCCGCGAGCTGGACGCCCGGCAGCTCTCCGGCGCCGCCCAGCTGCAGTCCGCGCTCACCCACGGCCACCCCACCGCGCTCGCCGCGAGCGACCTCACCGCGTACGCCGTCCGCCGGCTCGCCGACGGCCTGCCGCCGGCCGACCTGCCCGCCGCGCTGCGGGCGTACGCGCTGGCGGGCCGGGAGCGGTACGACGGGTTCTGGCTCGGCGACCTCGCCGACCGCTGGTACGGCGCCTCGCCGCAGGCCGTCCTCGCCCGCGGCTGGGACGACTGCCTGAAGGTGCTCGACCAGCTGGACGCCGCGCTGGCCGCGCCCGACGTCGAGGCCGACCCCTGCCTGGCCACCGGCGAGGGCTGGGTCGCCGAGGAGGCCTTCGGCACCGGTCTGCTCTGCTTCCTGCTGCTGCCCGACGACCCGGTGGCCGCCGTCCGCCGGGCCGCCTACTCCAGCGGCGACTCCGACTCGCTCGCCTGCCTGACCGGCGCCTTCGCGGGCGCCCACCACGGCGAGGCGCCCTGGCCGGCCGAGTGGGTGGAGCGGATCGAGTACCGGGACGAGCTGCTGGAACTCGGGGCGCTCTGGGACTGAGGCGGAACCCGGGGGCGCGGTGGTGCGTCGAAGGGCCATGACGAACCGCAGCACCGGAACCCGTCGTACGTCCCGTCGCCCGGCGGCGCTGCTCCTCGCCGCCGCGCTCGCCGCACCGCTGGTCGCCGGCTGCGGCGGCAACGGCGCCGCCGCGACCGGCACGGAGGTGAGGGCCTCCGCGCCGGCCGTCCGGCCCGCGGTGGACCCGGCCCGGGTGGCCGCCACCGCGCGGGCCACCGACGCCTTCGGCCTGGACCTCCTGCACACCCTCACCGCGACGCCGGACGACGCCGGGCACAACCTCGTGGTCTCGCCGTCCGGCCTGGCCACCGTGCTCGGGATGCTGTTGCCCGGCGCCCGGGGCGCGACCGCCGACGAGCTCGCCAAGGCCCTGCACACGGACCTCGACCCGAAGCAGTACGCCCTTGCCGCCGGCGCGCTGAACCGCCCGGTGCCGGCCGCCGAGGGGCTCACCCTGCGGCAGGCCGACGAGGTCTGGACGCAGCAGGGCTTCCCGGTGGAGCCCGACTACCTGGCCACCCTCGCGGCCGCCTTCGACGCCGGAGTGCACACCACCGACTTCGCGAAGGATCCGGAGGGCAGCCGCAAGGCGGTCAACGCGGCCGTGGAGAAGGCCACCGAAGGACGGATCAAGGACCTCTTCGCCCCCCCGAAGGCGATCAACCCGGACACCCGGCTCGTGCTCACCGACGCGCTCTACCTCAAGGCGAAGTGGGCCTCCGAGTTCAAGCCCTCGCACACCGAGGACCGCCCGTTCCACCCGCTCGACGGCACCACCCCCAACGTCTCCACGATGAGCCAGACCGGCGAGTTCAAGTACGCCGAGGGCTCCGGCGGGATCGTCGGGGAGCCCTGGCAGGCCGTCGAACTCCCCTACGCGGGCGGCAATGTGGCGATGGACCTGATCGTCCCCGCGCAGGGCGGCTTCGCGGCCTTCACCAAGGGCCTGGACCAGGCCCAGCTCGACCGGATCCTCGGCGCCCTCAGCGCGCAGCCCGTCGACCTGCAGCTGCCGCGCTTCCACTTCGACACGTCCAAGGAGCTCACCTCGGCGTTGCGCTCGCTCGGCGTCCACGCGGCCTTCGACCACGCCGACCTCGGAGGCATCGCCAAGGAGCCGCTCGCCGTCAGCACGGTGGTGCAGAAGGCCACCGTGCAGGTCGACGAGGAGGGCACGGTCGCGGCGGCCGGCAGCGGCGTCGGGGTCGGCGTCGCCGCGGCGCCGGCTCCGCAGCCGGCCGCCCGGCTGCACATCGACCGGCCGTTCCTGTTCCTGATCCGGGACACCTCCGGCGGGCGGCCGCTGTTCCTCGGCCAGGTCACCGATCCGCGGGCCGGGTAGCCACCGGGCCGTCGGGGCGGCTCACCAGGCCGGGTAGCGCTCGCCGAGCCCGGGGTGGAGCGGGTCGCGGCTGCCGAACAGCACCAGCAGGTCGTCCGCGACCTGCCGCAGTTCGGCCCGTCCCTCGACCGCCCCGGCCCACTCGGCGGGCAGCGCCGAGGCGCCGTACGCGGCCCCGACCAGGTTGCCGCAGACCGCGCCGGTCGAGTCGCTGTCCCCGGAGTGGTTCACCGACAGCAGCAGCGCGGTGCGCACCGGGTCGGGGTCGAGGGTGGCCGCCAGCAGCGAGTGCACCGCGATGGCCAGGCACTCCTCGGCGGTCCAGCCGAGCCCGACCCGCTCCACGGTCTCCGCCGAGGGCTCGGACTCCTGGGCCAGCCGCACCGCCCGCGCCAGCGCCTGCACGGTCTCCTTGGAGGCCGGCAGCTCGCGGATCTGCTCCACCGTCTCGCCGACCGCCGCCCACGGCTCCGTCCCGTTCACCAGCCGCTCGACCAGCGCCGCGAAGGCGCCCGCCGCGAGGTAGCCGGTCGGGTGCCCGTGGGTGAGCTGGGCGCACTGCACGGCCAGCCCGAAGGCCTGCTCGACGCCGAGCCGGGCCAGCCCGAACGGCGCCGAGCGCATCACCGTGCCGCAGCCCTTGGACCCGGGGTTGATCGGCCCCGGTCGCCCGATCACGGACGGCGCCTCGAAGACCGGGTGCTCGGACACCCCGCTCAGGCAGGCGTTGCCCGGCGCCCGCCGCGCGTACAGGAAGGGCTGCCGCAGCAGCCAGCCGTCGTACGGGCGGGGCTGCGGCTCGGCGTCCGGGGCGGGCTGGTACTGGGTCAGCAGCCAGCGCCGGTAGGCGCCGTGGACGGCCTCCGGCACCGAACCGCCACCGCCCGTCCAGCCGCGGACGAAACCGCGGATCAGGCCCTCGGCGGTGAACAGCGTCATCTGGGTGTCGTCGGTGACCTCGACCGGCCCGGGGCCGGCCGGCAGCGCGGTCACGCCCGCCGGGCCGTGCCGGTCCTGGATCTGGTGGAGCTGCTGGAACTCCACCGGCCAGCCCAGCGCGTCGCCGATCGCTCCGCCGAGCAGCGCTCCGCGCACCCGGTCCCGGTACCCCGACTCGGCCGCCGGCTCCGTCACGTCGAATCCCCCTTGGTTCGTGGCGGAGTACGTTCTATCAGGTCGGGCGCTACCTGCGGATCTCCCCGGCGCGTCCGTGCAGCGCGGCCCGGTCGGCGGCGGCGCGCCCGGCCGCCCAGCCCTCGCCGTCGCTGACCCGCACCCGCTGCGAGACCAGCTTCGGGAACAGCCGGCCGACCTCCTCGTCCACCGCCTCCGAGCGGGCGGCGAGCGCGGGCAGCAGCCGCTCGTCCGGCAGCAGCTGCTCCTCGGTGCCGTCCTCGCGCAGGTGCCGGCCGGCCGCGGCGGCGCTGGTGGTGCGCTCGGTGGCGGTGGTCAGCCGCTCGCGGATCCGCGCCGCGTACGCGACCAGGAAGGACTGCCGGAACGCCTTGCTGCGCGAATCCCGGCCGGAGCCCGCCTTGTTGAGCGCGTGGGTGGCCTGCACCAGCAGCGAGGTGTAGAGCAGCTCGACACCGTCCAGGTCGCCGTCGAAGCCGACCACCGTGCAGAAGCCGAACTCCTTGGCCCACACCACCCGGCACCGGTTGGCCGCCGCGACCGCGTCCAGCAGCATCGTCTTGGGGCCCTCGTACGGGTTGTCCACCCCGATCCGCAGTGCCCCGGGGGCGTCCCGGTCGGCGCCGGCGGCGGCCAGCAGCGCCTCGTCGATGCTGTGCTGGGCCATCAGCTGCTGGGCCTTGGCGGTCAGCGCCTCGGCCTCCTCGGGGTACTCGGTGGACTCGGCCTTGGCGAGCAGCGCCCGGATCCGGGCCAGCATCCTCGGCTCCCCGGTCACCGGGCCGGGCCGCTGCGACCCGGGCTGCGACCCGGACCGGGGCGGCACCGACTGCCCGGGGGCCGGGCCGACCGGGGCGATCGGCGGCAGCCGGCCCCAGGTGCGCAGCAGCTCCAGGACGGCGGTCGCGAGCGCGAAGCGGTCCAGCCGGTGCCGCTGGGCGAAGGCGCCAAGGTACTGCTCGTCACCGGGCCACCAGACCTCGGTCTCCAGCTCGCGCAGCTGCTCCCGCCAGCGCCGGTCGAGCGCCGCCGACGGGTGACGGCGGTCCTCCGCGGCGATCAGGTCCACCGCGAGGGCCAGGTGGACGGGCTTCAGCCCGCGCCGCACCACCCGCACCAGGTCGGCCGGGCGCCACCCGGCGGACCAGCAGCGGCCGACGACGGTGTCCGCGTACCCCAGCAGCGCCCGGCTGACCGCCGGCCACTGCCCGGGTGCCGCGGCCAGCAGTGACGCCCCGGTGTCCAGGGCGAGGTCCAGCCCCTCCTCCGGAGCCGTCAGCACCGACCGCACGGCCTGCTCCAGCAGTGGCCCGGCGTCCCCGCCCTGCTGCGCGCGCTTGCCCACGGTGTGTCCCTGCTCTCCTCGACGGCCCGGTTTCCTCCTGCCCATGATGCCGGAGCCGACGGGCGCGGCCGGGCGGGCGTCCGCGGCGGGACGGCGCCGCCCGGCCCCGCACCGACGGGTTCGGATCAGCGCTCGACGGCCTTGGCCAGGATCTCCGGGGCGCGCTCCAGCAGCCGGGTGGCCGCCGACCGCACGCCGAGCACGGCGATCAGGACGCCGTAGAGCGGACCGATCAGCAGGACCGGCCAGCTCGGCCCGTCCGAGACCAGCGCCCAGCCGAGGTAGCCGCCCACCGGCAGGGCGAGCAGCGCGACACCGATCATCGAACCGAAGGAGTTGAGCATGATCAGCCCGCCCTGGCCGGGGGCGGCGTTGCGCATCGGGTTGCTGTCGGCCGGCATGGTGTACGGCACCAGCACGCTGAACACCGCGCCGAGCGCCACCCCGCAGCCGAGCAGCGCGAAGGCCAGGCCGAGCGCGGACGGCAGCTCGCCCCACCGGCCGGTGACGGCCGCCAGCACCAGCCCGAGCACCACCGTCACCGGGACGGCGTACGACAGCACCGCGTACGCGCGGCCGCGCAGCTCGTCCCGCGCGTCGGCCGGGGTGCGCAGGGTGGCGGCGACCATCCAGAACGCCGAGCCGTCCATGCCGAACAGGTTGAGCATCTGCAGCCCGAGGAACATGCCGGTCATCGCCAGCAGGTAGACGCTCGCCCAGCCCTGGACCATCGACAGCAGGCAGATCACCACCGTCATGCCGATGCTGGTGAACAGCGCGGCCTTGGCCCGCGGCTCCCGCCAGGCGTACCGCAGGTGGCGCTGCATCACCGCGCCGGCCCGGCCCGCGGGCAGGAAGCCCCAGCCGCGCGAGCGCTGCACGCTGCGGGCCACCTCCAGCGTCGAGGAGTCGGCGGTGACCATCAGCTCCTGGAGGCTGCCGCGCCACCAGCGCAGCAGCAGGGCCAGCAGCAGGCCGGCCGCCGCGAGCTGCAGCAGCGCGAGCCCGTACCGGCCCTCGGCGGCGGTGCGCGGCGCGTCGGCCGCGCTGACCGGCGGGATCCAGCGCAGCACGGAGGCGATCGGCTTCAGCGGGCTGAGGTCGATCTCGGAGCCGGGGCGGCCGAACACGCTCTGCGAACCGACGTTGGCGGCCTGGACCAGCATCGCGAAGGCCAGCCCGCCGAAGATCGCGAAGTCCTTGCCGCGACGGCTGGAGAGCATCCGGGCGTTGCCGGCCGCGACCGCCCGGGAGAGCGTGACCAGGCAGAGCAGCGCGAGCGGCACGCCGGCCACCGCGACGGCGGCCGAGACGCCGCCGCCGGCGCCGGCCAGCACCGCGCCGGTCACCAGCACCAGGTTGATCAGCGGCCCGGGCCCGACCAGCGCCGCCAGCAGTGAACCGCGCAGCAGCGGTCCGGGCCGCAGCGGCAGCATGGTCAGCCGGGTCGGGTCGGCACTCTCGTCGCTGGAGAACAGGAACAGCGGCAGCGCGGCCCAGCCCAGGGTCAGCACGCCCAGCAGCATCACCCCGGCGTCCCCGGAGCCCGCGAACCGTCCGTTCAGCGCGGCCATGGCGACGGCGATGCCACCCGCGAAGGCCAGGCCGACGACGCCGCCGATCACGTAGACGGCCGTCCGGCCGGGGCTGCGCCGCAGCCCGTTGCGCAGCAGCCGCAGCTTGAGCGCCACCAGGGCGCGGACCACCGTCCGCCCGTCGGGCACGGGGGCCGTACTCACCGGGCGCCCCCGGCCTGCCCGCCGCCGAGCCAGCCGAGCGCCTGCCCGTCGTCCTCGCGGACGCCGATCAGCTCCAGGAAGGCCTCGTGCAGGCTGCGCCCGCCGCGGACGGTGTCCAGCGGGCCGTGGGCGATCACCCGGCCCGCGTTCACCACCGCGACCCAGTCGCAGAGCTGCTCGACCAACTCCATCACGTGGCTGGAGAAGACCACGGTGGAGCCGGCCGCCGCGTACCGCTTGAGCACGCCGCGGATGGTCTGGGCGGAGACCGGGTCGACGCCCTCGAAGGGCTCGTCCAGGAACAGCACGTCGGGGTTGTGCAGCAGCGCCGCGGCCAGGCCGATCTTCTTGCGCATGCCGGTGGAGTAGTCGGCGACCAGCTTGTCGGCGTCCCGGCCGAGGTCCAGCACGGCCAGCAGCTCCTCGGCGCGGCGGTCCACCTCGGCGCCGGGCAGGCCGCGCAGCCGCCCGGTGTACTGCAGCAGTTCGCGGCCGCTGAGCCGCTCGAACATCCGCAGGCCCTCGGGCAGGATGCCGATCCGGGCCTTGACGGTGACCGGGTCGGCCCACACGTCGGCGCCGTGCACCAGGACGGTGCCCTGGTCGGGCCGCAGCAGCCCGGTGGCCATCGACAGCGTGGTGGTCTTGCCGGCGCCGTTCGGGCCGACCAGGCCGATGAACGAGCCCGCCGGCAGCTCCAGGCTCAGCCCGGCCACGGCGGCCTGGGCGCCGAAGTGCTTCCACAGCCCCCGGATGCTGACGGCGGACGGCGTGCCCGGCTCGGGGAGGTCGGCGGACGGTGGTGCTGACGCCTGCATCGCGGCCTTCTCTGTTCGTGGTGGGACGGGACTCTCGGCCTTCAGACTGTCACCGCCCGAACGGACTGTCGCCCGAGTTGAGGATCCCCTGAGCGTGTCCGCCGAACGGGTGAGGCGTCCGCCCGGGATCCCCGCCGACGGTTGCCGGTCCGATTTGGCAACTACTCAGTTCCCCCGTTCGTCCTGCACTATGAGGGGCAGTGAGGGCGCGCGGGGGTGCCGAGGTACCGGGAGGTGGCGGATGGCCGTTCAACCGTGGGGCGAACCCGGTCCCGGCTACCAGCACGGCCCCGGCCAGAACCAGGGCTACGGCCCCGGTCACCAGGGCTACGGCTACGGCCACCGGCCGGTCGTCGGCTGGCAGCCCGCGCAGGCGCCCGCCCCGTCCCCGCAGGCCGCGATGCGGGCGGGCCACGCGGACCGCGACCGCACGCTGGACGTGCTGAAGGCCGCGTTCGCCGAGGGCCGCCTCTCCGCCCAGGAGTACGAGCAGCGCCACGAGGCGGTGGCCGCGGCGCAGACCTACGGCCAGCTGGCCGCGCTGGTGGCGGACCTGCCGGCCGGCCCGATGGTGGCGCCCGCCCCGCTCGCGCCGCCGGTTCCGGCCACCTTCCTGGCCGTCCCGCCGCCCCCGCGGGTCCGCCCCACCAACGCGCTGGCGGTCGTCTCCCTGATCTGCGGCCTGTCCGGCTTCCTGGCGCTGCCGGTGCTGCCCGCGGTGATCACCGGCCACATCGCCCGGGCGCAGATCCGCGAACGCGACATGGACGGTGACTGGGCGGCCGTCATCGGCCTGGTCCTCGGCTACATGGGCACCGCCTTCTGGGCCCTGCTGTTCGTGCTGGGCATCGCCTGACGCCCGCCCGGCCGCGCGTGCTCCGGTGGCGGTCGGCCGAGGACTGTGGTAGAGCGGGGTGAAGACGGCCGGACACCGGACGGACACGTACGGGACACCCGCGTGACGCCCGGCCGAAGGCGGCGACCTGCGGCGTTGCATTTGTTTTGACCGCGCCCCATGCGCTAGGTACGCTCTGACCTTGTGCCTGGGGTGTCCCCGGGTCCTTGTGCGTGCATGCACACCGGTCGCCGCGCCGAGCCGGAGCGCCTCCGGGCGCGCCGCGCGTAGAGCGCCGTCGCTGTACATCAGCTCATGGGATTCCGTGTCGTAACAAGCCCAACACACCCGACCGCGTGGGTCGACCACGGGGTTGTGTGTGAGGGAAGACACCGCAGGTTAGTTCCACCAAGCCTTGGCACACAGAAAACGGAGAAACGGTGCCTACGATCCAGCAGCTGGTCCGAAAGGGCCGGCAGGACAAGGTCGAGAAGAACAAGACTCCCGCGCTGAAGGGCTCCCCGCAGCGCCGTGGGGTCTGCACGCGTGTGTACACGACCACCCCGAAGAAGCCGAACTCGGCGCTTCGTAAGGTCGCCCGTGTGCGCCTCACCAGCGGGATCGAGGTCACCGCTTACATCCCGGGCGAGGGCCACAACCTGCAGGAGCACTCCATCGTGCTGGTGCGCGGTGGTCGTGTGAAGGACCTTCCTGGTGTCCGCTACAAGATCATCCGCGGTTCGCTCGACACCCAGGGTGTCAAGAACCGCAAGCAGGCCCGCAGCCGCTACGGCGCCAAGAAGGAGAAGTAAGAATGCCTCGTAAGGGCCCCGCCCCGAAGCGCCCGGTCATCATCGACCCGGTTTACGGCTCCCCGGTCGTCACCCAGCTGGTCAACAAGATCCTGCTGCACGGCAAGCGCTCCACCGCCGAGCGGATCGTCTACGGCGCCCTCGAGGGCGTCCGTGACAAGACCGGCTCGGACCCGGTCGTGACGCTGAAGCGCGCGCTGGAGAACGTCAAGCCGGCCCTCGAGGTCAAGTCCCGCCGTGTCGGTGGCGCGACCTACCAGGTTCCGGTCGAGGTCCGTCCGGGCCGCGCCAGCACCCTGGCGCTGCGCTGGATGGTCGGTTACTCCCGCGCCCGTCGCGAGAAGACCATGACCGAGCGCCTGATGAACGAGATCCTCGACGCCAGCAACGGTCTGGGCGCTTCCGTGAAGCGTCGCGAGGACACCCACAAGATGGCCGAGTCCAACAAGGCCTTCGCGCACTACCGCTGGTAGTCCGTACCCCGTCACTAGACAGAGAGAGAACGAGCCACCATGGCTGCAACCTCCCTTGACCTCGCCAAGGTCCGCAACATCGGGATCATGGCGCACATCGACGCGGGCAAGACCACCACCACCGAGCGGATCCTGTTCTACACCGGTGTCTCGTACAAGATCGGTGAGGTCCACGATGGCGCTGCCACCATGGACTGGATGGAGCAGGAGCAGGAGCGCGGCATCACGATCACGTCGGCCGCGACGACCTGTCACTGGACGGTCGACGGCGTCGACAACACCATCAACATCATCGACACCCCGGGTCACGTCGACTTCACCGTCGAGGTGGAGCGTTCGCTGCGCGTCCTCGACGGTGCCGTGACGGTGTTCGACGGTGTCGCCGGTGTCGAGCCCCAGTCCGAGACCGTGTGGCGGCAGGCTGACCGCTACGGCGTCCCGCGCATCTGCTTCATCAACAAGCTGGACCGCACGGGCGCGAACTTCTTCTTCTGCGTGCAGACCATCGTGGACCGCCTCGGCGCCACCCCGCTGGTCATGCAGCTGCCGATCGGTGCCGAGTCGGACTTCCAGGGCGTCGTCGACCTGGTCCGCATGAAGGCGCTGGTCTGGTCCGCCGAGGCCGCCAAGGGCGAGATGTACGACGTCGTCGACATCCCGGCCGAGCTGCAGGAGCAGGCTGACGAGTACCGCGAGCAGCTGATCGACACCGTCTCGAACGTCAGCGACGAGATCATGGAGCTCGCCCTGGAGGGCGAGGAGATCCCGGTCGAGCTGCTGCAGGACGCGATCCGCAAGGGCACCCTGAACTCGGACTTCACCCCGATCTTCTGTGGTACCGCCTTCAAGAACAAGGGCGTTCAGCCCCTGCTCGACGCGGTCGTGAAGTACCTGCCGTCGCCGCTGGACATCGAGTCCATCGAGGGCACCAAGCCGAACGACCCGGACACCAAGATCAACCGCAAGGCCTCGGACGACGAGCCGCTGGCCGCGCTGGCGTTCAAGATCATGTCCGACCCGCACCTGGGCAAGCTCACCTTCGTCCGGATCTACTCCGGTCGCCTGGAGTCCGGCACCTCCGTGCTGAACGCCGTGAAGGGCAAGAAGGAGCGCATCGGCAAGATCTACCGCATGCACGCGAACAAGCGTGAGGAGATCGAGTCGGTGGGCGCCGGCGACATCGTCGCCGTCATGGGCCTGAAGCAGACCACCACCGGTGAGACGCTGGCCGACGAGAAGAACCCGGTCATCCTGGAGTCCATGGACTTCCCGGCCCCGGTCATCCGCGTCGCCATCGAGCCCAAGTCCAAGGGTGACCAGGAGAAGCTGGGTGTCGCCATCCAGCGTCTCGCCGAGGAGGACCCGTCCTTCCAGGTCAACACGGACGAGGAGACCGGCCAGACCATCATCGCGGGCATGGGCGAGCTGCACCTCGAGGTGCTGGTCGACCGCATGAAGCGTGAGTTCAAGGTCGAGGCCAACGTCGGCAAGCCGCAGGTCGCGTACCGCGAGACCATCCGTGCGGCCGTCGAGCGGATCGACTACACCCACAAGAAGCAGACCGGTGGTTCCGGTCAGTTCGCCAAGGTGCAGATCGCGATCGAGCCGCTCGAGAAGGCCGAGGGCTACGAGTTCGTCAACCTGGTCACCGGTGGTCGCGTGCCGCGGGAGTACATCCCGTCGGTCGACGCCGGTTGCCAGGAGGCCATGGAGTTCGGTGTTCTCGCCGGCTACCCGCTGCAGGGTGTCCGCGTGAAGCTGCTCGACGGCCAGTCGCACGACGTCGACTCCTCCGAGCTCGCGTTCAAGATCGCCGGTTCGATGGCCTTCAAGGAAGGCGCGAAGAAGGCCAAGCCGGTCCTTCTCGAGCCGATGATGGCCGTCGAGGTCACCACGCCCGAGGACTACATGGGCGACGTGATCGGCGACATCAACTCTCGCCGTGGCCAGATCCGGTCCATGGACGAGCGTCACGGTGCCCGCGTCGTCACGGCGCTGGTGCCCCTCTCCGAGATGTTCGGCTACGTCGGTGACCTGCGCAGCAAGACCTCTGGTCGCGCCAGCTACTCGATGCAGTTCGACTCGTACGCCGAGGTCCCCAAGGCCGTGGCTGAGGAGATCATCGCCAAGTCCAAGGGCGAGTAGGTCCGGCTCTGCCGGCCTCGGAACCAGTCCGACATTCGGGATGATTCCGACCCCTTAGGCTATTAGGAGGCGACCCGGGAGGATCCGCACGGATCCTCCCGGGGCCTCCGGCCCCCACCCGCGGGACGGTGCGAGGTGCTTCCGGCACCACGGACCAAGCCCGATCAAGACCAACTGACGTCAGCACGGCGTACAGGAACTGTCCTCAGGAGGACTCAGTGGCGAAGGCGAAGTTCGAGCGGACGAAGCCCCACGTCAACATCGGCACCATCGGTCACATCGACCACGGCAAGACCACGCTGACTGCGGCCATCACCAAGGTGCTGCACGACGCGTACCCGGACCTGAACCCCTTCACGCCGTTCGACCAGATCGACAAGGCCCCGGAGGAGCGTCAGCGCGGTATCACCATCTCGATCGCGCACGTCGAGTACCAGACCGAGGACCGTCACTACGCGCACGTCGACTGCCCGGGTCACGCTGACTACATCAAGAACATGATCACCGGTGCCGCCCAGATGGACGGCGCCATCCTGGTGGTCGCCGCCACCGACGGCCCGATGCCGCAGACCAAGGAGCACGTCCTCCTGGCCCGCCAGGTCGGCGTTCCGTACATCGTCGTCGCCCTGAACAAGGCCGACATGGTGGACGACGAGGAGATCCTGGAGCTCGTCGAGCTCGAGGTCCGCGAGCTGCTCTCCGAGTACGAGTTCCCGGGCGACGACCTGCCGGTCGTCCGCGTCTCCGCGCTGAAGGCCCTCGAGGGCGACGCCGAGTGGGGCGAGAAGCTCCTCGGCCTGATGAAGGCCGTCGACGAGAACATCCCCACCCCGGCCCGCGCCGTGGACCAGCCGTTCCTGATGCCGATCGAGGACGTCTTCACGATCACCGGTCGTGGCACCGTCGTCACCGGTCGTATCGAGCGCGGCATCCTCAAGGTCAACGAGACCGTCGACATCATCGGCATCAAGAACGAGAAGACCACCACCACGGTCACCGGTATCGAGATGTTCCGCAAGCTGCTCGACGAGGGCCAGGCCGGTGAGAACGTCGGTCTGCTGCTCCGTGGCATCAAGCGCGAGGACGTCGAGCGCGGCCAGGTCATCATCAAGCCGGGTTCGGTCACGCCGCACACCGACTTCGAGGCCCAGGCCTACATCCTGTCGAAGGACGAGGGTGGCCGTCACACCCCGTTCTTCAACAACTACCGCCCGCAGTTCTACTTCCGTACCACGGACGTGACCGGCGTCGTGACCCTCCCCGAGGGCACCGAGATGGTCATGCCGGGCGACAACACCGCCATGTCGGTTCAGCTGATCCAGCCGATCGCCATGGAGGAGGGCCTGAAGTTCGCCATCCGTGAGGGTGGCCGCACCGTCGGCGCCGGCCAGGTCACCAAGATCGTCAAGTAATTGACGCTCTGACCTGCCTGCCCCGTACAGGCTGAGTCCGAAGGGCCCCGCGCACCGCACGGTGCGCGGGGCCCTTCGGCGTTCGTCCGGCCACCGGTTCACGAGGTATTCAGGGGAGCGCGCTTCCCTTCACGGGCCGCTCATCGCCGACTGTTATGGTCGGGCCACCAACAAGCTCCCGCCGTCGCGGAAAGTGGGACCCAACGCATGTCAACGGCACCGCTGTTGTCGATCGTGATGCCGATCTACAACGAGCAGGAGGCGCTCCCGCTGACCGTCGAGCGGCTGCGGCCGATCCTCGACGGCCTCGACGTCAGCTACGAGGTGGTCGGCGTCGACGACGGCAGCACCGACGCGACCCCGGTGCTGATGCAGAAGATCCGCCAGGACTGGCCGGAGTTCCGGATCGTCCGCTTCGCCCGCAACTCCGGGCACCAGGCCGCGCTCACGGCCGGCATCCACCGGGCCTTCGGCGACTACGTGGTCTCCATCGACGCCGACCTGCAGGACCCGCCGGAGAAGATCCCGGAGATGCTGGAGCTCGCCCGCGAGCAGCGCCTCGACATCGTCTACGGCGTCCGCGGCGACCGCGGCACCGACACGTCCTTCAAGCGGCACACCGCCGGGGCCTACTACTGGCTGATGCGCAAGCTGGTCGGCCAGCGGATGCCCAACCAGGCCGGCGACTACCGGCTGCTCAGCCGGGCCGCGGTGGACGCGCTGAAGGCGATGCCCGAGCACCAGCCGGTCTACCGGCTGCTGGTGCCGTGGCTGGGCTTCCCCAGCGGCGAGGTGGTCTACGTGCGCGAGGAGCGGGTCGCCGGCAGCACCCACTACCCGCTGTCCAAGATGGTCCGGCTGGCGCTGGACAGCGTCACCAACTTCTCCGCGGCCCCGCTGCGACTGGCCACCTGGCTCGGCCTGTTCAGCTTCCTGGTCTGCATCGCGCTGGCGCTCTACACCACGGTCGCGTACGCGCTGGGCTCCACCGTGCCCGGGTGGTCCTCGCTGTTCATAGGGATGCTGTTCATCGGCGCCGTCCAACTGGTCTGCGTCGGACTGCTCGGCGAGTACGTCGGCCGGATCTACTCGGCGGTCCAGGCGCGGCCGGCCTACTTCATCGGCTACGACTCGGCCGAGGAGCACGACCGGTACGGTAACGGCGAGTGAACGAGATCCTCTCCAGCGACCGGGACGAGCACGACGGGCACGACGGGCCCCACGGCCGGCACGAGCACGGGGCGGCCTCCACCGGGCCGCGACCGATCCGGCGGCAGCTGCCGTCCTTCCTGGTCATCGGGGTGCTGAGCACCCTCTTCTACCTGGCGCTGTTCGTCCTGCTGCGGCTGGTCGCCTCCTCGCAGGTGGCCAACCTGGTCGCACTGGCCGTCAGCGCGGTGGCCAACACCGCGGCCAACCGCCGCTTCACCTTCGGCATCACCGGCTCGGACGGCGCGGTGCGCCACCAGCTCCAGGGCGCGGTCGCGTTCCTGATCGGGCTCGGCCTGAGCAGCGGTGTCCTCGCGCTGCTCGACGTGGCCGTACCGCACGCGTCCCGGGTGGTCGAGGTGACCGGGCTGGTGGTGGCCAACGGCCTCGCCACCGTGGCCAGGTTCGTCCTCCTCAAGCTGTGGGTCTTCAGGAAGCGCTGACGGCGGGGAGCGGCCGCTCCTGCGCGTCCCCGGCCCGGCGGCCGGTACTCGTCCACGCCCAGTACCCGAGCACCGCGCAGCCGGCCACGGCGGTCAGCAGCGCCGTCGCCGAGCCCGTCGGCGGGTGCCAGGTGCCGGCCAGCGGGTTGAGCGGGGTGTACGTCACCGAGCCGCCGAGGCCGGACTGCCAGCGGATCATCGTGTACGCCAGGAAGGCCAGCTGCAGCGGCAGCACCAGCAGCGCGATCATCCGCACCATCGAGGCCGACCGGGCCCCGTCGAGCACGCCGCGACGCCCGAGGACGAAGGCGGCGACGATCGGCACGCCCACGGCGACCGGCAGCATGTAGCGGCCCTGGCCGGCGAAGCCGACCTTGTGCGCGGCCACCGCGTCGGAGAGTGTGATCACCGCGAACGGGGCGAGGAAGAAGGCGAGCACCCGCCAGCGGTCGCTCCACGCGCCGAAGGCGAGCGCGGGCAGCACCAGGCAGCCGATGGCCAGGAACCAGAGGTAGTACGCGGTGCCGGGCAGGCGCACGTCGAGCCAGGACGGCACACCGATCAGCTCGGTGAAGTAGTCCGGCCAGCGCATGACCACCTCGTGCCGGATCGCGTTGGACACCGTGATGCCGGGCGGTACCTGGACGGGCATCATCTCCGAGGCCTTCATGACCACGGTCCACAGCGCCCCCGCGGCGCCGGCCGCGAACAGCGTGCCGGCCGCCCACCAGGCCGGCCGGAAGCGCCGCAGCTCCTTCAGCCGCTCCCGCGTCGCCGGGACCAGCATGATGCCGAGGACGGCCGCGCACCACAGCGGTCCGAGCGCGCGCACCGTCATCAGCACCGAGCCGGCGATCCCGATCTGCACCATGGCCGCGCGCCGCAGCGGCTGCTCCGGGTCCAGCATGGTCGGGACGAGGGCCGCGACGAGGGCCACGCCGGCCGCGATCTCGATGCCGTTGGGGTTGATCGAGCCGGCCAGGTGCGCGGTGATCGGGGTGACCGCGACCAGCAGCCCGGCCGCCGCGATCCGGTGCCTGGTCCAGGCGACCAGGGCGTGCGCGGCCGAGGCCAGCAGCGCCGCGACCAGGGCCGAGCTGATCAGCCGCGCCAGGGTCAGGCCCAGCCAGTTCGGCCACAGGGCCATCGGCCAGCCGACCAGCGCGTAGTAGACCGGGTTGTACCGGCCGGCCCGGGTGCCCACCCGCTCGACCTGCGTGTCGTCACCGCCGGGGGCCTTGGCACAGGCCGCCGACTTGTCGGGGTGGAACCACCAGCAGTTGTCCCGGACGATCGAGGCCGGCACGTGCTGGAACGCCCCGGTGCCGCCGCCGGCGGCCTCCGGCTTGGGCGCGAACTCCCCGCGGGCCACCCCGACGGCGCGGACGATGTGCTCCCGCTCGTCCGGGCTCGCGTCGTACGGCGAGGCGAGGGCCCAGCCCGCGCAGACGAGGAAGAACCCGATGAACGCCGTCCACCAGGTCCGCCGGAACAGCAGGCGGCCCGAACGGCCGGAGCCGTGGCCGGATCTGCTCGCGGCGGGCGCGGGAGGAGTGGTCACGGCGGGGGAGTATGAGGACACGCGACCAAGATAACGGGTGTCCGAATTCGCCCTGCCCGGGCGGCTGTGTGCGCGACCGGCCTTGCACTTACGATGCCCCCGTGACTCAACTGGAATCGCCCTCGGAAGTGTCCGGATCCACCGTGAAGGGCCGGATCGCCGGACTTCTGGGCCATAGCGCGGTGCGGTTCCTGGCCGCCGGCGTCACCAGCACCACGGTCGACATGGGCCTGCTGTACCTCCTGCACGGGGTGCTCG
The DNA here is from genome assembly GCF_044764985.1 of Kitasatospora sp. NPDC093550. Classification (NCBI taxonomy): domain Bacteria; kingdom Bacillati; phylum Actinomycetota; class Actinomycetes; order Kitasatosporales; family Streptomycetaceae; genus Kitasatospora; species Kitasatospora sp. NPDC093550. The sequence goes on from NZ_JBIWJF010000017.1 coordinate 124,511, forward strand.
ACCTGCCGCTGGCGCCGTCCACCTTCGCCGCGGTGCTGGCCGGCTTCACCACGAACTTCGTGCTGAACCGGATCTGGGCCTTCGAGAGCTCCTCGCCGGTCGGCAAGCAGACCGCCCGCTACCTGGTGATGGCGGGCGGCAACTGGGTCGGCACCGTGCTGCTGGTCGGCGGCTTCGTGAAGCTGGGCCTGTTCTACCTGCTGGCCCGTGCGCTCGCGCTGGTGATCCTCTCGGTCGTGAACTACTTCGGCTACAAGTACTGGGTCTTCAAGGACAAGTGACCGGGACGGCGTGACCGGGACGACGAAGGCCCGGCCGGATCCCTCCGGCCGGGCCTTCGCGCGTTCGCGCGGCGCTCCCGGTGCTACCGGGTGCGCAGGCTCTCGGTGAACGCCTTGCAGGTCTCGTAGTTCGGCAGCAGGCCGGAGGAGACCGCCTCCGCCAGCGAGGGCGCGGCCTCGTCCCGGGCCGACAGCAGCGGCTGGTCGGCCGGCCACTCGATGCCCAGGTCGGGGTCGAGCGGGTGGACCGAGTGCTCACCGGTCGGGTTGTACGTCTCGGAGCAGAGGTACGAGAGCGTGGCGTCGTCGGTCAGCGCGCAGAAGCCGTGGCCGAGGCCCTCCGGGATGTAGACCGCGCGGCGCTCCACGTCGTCGAGCCGCACGCCCTCCCAGCGGCCGAAGGTCGGCGAGCCGACCCGCAGGTCCACGATGACGTCGAGCACGGCGCCGCGCACGCAGGTGACGTACTTGGCCTGGCCGGGCGGCACGTCGGCGAAGTGGATGCCGCGGACCACGCCGCGCGAGGAGACCGAGAGGTTGGCCTGGGCCAGCCGCAGCGGGTGGCCGACGACCTCGGCCAGCCGGTCGAAGCGGTACCACTCGGTGAACAGGCCGCGCGGGTCGCCGTGCAGCTGAGGGGTGATCTCGATCAGGCCCTCGATGCCCAGTTCCTGGAACTTCACTTGGCGTCCTCCTCGTCCAGCAGGGCCAGCAGGTACTGTCCGTAGCCGCTCTTCAGCAGCGGCTCGGCGAGCGCGCGCAGCTGCTCGGAGCCGATCAGGCCGGCCCGCCAGACGGCCTCCTCGATGCACCCGATCTTGAAGCCCTGGCGCTCCTCGATGACCCGGACGAACTCCGAGGCCTGCACCATCGAGACGAAGGTGCCGGTGTCCAGCCAGGCGGTGCCGCGGTCCAGGATCGTGACGTTCAGCTCGCCCTTGCGCAGGTAGGCGTCGTTGACCGCGGTGATCTCCAGCTCGCCGCGCGCGCTGGGCTCCAGGCCGCGGGCGATCTCCACGACCTGGTTGTCGTAGAAGTACAGGCCGGGGACGGCGTAGCGGGACTTGGGCTTCTCGGGCTTCTCCTCGATGGAGATCGCCTGGCCGTTCTCGTCGAACTCGACCACGCCGTACGCCGTCGGGTCGGCCACCGGGTACGCGAAGACCCGGCCGCCGGGGGAGTCGGTGTGCTCCGCCAGGCGGGTGCCCAGGCCGCTGCCGTGGAAGATGTTGTCGCCGAGGATGAGGGCGACCGACTCGTCGCCGATGAAGTCCGCACCGAGCACGAAGGCCTGGGCGATGCCCTCGGGCTTCTCCTGGACGGTGTACTGCAGCTTGAGGCCGAGCTGCGAGCCGTCGCCCAGCAGGCGCTCGAACTGCTCGCGGTCGGCGGGGGTCGTGATGATCAGGATCTCGCTGATGCCCGCCATCACCAGGGTGGACAGCGGGTAGTAGATCATCGGCTTGTCGAAGACCGGGAGCAGCTGCTTCGAGACCGCCCGGGTGAGGGGCCACAGACGCGAGCCGGTCCCACCGGCCAGGAGGATTCCACGCATGCGAGCAGCTTAAGTGAGGGCCGTGTACGGTCCGTCCCGGGCCGTGCGAGGGGGCCGATCGGCGACGGTAGACTACGCGCATTATGCGCATCCTCGTTACCGGCGGCGCCGGATTCATCGGTTCGGAGTTCGTCCGTCAGCTCCTCGGAGCGGACGAGAGCGCCCGGATCACCGTCTTCGACAAGCTCACCTACTCGGGCGTCCTGGAGAACCTGGCCCCGGTGGCCGGCCACCAGGGCTACACCTTCGTCCAGGGCGACATCTGCGACGCGGACGCCGTCGACCAGGTCATGCCGGGCCACGACGTGGTGGTGCACTTCGCCGCCGAGTCGCACGTGGACCGCTCGATCGCCGGCGCGGGCCCGTTCGTCGTGACCAACGTGCTCGGCACGCAGGTCCTGCTGGACTCCGCCCGCAAGCACGGCGTCGGCCGCTTCGTCCACGTCTCCACCGACGAGGTCTACGGCTCGATCAGCGAGGGCTCCTGGACGGAGTCCTGGCCGCTGGCCCCCAACTCGCCGTACTCGGCCTCCAAGGCCGGCTCCGACCTGCTGGCGCTGGCGTACCACCGCACCCACGGCATGGACGTCGTGGTGACCCGCTGCTCCAACAACTACGGGCACTACCAGTTCCCGGAGAAGGTCATCCCGCTGTTCACCACCAACCTGATCGACGGCAAGAAGGTGCCGCTGTACGGCAACGGTGGCAACATCCGCGACTGGCTGCACGTCTCGGACCACTGCCGGGGCATCGAGCTGGTCATGCGCGGCGGCCGGGCCGGTGAGGTCTACAACATCGGCGGCGGCACCGAGGTCACCAACAAGGAACTGACCGGCCTGCTGCTGGAGGCCGCGGGCGCCGGCTGGGACATGGTCGAGTACGTCGAGGACCGCAAGGGCCACGACCTGCGCTACTCCCTGGACATCAGCAAGATCCGCGAGGAGCTCGGCTACGAGCCGCAGGTCTCCTTCCCGGACGGCCTCGCCGCGACCATCGCCTGGTACCGCGAGAACCGCGCCTGGTGGGAGCCGCTGAAGCAGAAGGCGGCCCTGGCCAAGTGACCGCGAACGCCGCCGGCCGGGTCCGCTGGCTGGTCACCGGCGCGGCCGGGATGCTCGGCCGGGACCTGCTGCAGGTCCTGGCCGGCGACCCGACCGCCGAGGTCACCGCGCTGCGCCGGGCCGACCTCGACATCACCGACGCCGCGGCCGTGCAGGCCGCCGTCGAGGGCCACGACCTCGTGGTCAACTGCGCCGCGTGGACGGACGTCGACGGCGCGGAGACCGAGGAGGACGCCGCCACCGCCGTCAACGGCACCGGCGTGCGCCACCTGGCCGCGGCCTGCGCCAAGACCGGCGCCCGGCTGCTGCACGTCTCCACCGACTACGTGCTGCCGGGCGACGCCACCGAGCCCTGCCCGGAGGACGCCCCGACCGCGCCGGTCAACGCGTACGGCCGCAGCAAGCTGGTGGGGGAGCGGGCCGTCACCGAGCTGCTCCCCGAGCACGGCTACGTCGTGCGCACCGCCTGGCTGTACGGCGAGCACGGCCCGAACTTCGTGGCCACCATGCTCAAGCTGGCCGCCCAGCGCGACACCCTCGACGTGGTCGACGACCAGCACGGCCAGCCGACCTGGTCGTACGCGCTGGCCGTCCGCCTGGTCGAGCTCGGCCGGGCCGCGCTCGGCGGGCGGGCCCCGGCCGGGATCTACCACGGCACCGCGAGCGGCCGGACCACCTGGTTCGGGCTGGCCCGCGAGACCTACGCGCTGAGCGGGCTGGACCCGGAGCGGATCCGCCCGACCACCTCGGAGGCGTTCGTCCGCCCGGCCGTCCGCCCCGCCTTCAGCGTGCTCGGCCACGACCGCTGGGCCGCCGCCGGCCTGGCGCCGCTCGCCGAGTGGCGGACCATGCTGGCCGAGGCCCTGGAGCGCCCGGAGTTCCGGGCGCTGCGCACCGCGGCGGAGCGGTGATCGGCGTGCTCGGCCGGCTGACGCGCGCGCTGCCGCCGGGACTGCTGGCGGTCGGCGTCGGGACGGTCACCCTCGGGGGCGCCTCGTACGTCCACCTCGGGGTGGCCGGGCACGCGCTCGACCGCCAGGCGATCGCCGACGTCAACGTCCTGTGGACGATCGCCATGGCGTTCGCGCTCGGGCTGTTCTTCCCGGTCGAGCAGGAGCTCACCCGGGTGATCGCCGCCCGCACCGCCCGGGGCGAGGGCGCGGCCCCGGTGCTGCGCAAGGCGACGGTGCTGACCGGCGGGCTGCTGCTGGTGGTCCTCACCGGGCTGGGAGTGTTCTCCCGGCAGCTCGCCGACACGTTCTTCCACGGCGACCGGAGCCTGGTGGTGGCGCTGGCCGCCGCCTTCGTCGGCCCGGCCGCCTGCTACCTGACCCGCGGGGTGCTGGCCGGCCTCGGGCACTTCGGCGCGTACGGCTTCCAGCTCGGCCTGGACGGCTTCCTGCGGATGGCGTTCTCGGTCGGACTGCTGGTGGCGGGCGTGCACTCGGCGCTCGCGTACAGCCTGGTCCTGGCCGTCTCCCCGGTGCTGGCCATGCTGGTGAGCCTGCCGCGGACGCTGCGGATCGCCCGCCCCGGCCCGGCCATCGGCTGGCGTGAGCTGTACAGCGGCCTGGGCATGCTCACCGCCTCGTTCCTGCTCGCCCAGTTCGTCGCCAACGCCGCCGTGCTCAGCATCCAGGTGCTGGCGCCCTCGCAGGCCGTGCTGGTCGGCGCGATCACCGGCGCGATGGTGCTCAGCCGGGTCCCGCTGTTCGTCTTCGGCGCGCTGCAGGCCTCGCTGATGTCGGGGCTGTCGACGGCCGTGGCGACCGGCGACCGGGCCGGCTTCCGCAAGCTCCTCACCAAGACCTGCGGCGTGGTGACGGCCCTCGGCGTCCTCGGCGGAGTGCCCGCCGTGGTCCTCGGGCCATGGATGATTCACGTCGCGTTCAACGCGGACCGGCATGCTCTCGGTCCGGTGGACTTCCTCTGGCTGTCGGTGGGCACCCTCGCCTACCTGCTCGCCACGGTGGTCGGCCAGGCGGTCATCGCCCGCGGCCACCACCGCCGGCAGCTGCTCGGCTGGGTGCTCGGCACCGCCGCGCTGCTGCTGATCACCTGCCTGCCGGGCGCCCCGGCGACCCGGGTGGAGGCCGCGTACACCGTCGGTCCGCTCGTCGTGCTCATGGTCATGTTGCTGGCGCTGCGCGGCGACGGTAGCGTGCGCGGCGCCGGTACGGACAAGCCGCACGTCGCCGTCTCGCCGGACACGGTCTCCGCGGGCTGATCGCGATGTCGTCACGGCTCCCCCCGGCGATGCCCCGCGGTCGCGGCGTCCCTACCATGTGCTCCATTCACCCCCATGCCTCACCAACGCGTGAAAGGCGAGATCCATCGTGCAGCTGAGTGTGCTGACTTCGATCACCGGCGTGCTGGTGCTCGTGTGGATCCTGGAGCTGCTGCGACGCCAGCAGCTCCGGGAGAAGTACGCGGCGCTCTGGCTGGCCATCGGCGTGGTGATCGCCCCGCTGGGCTTCTTCCCGCGGCTGCTGGACTCGACCGCGCGCCGGCTCGGCGTGGCCTCCGGGGTCAGCCTCGTCCTGTTCGCCGGCTTCGTGCTGGTCCTGCTGGTCTGCGTGCACCTCAGCTGGGAGACCAGCCGACTGGAGGCCGAGACCCGCACCCTGGCCGAGGACGTCGCGATGATGCGCGCCCACCTCGCCGAGCACCACGACTTCCCGATTGCCCGCTCCGGCAGCGACGTGAACGACCCCGAGGTGAAGGCATGATCGACGGCAAGCGGGTACTGATCATCCTCCCGGCCTGGAACGAGGCCGAGGGCCTGCCGAAGATCCTCCGCGAGATCCAGCAGAAGCTGCCCGGCGTGGACACCCTGGTCGTCGACGACGGCTCGACGGACAGCACCGCCGCCGTCGCCGCCGCCTACGGCTCCAAGGTCGCGCAGCTGCCGTACAACCTCGGTGTCGGCGGCGCGATGCGCTTCGGCTACCGCTACGCGCACCTGCACGACTACGACGTGGCGATCCAGTGCGACGCCGACGGCCAGCACGACCCGGCCTACGTGCCGGCGCTGCTGGAGCAGCTCCGCACCGCGGACCTGGTCATCGGCGCCCGCTTCGCCGGCGAGGGCTCGTACAAGGTGCGCGGCCCGCGCGCCTGGGCGATGAAGCTGCTCTCGGTGGTGCTGTCGCGGGTCGCCAAGACCCGGCTCACCGACACCACCTCGGGCTTCAAGGCCTGCAACAAGCCGATGATCGAGTTCTTCTCGCACTGGTACCCGGTCGAGTACCTGGGCGACACCATCGAGAGCATGGTCGGCGCCGCGCGCTGCGGCTTCGTCATCCGCCAGGTCCCGGTCGCGATGCGCGAGCGGACCACCGGCACGCCCTCCGCCTCCCCGATCAAGGCGACGATCTACCTGGCCCGGGCCGGCCTGGTGCTGCTGCTCGCCCTCATCCGCCGGATGCCGGCGAACGTGAAGGCCATCGAGCCCGCCACCCGCGCCGCCGCCCGTCGGCCCGAGCTCATCGGCAAGGTCTAGGTACCACGATGTCCCGTTTCGAGATCCTGATGCCGTACTACGGCGACGTCCGGCTGATGCAGGACGCCGTCCGCAGCGTGCTGGCCCAGGACGGTGACGACTGGCGCCTGACGGTCGTCGACGACGGCAAGGAGCCGGACGTCCCCGGCTGGTTCGAGTCCCTCGCGGACCCGCGGGTGCGCTACCTGCGCAACGAGACCAACCTCGGCGTCAGCGGCAACTTCAACCGCTGCGTCCAGCTCGCCGAGTACGAGTACCTCGTGCTCATGGGCTGCGACGACCTGATGCACCCCAACTACCTCACCGTGGTCCGGGACGCGCTGGCGCGCTTCCCGGACGCGGGCATGGTCCAGCCCGGCGTGCTGGTCATCGGCGCCGACGGCAACCCGGTGAGCAGCCTCGCCGACACCGTCAAGCGCCGGCTGTACGCGCCGAAGGACCCGGGCCCGCTGCTGATGTCCGGCGAGCCGCTCGCGATGAGCCTGATGCGCGGCGACTGGCTGTACTTCCCGTCCGTGTGCTGGCGCACCAAGGAGATGCAGGCGACCGCCTTCCGGGCGGACCTGGGCGTCATCCAGGACCTCGCGATCATCGTCGACCTGCTGCTCGCGGACGTGTCGCTGGCGGTCGTGCCCGAGGTGTGCTTCAGCTACCGGCGGCACGCGGTCAGCGAGTCCTCGGTCACCGCCTTCACGGGCAAGCGGTTCGACGAGGCCCGCCGCTTCTTCCGGGAGACCGCGGACCGCCTGGACGCCCACGGCTGGCACCGGGCGGCCACCATCTCCCGCCGCTTCATCTCCTCCCGGCTGCACGCGCTCAGCATGATCCCCGCGGCCGGCCGCAAGGCGGGCCTGCGAGGCGTCGGGGCGATGCTGAGCCATGTGGCCGGCCGCCGGGCCTGACCCGTGAGACCCCTCCAGCAACCCCCTCCCAGTGCCCAGGAAGCGACCATGTCCCAATACGACGACGTCTGGCTGGTGATCCCCGCCTACAACGAAGGCCAGGTGATCGCCGATGTGGTGGAGAACGCCCGCAAGACGTTCCCGAACATCGTCGTGGTCGACGACGGGAGCACCGACGGCTCGGCCGAGCACATCCTGACCACCGGCGCCCACCTGGTGCGCCACCCGGTCAACCTGGGCCAGGGCGCCGCCCTGCAGACCGGTCTCTCCTACGCGCTGAAGCAGCCCGGCGCCCAGTACTTCGCGACCTTCGACGCGGACGGCCAGCACCAGACGCACGACGTCGAGAAGATGGTCGCCGTGCTGCGCGACGGCGGCGCCGACGTGGTCCTCGGCTCCCGCTTCATCGAGCAGTCCGAGCAGGTCCCGATGATCAAGCGCGTGGTGCTCCGCACCGCGGCCGCCGTCAGCCCGACCGCCCGCAAGCTCAAGCTGACCGACTCGCACAACGGTCTGCGCGTGATCAACCGCGAGGCGGCCTCCCAGCTGCGCATCACCATGAACGGGATGGCGCACGCCTCGGAGATCGTCGGCCTGCTGGCGAAGTCCTCGCTGCGCGTCGTGGAGGTCCCCGTGGACATCCTCTACACCGATTACTCCCGCGCCAAGGGCCAGTCCCTGATCAACGGCGTCAACATCCTCTTCGACATCTCGCTCCGGGAGCGTGGCCGGCGATGAAGTACTTCTGGATCCAGCTGGTGCTGGTGCTCGGCGCCGGCACCGCGGCGCTCATCTTCATCCGGCGCTGGGACCGGACCAACACCAGGGCCTGGAAGCGCATCGGCTTCGTGCTGTTCGTGATCGCGAACATCTACGCCGTGCTGCGTCCGAACGACGTCACCTGGGTGGCCAACCGGCTCGGCGTCGGCCGCGGCACCGACCTGGTGCTGTACCTGATGGTCCTGGCGCTGGCCTTCCTGGCGCTCAACACCTACCTGCGCTTCCGCTCCCTGGAGAAGAAGCTCACCGACATGGCCCGCACCGTCGCCATCACCGAGGGCGCGCGGCTCAACCAGGAGCGCTTCGACGAGAAGGTCTCCAACTAGCTCCCAACGGTCCCCGCGGGACCGCGGAAGCACCGGGCCCGGTACGCAGTGCGCGTACCGGGCCCGGTGCTCTTCGGTGGTTCAGGAGGCCGCCGGGGAGAGCGGCCGTTCCGCCGGGACGGCCCCCGGGCGCTCCGGGCCCCGCGGCGGCTTGCGCAGCCCCAGGTCCTTCAGCTTGAGCGCGGGCTTCTCGACGGTGTGCCAGGAGCAGAACGCGGCGACCACCGAGAGCGCCACCGAGGCCGCCGTGTACGCCCAGTAGCCGTGCTTGCCGACGCCCCACAGCGCCAGGCACTGCTGGATCGGGAAGGCGTAGATGTACACCCCGTAGGAGAGGTCGACCCTGGTGCCGACCTTGGTCAGCGGGCCGGGCATCCGGCAGGCCAGCCAGACCAGCAGGTAGGCGAAGGCCGGCAGCCCGAGCACCGTGAAGCCGCCGAACCGGGCGGAGCCGAGGAAGGCGACGGCGGCCAGCACACCGGCCACGTCGTTGACCGGCAGGCGGTCCTTGTACAGCTCCGCCAGCGCGCCGAGGCCGAACATGAAGGTCAGGGGTATGAACATGTCCAGGCTGATCGAGCCCAGGAACGGCAGCTGCCAGCCGGTGAGGCCGGTCGGCGCGTACTCGGGGGCCCGCAGCAGGTGGAAGGCCGAGGCGAGGTGGACCATGTACGCGTACAGCCCGAGGACCATCAGGGTGACGGCCCAGCGCGCCCGCCGCAGCACGCCGACCGCGGCCAGCGAGACCACCAGCAGGTAGCAGAGGACCTCGTACGCCAGCGACCACACCGAGCCGTTGAAGGCCGTCGGGTGCGGCACGTGGTCGAGCAGCCCGGAGATGCCCCACTGGTACACCCCGATCGACCAGTTGGCCTCCAGGTACTCCAGCGGGCCCTGCGGGTGCGACCAGAAACCGGCCAGTCGGCCCTGGTGGTACGCGACCACCGGGGCGACCACGAAGGCCGTGAGCAGCAGGCAGGCCCAGAGGCCGGGCAGGATGCGGATGGCCCGGTTCCAGAGGAAGCGCGCCGGGCTCAGCCGCATGCCGCTGCGGGTGATCAGCAGGCCGGAGAGCACGAAGAAGCCGCTCACCGCGATCGCGCCGACGTTGGTCTGGCCCCGGCTCTCCAGCAGCCCGAGGTCGGGCTTGCCCATCCCGAGCGGCATCGCGTGGGCGAAGATCACGGCGAGGGCGAGCACGAGCCGGAGCAGGCCGAAGCCGTTCTTCCGTCCGAGGGCCTGGGCCAAGGGCGGAGAGGCCGTCAGAACCGACCTCGTGCGTGCGGTGCGAGACATGGGCGGGAGGCTCCGGGCCGTGGTGGGGTGGGCGGGGACGGAATGCGCGGAGCTCACCCTATCCGCCCGGCCGCGGCCCCCGACGGGGCGCAAGAGGCCCCTGATGGCGGGGTGACGCGCCATGACACGCTCTTGGGGGTGCGATTACCATAAGTCGCGGCCCGGGCCCGGCATCGCCGTCGGCGATGACACATCCGCCGGACGCCCGCAGCACCTCCGAGAGTTTCGGCCGACCTGTGCCGATCGGGCGCCCGGCCGCCGCCCGCCGAGCTCGCCCCCATCCGGCGAGTCCGTCCGACCCGCGGCACTGCGCCGCTTCACGGAAGCGAAGAGACATGACGGATTTGGCCCCGGACGTCGTCGGCGGCCGTGCCACCGTGCCCGACGACGCGACCACGGCGTCCGCCGGGTCGCCGACCGGGCGGCGGGGCGACCGCTTCTCGCGGTGGACCGAGAAGCGGTGGTTCCTCCCACTGGCGGAAGGCGTCGTCAGCGTCGGCGTCGCGCTGGGCTTCATGCTGCTGTGCACGCACATCAGCGTCAACCCCACCACCCGGATCGGCCAGGTCAGCGGCCTCGCCAAGATCCAGCAGTACGCGGCGCTCCTCGGCATCCCCGTCCTCGCGGTGCTGCTGCTGCTCGCCTACCGCGGGACGCTGCGCTACTACCGGGTCGCGCAGCGGCTGGCGTGCGCGGCCGTCGCGGGCCTGGGCACCGGCGTCGTGGCCGGCGGCATCGTGGTCGCCCTGCACGGCACCCCCTGGGGCCTCGGGGGCCAGGAGGGCGACCCGGGCAACCTCATGGGCATGGCCAACGACATGCTGCGCGGCAAGGGCCTGCCCGGGGTCTACCCCCCGCTGTTCCCGGCGCTGCTCGCCGCCTGGGCCAAGGTCTTCCACAACGGCGTCGCCGGGGTGGGCCACGCGCTCAAGGACCTGCAGCTGATCCTCAGCGCGCTGGTCGGCCCGATGGCCTACCTCTCCTGGCGGCTGCTGCTGCGCCCGTTCTGGGCCATGGCGGTCGCGGTGCCGGCCTCGATCGTCTTCCTCGACCCGATCCGCCCCTACAGCCACGGCTCCATGCTGGTGCTGCTGCCGCTGCTGGCGGCCTGCTTCCGGGAGATCCGCCGGGCCGACGAGCTCTCGACCCGCTCGGCGGTGCTGCGCGGCCTCGGCTTCGGCGCCGCGTTCGGTGTGATGTTCCTCTGGTACTCGGGCTGGTACCTGTGGGCGGCCCCCGGCTCGTTCATCCTCGTGCTGATGCTCTTCCCGTGGCGCCGCGGCCGGATAGCCCTGAAGCGCGGGCTGGTGTTCCTGGCCACCATGCTGGTCACCGCCGGCGTGATCGGAGCCCCGTTGCTGTACCAGCTGGCCCGCCTCGGCGCGTCCACGATGGACCGGTACGCCTACATCAACACCTACATCGACCCGGCCTACGTCATGGGCTGGGCCTCGGACCGCTCGGGCTCCCTGACCTACCACAACTGGCCGGGCGAGGGTGACATCGCCGGGCAGACCGGCTTCGGCGTGCTGCTGCTCGTCGGCGTGGGCATCGGCGTCGGCCTCGGCCTGCGCAACATGGTGGTCCGCACCGCGGGCTTCGTCCTGGCCGGCGCCTGGCTGATGCGCTTCTGGTTCGCCTCGCACATGGAGCACAACCAGGCCGTCCAGCTGTACCCGCGCACCACCTGGATCATCTTCTACTGCCTGATCATCCTGGCCGTGATGGGCGTCATGCTGACGTACGAGCGCGGCTTCGGCTGGATCCGCGGCACGCTGCAGGAGGTGGCCCCGGCCCGGGCCGCGCGGATCTCGCCGCGGGTGATGTCCCAGCTGGCCGCGGGCCTGGTGTGCGCGCTCGCGCTGTTCGCGACCATGGGCGGTTCCTGGTCGGCCAACCGCTTCATGCCGTCCACCAACCCGGGCGTCGAGGACATGGGCCTGGACGCGCTCCGCGCCCACCTGCAGCAGCTCGACAACGGGCAGTGCCCCAAGTACTCGCCGTACAAGGGCAAGCAGAACTGCAACCCGATCAACATGGACCTCTCCGAGTACACCTTCGGCCCGGACGAGGGGCACCTCTGGTGCGCCAACGTCACGTCGAAGGACGCGGACGTCACCTGCGGGCGCCCGCCGAAGAAGAACTGACCTTCGCGATCACCCCGTCGGGGCCGGTGAGGAGCACCTCACCGGCCCCGATTGGCATCCGGGCTGCTCCATGTGGCAGTATGTCCAAGTTGCTCGGTTGAGTGCCGATGCTGCGCGCCTCCCGCCGGGAGGACCGGAAGCGAGTCCCATGTACTCGTCGTTCCCGTGATGGCCGTCAAGCGTGAGTTCTACGCCACGGCAGCTGCGGGGCGAAAGTACGGGAATCTTCCGGGAAGCGTGTGCGGGGCCTCGGCCCGGCTGCCCCCTACCCCGAAGTTCGAAACCGACGAGACCTCTTCGCCGGTTTTTTGCAAGCGCGAAGGCGACACGCCCGAGCGCGGGGGCCGGAGGGGGAGTCGTGTGGCAACTAAGGACAAAGGACTACTGAGTAGCCATGGCGGGACAGAAGATCCGCATCCGGCTCAAGGCCTACGACCACGAGGTCATCGACTCCTCGGCGAAGAAGATCGTCGAGACGGTGATCCGTACTGGTGCGCAGGTCGCGGGCCCGGTGCCGCTGCCCACTGAGAAGAACGTGTACTGCGTCATCCGCTCGCCGCACAAGTACAAGGACTCGCGCGAGCACTTCGAGATGCGTACTCACAAGCGTCTGATCGACATCCTCGACCCCACGCCGAAGACGGTTGACTCGCTGATGCGTCTCGACCTGCCGGCCGGCGTCGACATCGAGATCAAGCTCTGAGAGGCGCACCGAAGATGGCTAAGCAGATTAAGGGCATCCTGGGCGAGAAGCTCGGCATGACCCAGGTCTGGGACGAGAACAACCGGGTCGTCCCGGTGACCGTCGTCAAGGCCGGGCCGAATGTCGTGACCCAGGTCCACACCGCCGACAGCCCGGCCGGCTACGACGCCGTCCAGATCGGCTTCGGCGAGATCGACCCCCGCAAGGTGAACAAGCCCCTCGCGGGTCACTTCGCCAAGGCCGGTGTCACCCCGCGCCGTCACCTGGTCGAGCTGCGTACCTCGGACGCCTCCGAGTACACCCTGGGCCAGGAGATCACCGCCGAGCTGTTCGAGGCGGGTGTCAAGGTCGACGTGACCGGCACCTCCAAGGGCAAGGGCTTCGCCGGTGTCATGAAGCGCCACAACTTCCGTGGTCTCGGCGCCGGTCACGGCACCCAGCGCAAGCACCGCTCGCCCGGTTCCATCGGTGGCTGCGCCACCCCGGGCCGTGTGTTCAAGGGCCTGCGCATGGCTGGTCGGATGGGCCACGAGCGTGTCACGACCCAGAACCTGACCGTGCACGCGGTCGACGCGGAGAAGGGTCTGCTGCTCATCAAGGGCGCCGTCCCGGGCCCGAACGGCGGCCTCGTCCTCGTCCGCACCGCGGCGAAGGGGCTGTGAGGAAATGAGCACCATTGACATCCTGTCGCCGGCTGGCGACAAGACCGGCAGCATCGAGCTGCCGGCCGAGATCTTCGACGCGAAGGTCAGCGTTCCGCTGATGCACCAGGTCGTCGTGGCGCAGCTCGCTGCGGCCCGTCAGGGCACCCACAAGACCAAGACTCGTGGCGAGGTCCGCGGTGGCGGCAAGAAGCCGTACCGCCAGAAGGGCACCGGCCGCGCCCGTCAGGGCTCGACCCGTGCGCCGCAGTTCGCCGGCGGTGGCGTCGTGCACGGTCCCGTGCCGCGCGACTACTCGCAGCGGACCCCGAAGAAGATGATCGCCGCCGCCCTCCGCGGTGCGCTCACCGACCGGGCCCGCCACAACCGCATTCACGTCGTCACCGGCGTGACCGCGACCGAGGCGCCGTCGACCAAGGCCGCCAAGAGCCTGTTCGGCAAGATCACCGAGCGCAAGAACGTCCTCCTGGTCGTCGAGCGCGACGACGAGCTGGGCCTCAAGTCCGCTCGCAACCTGCCGCACGTGCACATCCTGGACGCCGGTCAGCTGAACACCTACGACGTGCTCGTCTCCGACGATGTGGTCTTCACCCAGGCCGCCTTCGAGCGTTTCGTGGCCGGTCCGGCCGCGTCCGCCAAGGCCGTTGCCGCTGAGGGCGAGCTCGAAGGGAGCGCCGCCTGATGAGCGACGTTACGAGCAAGACGTTCACGGACCCCCGTGACGTCCTGGTGAAGCCGGTCATCTCCGAGAAGAGCTACAGCCTTCTCGACGAGAACAAGTACACGTTCATCGTGTCGCCGGGCGCCAACAAGACCCAGATCAAGCAGGCCGTCGAGGCGGTCTTCTCGGTCAAGGTCGAGGCTGTCAACACGATCAACCGTCAGGGCAAGCGCAAGCGCTCCAAGACGGGCTTTGGCAAGCGCAAGGACACCAAGCGCGCCATCGTGACGCTGGCCGAGGGCAACCGCATCGACATCTTCGGTGGTCCGGTCTCCTGAACAGGGAGATCGTGATCGTCGATTAGGACGAGGACGAGAGAGCCAAATGGGCATCCGCAAGTACAAGCCGACTACGCCGGGCCGTCGTGGCTCCAGCGTGGCCGACTTCGTAGAAATCACGCGGTCCACTCCGGAGAAGTCGCTGGTTCGCCCGCTGCACAGCAAGGGCGGCCGTAACAACGCCGGTCGTGTCACCGCTCGCCACCAGGGTGGCGGTCACAAGCGCGCCTACCGCGTGATCGACTTCCGTCGTCACGACAAGGACGGCGTGCCGGCCAAGGTCGCGCACATCGAGTACGACCCGAACCGCACCGCGCGCATCGCGCTCCTGCACTACGCGGACGGCGAGAAGCGCTACATCATCGCGCCGCGCGGCATCGCGCAGGGTGACCGGATCGAGAACGGCGCTGGCGCCGACATCAAGCCGGGCAACAACCTGCCGCTGCGCAACATCCCGGTCGGTACCACCATCCACGCGGTGGAGCTGCGTCCCGGCGGCGGTGCCAAGCTGGCCCGCTCGGCCGGCTCCGGCATCCAGCTGCTGGCGCGTGAGGGCAAGATGGCGCACCTGCGCATGCCCTCCGGTGAGATCCGCCTGGTTGACGCGCGCTGCCGCGCCACCGTCGGCGAGGTCGGCAACGCCGAGCAGTCGAACATCAACTGGGGCAAGGCCGGCCGCATGCGCTGGAAGGGCGTCCGCCCGACCGTGCGTGGTGTCGCCATGAACCCGATCGACCACCCGCACGGTGGTGGTGAGGGTAAGACCTCCGGTGGTCGCCACCCGGTCTCGCCGTGGGGTAAGCCCGAGGGCCGTACCCGTCGCCCGAACAAGGCGTCGGACAAGCTCATCGTGCGCCGCCGCAAGACCAACAAGAAGCGCTAGGAGCAGGTCAGATGCCGCGCAGTCTCAAGAAGGGCCCCTTCATCGACGGCCACCTCATCAAGAAGGTGGACGCTCAGAACGAGGCGGGTACCCAGAACGTCATCAAGACCTGGTCCCGTCGTTCCGTGATCTCCCCGAGCATGCTCGGTCACACGATCGCGGTTCACGATGGCCGTAAGCACGTCCCGGTGTTCGTCACCGAGTCGATGGTCGGCCACAAGCTCGGCGAGTTCGCTCCGACCCGTACCTTCCGTGGTCACGTGAAGGAAGACCGGAAGTCGAAGCGCCGCTAAGCCTGAGCTTGCGCGCCAAAAAGACTCAATGACTTACTCCATTAAGGGGACAACCATGGAAGCCAGGGCTCAGGCGCGGTACATCCGCGTGACGCCCATGAAGGCCCGCCGCGTGGTGGACCTCATCCGTGGCATGAATGCCACGGAGGCCCAGGCCGTCCTGCGTTTCGCTCCGCAGGCCGCCACCGTGCCGGTCGGCAAGGTGCTCGACAGCGCCATCGCCAACGCCGCGCACAACTACAACCACTCCAACGTGGACGACCTCTACATCTCCGAGGCGTACGTTGACGAGGGCCCGACCCTGAAGCGGTTCCGTCCGCGTGCCCAGGGCCGCGCCTACCGGATCCGCAAGCGGACCAGCCACATCACCGTGGTCGTCAGCAGCAAGGAAGGGACCCGGTAATGGGCCAGAAGGTTAACCCGCACGGGTTCCGCCTCGGCATCAGCACGGACTTCAAGTCCCGCTGGTACGCCGACAAGCTGTACAAGGACTACGTCAAGGAAGACGTCGCCATTCGTCGCATGATGACGAAGGGCATGGAGCGCGCCGGCATCTCCAAGGTCGAGATCGAGCGCACCCGCGACCGCGTCCGCGTCGACATCCACACCGCCCGCCCCGGCATCGTCATCGGTCGCCGTGGCACCGAGGCCGACCGCATCCGCGGCGACCTCGAGAAGCTGACCGGCAAGCAGGTCCAGCTGAACATCCTCGAGGTCAAGAACCCCGAGCTGGACGCCCAGCTCGTGGCTCAGGGCGTCGCGGAGCAGCTGTCCTCCCGCGTCTCGTTCCGTCGTGCCATGCGCAAGTCGATGCAGGGCACCATGAAGTCCGGCGCCAAGGGCATCAAGGTCCAGTGCTCCGGTCGTCTCGGCGGCGCCGAGATGAGCCGTTCGGAGTTCTACCGCGAGGGTCGCGTGCCGCTGCACACCCTGCGTGCGAACGTCGACTACGGCTTCTTCGAGGCCAAGACCACCTTCGGCCGCATCGGCGTGAAGGTCTGGATCTACAAGGGCGACGTCAAGAACATCGCCGAGGTCCGCGCTGAGAACGCCGCTGCCCGCTCGGGCAACCGCCCGGCCCGTCCCGAGGGTGGTCGTCCCGCCCGCGGTGGCGAGCGTCGTGGTGGCGAGCGCGGTGGCCGCGGCCGTCGTCCCGCCGCTGCCGAGGCCCCCGCGGCCCCGGTCGCCGAGGCTCCGGCTGCCGAGAACACCGGAACGGAGGCCTGACCGCAATGCTGATCCCCCGTCGGGTCAAGCACCGCAAGCAGCACCACCCCAAGCGCCGTGGCGCCTCCAAGGGTGGCACCGAGCTGGCGTTCGGCCAGTTCGGCATCCAGGCCGTGACCCCGGCCTACGTGACGAACCGTCAGATCGAGTCCGCTCGTATCGCGATCACCCGTCACATCCGTCGTGGCGGCAAGGTCTGGATCAACATCTACCCGGACCGCCCGCTCACCAAGAAGCCGGCCGAGACCCGCATGGGTTCCGGTAAGGGTTCGCCGGAGTGGTGGATCGCGAACGTGCACCCGGGTCGGGTCATGTTCGAGCTGTCGTACCCGAACGAGAAGGTTGCTCGCGAGGCGCTCACCCGCGCCGCGCACAAGCTGCCGATGAAGTGCCGGATCGTCCGGCGCGAGGACGGTGAGAGCTGATGTCGGCCGCTACCAAGGCTGCTGAGCTTCGCTCGCTGGACAACGAGGGTCTCGTTGCCAAGCTGCGCGAGGCCAAGGAGGAGCTGTTCAACCTCCGCTTCCAGGCGGCGACCGGGCAGCTCGACAACCACGGACGGCTCAAGCTCGTCCGCAAGGACATCGCGCGGATCTACACCCTGATGCGCGAGCGCGAGCTGGGCATCGAGACGGTGGAGAACGCCTGATGACTGAGAACACCAACGAGACGCGCGGTTTCCGCAAGACCCGTGAGGGTCTCGTCGTCAGCGACAAGATGGACAAGACCGTCGTCGTCGCCGTCGAGGACCGCGTCAAGCACGCTCTGTACGGCAAGGTCATCCGCCGTACGAACAAGCTGAAGGCGCACGACGAGCAGAACGCTTGCGGCATCGGCGACCGGGTCCTCCTCGCGGAGACCCGCCCGCTGTCCGCGTCCAAGCGCTGGCGCGTCGTCGAGATCCTCGAGAAGGCCAAGTAACGAAGCCGATGAGGTACGGCCGTATGTGCAGCGGGTCCCCCCGGGGGCGCCGGTGTGAGCAGCGGCCGGCCCGTCGACTCTCGTTGACGATCAGGAGAAAGCTGTGATCCAGCAGGAGTCGCGACTGCGTGTCGCCGACAACACTGGTGCCAAGGAGATCCTTTGCATCCGTGTTCTCGGTGGCTCCGGTCGCCGCTACGCCGGTATCGGGGACGTCATCGTCGCGACCGTCAAGGACGCGATCCCCGGTGGTTCGGTGAAGAAGGGTGACGTCGTCAAGTGCGTCGTCGTCCGCACCGTCAAGGAGCGTCGTCGTCCGGATGGCTCGTACATCCGCTTCGACGAGAACGCCGCTGTCGTGCTGAAGAACACCGAGGGTGACCCCCGTGGCACCCGCATCTTCGGCCCGGTCGGCCGCGAGCTGCGCGACAAGAAGTTCATGAAGATCATCTCGCTGGCGCCGGAGGTGCTCTAACCCATGGCGAACAGCATGAAGATCAAGAAGGGTGACCTGGTTCAGGTCATCACCGGCAAGGACAAGGGCAAGCAGGGCAAGGTCATCCAGGCCATGCCGGCTGAGAACAAGGTCCTGGTCGAGGGTGTGAACCGGGTCAAGAAGCACACCAAGCCGGGTCCGGGCACCCAGGGTGGCATCGTCACCGTCGAGGCCCCGGTTCACGTCTCCAACGTCCAGCTGGTCGTGGAGAAGGACGGCAAGAAGGTCGTCACCCGCGTTGGCTACCGCTTCGACGACGAGGGCAACAAGATCCGCGTTGCCAAGCGAACCGGTGAGGACATCTGATGTCTGAGACGACTGTTGAGAAGGTGACCCCCCGTCTCAAGGAGCGCTACCGCTCCGAGATCAAGGGTCAGCTGCAGGAGCAGTTCTCGTACGAGAACGTCATGCTGATCCCCGGCCTGGTCAAGGTCGTGGTCAACATGGGTGTCGGCGAGGCTGCCCGTGACAGCAAGCTGATCGAGGGTGCCATCAAGGACCTGACCGCGATCACCGGTCAGAAGCCGGCCGTCACCAAGGCCCGCAAGTCCATCGCGCAGTTCAAGCTGCGCGAGGGTCAGCCGATCGGCACCCACGTCACCCTCCGCGGTGACCGCATGTGGGAGTTCCTGGACCGTCTGGTGTCGCTGGCCCTGCCGCGTATCCGTGACTTCCGTGGTCTCTCCCCGAAGCAGTTCGACGGCCGTGGCAACTACACGTTCGGTCTGACCGAGCAGGTTATGTTCCACGAGATCGACCAGGACAAGGTCGACCGTCAGCGCGGTATGGACATCACCGTCGTGACCACCGCTCAGACCGACGACGAGGGCCGGGCGCTCCTGCGCGCTCTGGGCTTCCCGTTCAAGGAGGCGTGAGCCAATGGCGAAGAAGTCCCTCATCGCGAAGTCCGAGCGCAAGCCGAAGTTCGGCGTCCGGGCCTACACCCGGTGCCAGCGCTGCGGCCGTCCGCACTCGGTGTACCGCAAGTTCGGCCTGTGCCGTGTCTGCCTCCGTGAGATGGCGCACCGCGGCGAGCTGCCGGGCGTGACCAAGAGCTCCTGGTAGTCCCGGAGCTTTAGGTACGCAGCGACGCAGAGGTGCCCGATCCCACACGGCCCGTTTTTGGGCTGCCGTACGGATTCCCGTAAGGTAGTGGGGTCGGGCCCCCTGCCACGGCTTCCCCATGGACGTCCGTGGCCCTCTTGAAGGGCTCGCACCCAGTCTTACTACGTCGCAGGTCCCCTGCGCTTGTGCCCCTGACGAACTCGCGAGAGTGCGGAAGGGGGACCTGGCGCGGAGAAACCACGGCGAGAGAGGCCTGAGGCCATCATGACCATGACCGACCCCATCGCAGACATGCTCACGCGTCTGCGTAACGCGAACTCGGCGTACCACGACTCTGTCGCGATGCCGTCGAGCAAGATCAAGGCGCACGTCGCCGAGATCCTGCAGCAGGAGGGTTACATCTCCTCCTACAAGGTTGAGGAGCCCGTCGAGGGCGAGGTCGGCAAGAAGCTGACCATCGAGCTCAAGTTCGGCCCCAACCGTGAGCGCTCCATCGCCGGCATCAAGCGCATCAGCAAGCCGGGTCTGCGCGTTTACGCAAAGTCCACCAACCTGCCGAAGGTTCTCGGCGGCCTGGGCGTGGCGATCATCTCCACGTCGTCCGGCCTCCTGACCGACAAGCAGGCCGCCAAGAAGGGCGTAGGCGGAGAAGTTCTCGCCTACGTCTGGTAATTCGGGAAACGGAGGTACAGCAATGTCGCGCATTGGACGGCTGCCCATCCAGGTCCCCGCTGGCGTGGACGTCACCATCGATGGCCAGGCGGTCTCGGTGAAGGGCCCGAAGGGCTCCCTCACCCACGTCGTCGCCGAGCCGATCGAGATCGGCAAGGGCGAGGACGGCACCGTGCTCGTCACCCGCCCCAACGACGAGCGTCGCTCGAAGGCCCTCCACGGCCTGACCCGCACGCTGGTGGCGAACATGATCACCGGCGTGACCGCGGGCTACCGCAAGTCGCTGGAGATCAGCGGTGTTGGTTACCGTGTGAACGCGAAGGGCTCCGACATGGAGTTCTCGCTCGGTTACAGCCACCCGATCCTGGTCACCGCGCCCGAGGGTATTTCCTTCGTCGTCGAGTCCCCCACCAAGTTCCACGTGGACGGCATCGACAAGCAGAAGGTCGGCGAGGTCGCCGCGAACATCCGCAAGCTGCGCAAGCCCGACCCGTACAAGGCCAAGGGCGTCAAGTACGCGGGCGAGGTCATCCGCCGCAAGGTCGGAAAGAGTGGTAAGTAAGCGATGAGTGTCTCTGTCAAGATCGGCAAGGGCAACGCCTACAAGAGCGCCGCTCGCAAGCGCCGCGCGATCCGCGTTCGCAAGCGCGTCGTCGGCACCGAGGTGCGTCCGCGCCTCGTCGTGACGCGCTCGAACCGTCACATGGTCGCCCAGGTCATCGACGACGCCAAGGGTCACACCCTGGCGTCGGCGTCCACCCTCGACGTGTCCATCAAGGGCGCCGAGGGCGACAAGACCGAGCTGGCCAAGAAGGTCGGGAGCCTGGTCGCCGAGCGCGCCAAGGCCGCCGGCATCGAGTCGGTCGTCTTCGACCGCGCGGGCAACCGGTACGCCGGCCGCATCGCCGCCCTGGCGGACGCGGCTCGCGAGGCCGGGCTCGACTTCTAAGCCGCTCGTCGACTCTGTCGACGGACGTAAACGAGAGAGGTAATTCCAATGGCTGGACCCCAGCGCCGCGAAGGCGGCGCCGGTCGCGGCACGGGTGGCGAGCGGCGCGACCGTAAGCGTGATGGTCAGGGCAACGCCCCGGCCGTCGAGAAGACCGCTTACGTCGAGCGCGTCGTCGCGATCAACCGTGTCGCCAAGGTTGTCAAGGGTGGCCGTCGCTTCAGCTTCACCGCGCTCGTCGTGGTGGGCGATGGCGAGGGCACCGTGGGTGTCGGTTACGGCAAGGCGAAGGAGGTTCCGGCCGCCATCGCCAAGGGCGTTGAGGAGGCCAAGAAGAACTTCTTCCGCGTCCCCCGTATCCAGGGCACCATCCCTCACCCGGTTCAGGGTGAGAAGGCCGCCGGCGTGGTGCTGCTGAAGCCCGCCGCCCCCGGTACCGGTGTTATCGCCGGTGGTCCGGTGCGTGCCGTCCTGGAGTGCGCCGGCATCCACGACATCCTGTCGAAGTCGCTCGGCTCGGACAACGCGATCAACATCGTGCACGCCACCGTGGCTGCTCTGAAGGGCCTCGTCCGCCCCGAGGAGATCGCCGCCCGTCGTGGCCTGCCGCTGGAGGACGTGGCCCCCGCCGCTCTGCTGCGGGCGCGTGCTGCTGGGGTGAGCGCCTGATGGCTCGCCTGAAGATCACGCAGACCAAGTCGTACATCGGCAGCAAGCAGAACCACCGTGACACCCTGCGTTCGCTCGGCCTGAAGCGCATGCACGACGTCGTGGTGAAGGAGGACCGTCCCGAGATCCGCGGGATGGCCCACACGGTCCGTCACCTGGTGACGGTTGAGGAGGTGGACTGATCATGGGCGACAACCCGATCAAGATCCACAACCTGCGTCCCGCCCCGGGTGCCAAGACCGACAAGATCCGCGTGGGTCGTGGTGAGGGCTCCAAGGGTAAGACCGCTGGTCGTGGTACCAAGGGCACCAAGGCCCGCTACCAGGTTCCGCAGCGCTTCGAGGGTGGCCAGATGCCGCTCCACATGCGTCTGCCGAAGCTGAAGGGCTTCAAGAACCCGTTCAAGATCACGTTCCAGGTCGTCAACCTCGACAAGCTGGCCGAGCTCTACCCGCAGGGTGGCGAGGTCACGGTCGAGGACCTGGTCGCGAAGGGCGCGGTTCGCAAGAACTCCCTCGTCAAGGTGCTCGGCACCGGCGAGGTCTCGGTCGCCCTGCAGGTGACGGTGGACGCCGTCTCCGGCTCGGCCGCCGAGAAGATCAAGGCCGCCGGCGGTACGGTCACCGAGCTCGTCTGAGCCCGCTGACACCCGGCTTCGAGCCCCGCACCTCCCCCGGGAGGTGCGGGGCTCGCGCCTTGTCCGGTTCGGCCACGGACGGAAAAAAGGCCGGAACGGCCCTCGTTCTTTTGTGTGGCAAAACCGGGCATCCCGTACCCCGTGAGTGGGGGAGCGACCGTGCGCGCTTCTTCGGAGTGGCCGCGCACTGTTAGAGTCCGTGGAGTTCCCTTGTAGGCTGCGCGTAGGCTCGCCTGTGCCGTCTGTACGGGGGCCCGAACCGCAAACTCCCCAATTCAGGACCGACCCTCCCGCCGACGACGCGCGGGAGGCGCAGGAGGCACCGTGCTCAGTGCGTTCGCGCGGGCGTTCCAGACGCCCGACCTGCGCAAGAAGCTGCTGTTCACGCTGGGCATCATGGTGCTGTTCCGGCTGGGCTCGCACATTCCGATTCCGGGCGTGAGCTTCACGGCCGTGAACGAGTGCGTGAAGGAGACCAAGAACAGCGGCCTCTTCGGGCTCGTCAACCTGTTCAGCGGTGGCGCGCTCCTCCAGTTGACGATCTTCGCCCTCGGGATCATGCCGTACATCACGGCGAGCATCATCCTCCAGCTCCTCACGGTCGTGATTCCGCGACTGGAGATGCTGAAGAAGGAGGGCCAGGCCGGCCAGGCCAAGATCACCCAGTACACCCGCTACCTGACCATCGCGCTCGCCGTGCTCCAGGGCACCGGCATCGTGGCGACGGCCTCCAGCGGTGCGCTGTTCTCCGGCTGCCCGCTGGCCAACCAGATCGTGCCGGACACCGGTGTGTTCCGGATCGCGGTGATGGTCCTCACCATGACGGCCGGCACCACGGTCATCATGTGGCTGGGCGAGCTGATCACCGACCGCGGCATCGGCAACGGCATGTCGCTGCTGATCTTCACCTCGATCGCGGCGCAGTTCCCGTCCTCGATGTGGGCGATCAAGCAGTCCGGCACCATCGGCGACGGCTGGGTCGAGTTCCTCTCCGTGGTCGCGGTCGGCATCGTCGTCGTGATGCTGGTCATCTTCGTCGAGCAGGCCCAGCGCCGGATCCCGGTGCAGTACGCGAAGCGGATGATCGGCCGCCGGGCGTTCGGCGGCACCTCGACCTACATCCCGCTCAAGGTGAACCAGGCGGGTGTCATCCCGGTCATCTTCGCCTCGTCGCTGCTGTACATCCCCGCCCTGGTGGTCCAGCTGACCAACAGCCAGGCGGGCTGGGCCACGTGGATCCGGACGAACTTCGTCAAGGGTGACCACCCGATCTACATGGCCACCTACTTCCTGCTGATCGTCTTCTTCGCGTTCTTCTACGTCGCCATCTCCTTCAACCCCGAAGAAGTTGCCGACAATATGAAGAAGTATGGTGGCTTCATCCCGGGCATCCGGGCCGGCCGGCCGACGGCCGAGTACCTGAACTACGTGCTGACCCGAATCACGTGGCCGGGTTCGCTCTACCTGGGCCTGATCGCGTTGATCCCGATGATCGCCCTGGTCGCCTTCGGACAGCAGACCAACTTCCCGTTCGGCGGCACCAGCGTTCTCATCGTCGTCGGCGTCGGACTCGAAACTGTGAAGCAGATCGAGAGCCAGCTCCAGCAGCGCAATTACGAAGGGTTCCTCCGCTGATGCGTATCGTCCTCGTTGGTCCTCCCGGGGCCGGGAAGGGTACTCAGGCGCACCTGCTCGCCAAGACCCTGTCCATTCCCCACATCTCCACCGGCGACCTCTTCCGTGCCAACATCGGCCAGGGCACCCCGCTGGGGCTCGAGGCCAAGGGCTACATGGACGCGGGCCGTCTGGTACCGGACGAGGTCACCATCGGGATGGCCAAGGACCGCATGCTCCAGGAGGACGCCGCCGACGGCTTCCTGCTCGACGGCTTCCCCCGCAACCTCGGCCAGGCCGAGGCGCTGGACGAGTTCCTCGCCGAGCAGGGCATCAAGCTGGACGGCGTGCTGGACCTGGAGGTCCCCGAGGACGAGGTCGTCCGCCGGATCGCCGGCCGTCGCCTGTGCCGCAAGAACGGCAGCCACGTGTTCCACGTCGCGTACAACCCGCCGAAGGTCGAGGGCGTCTGCGACGAGTGCGGCGGCGAGCTGTACCAGCGCTCGGACGACACCGAGGAGGCCGTGCGCACGCGCCTGGAGGTCTACCACACGGAGACCGAGCCGATCATCGGGTACTACAAGGAGCAGGGTCTCCTGGTGACCATCCCGGCCCTCGGCAAGGTGGAAGAGGTCACCGCCCGCGCGATCGAGGCGCTGAAGCAGGACAGCTGAGTCTCTCGGCGAACGTACGACGGTACGGCCGGGTCGCCCGCCCAGCGGGCGGCCCGGCCGTTTCGGCGTCGTACGGTGGTAGGCAGTGGTAATCCGGACTTGGAAGGCGTGACCAGATGGTGGAGATCAAGACCCCCGAGCAGATCGCGAAGATGCGAGCGGCCGGGCTGGTCGTCGCCGAGGCCCTCAAGGCCTGCCGCGCGGCGGTCGCGCCGGGGGTGACCACCCAGGAGCTCAACGACGTCGCGGACAAGGTCATCACCGACCACGGCGCCACCTCGAACTTCCGGGCCCACCACGGCGGCCTGTGGTTCCCGGGCGTGATCTGCGCCTCGGTGAACAACGAGGTCGTGCACGGCATCCCCGGCGAGCGGGTGCTGCAGGAGGGCGACCTCATCTCGATCGACTGCGGCGCCATCCTGGACGGCTGGCACGGCGACGCGGCGATCACCGTGGCGGTCGGCGAGGTCCGCCCCGAGGTCGAGATGCTGAGCCGGGTGACCGAGGGCTCGATGTGGGCCGGCATCGCCCAGATGAAGAAGAGCAACCGCCTGGTCGACGTCTCCAAGGCGATCGAGGGCTACATCCGCCGCCAGCCGCTGCCGCCCAAGGGCAAGTGGGGCATCACCGAGGGTTACGGCGGCCACGGCATCGGCACCGCGATGCACATGGAGCCGCACGTGCTGAACTACGTCGAGCGCGGCCGCGGCAAGGGACCGAAGCTGGTGCCCGGCACCGTGCTGGCGATCGAGCCGATGGTCTCGCTCGGCACCCCGCACACGACCGTGCTGGAGGACGACTGGACGGTCGTCACCAACGACGGCACCTGGGCCTCGCACTGGGAGCACTCCGTGGCCGTGACCGAGGAGGGTCCGCTGGTGCTGACCGCCTTCGACGGCGGCAAGGCCGAACTGGCGAAGCTGGGCATCACCGCAGCTCCGGACCCGCTCGCGTAGTCGCGGGGGCGGCCGGAGGCCGTCACTGACGAGGGATCAGGGCCCTGGAGGTTTGGACCTCCAGGGCTTTTGTCCTATTTTTATCGGCTGACAGGGGGCCGCTGTGGCCTGACCGGTTCACGAGCGATGCAGGAGAGAGCGCGTGCTCAAGGGATTCCGCGACTTCATGATGCGCGGCAACGTCGTCGACATGGCCGTCGGTGTGGTCATCGGTGCCGCGTTCACCGCGGTCGTGACCGGCTTCGTGTCGGCCTTCCTCACCCCGCTGGTGGGCGTGGTGGTCGGCGCGGCGGGCGACTTCAGCTCGTACAAGGCGCACGTCGCCGGGGTCACCTTCCCCTACGGTCAGTTCCTCAACGTCCTGATCGCCTTCGTCATGACCGCCGCGGTGCTCTACTTCTGCGTGGTGCTGCCGATCACCAAGGCGACCGAGCGCTACCTGCCGAAGAAGCCGAAGGCCCCGAAGCGTCCGTGCCCCGAATGCCTCACCGAGATCCCCGAGGCCGCCCGCCGCTGCTCGGCCTGCACCGCGCACGTGGAGCCGCTGGTGGTGTCCACCGGGGCCTGACGGGGCCGGTGTGACAGGTGCCGCTTTCCGGTACCCCCGTTTTGGTCCACCGGACGCGCTGGCGTAGGATGGACCGTCGGCTCACTCGTAGCGTGCTTCAGCACGCCCTCTTCCCCTCGGGGGCGGGGTGAACCCAGGTTCGCACGAGCGTTCCGCATACGGTAGCCGGTCCCGGAAGGTGGATCTCGCAGTTCATGGCTAAGAAGCAAGGCGCCATTGAGATCGAGGGCACCGTGATCGAGTCTCTTCCGAACGCGATGTTCAAGGTCGAGCTGCAGAACGGTCACAAGGTCCTCGCGCACATCAGTGGCAAGATGCGCATGCACTACATCCGCATCCTGCCGGACGACCGGGTCGTCGTGGAGCTCAGCCCCTACGACCTCACGCGCGGCCGGATCGTCTACCGCTACAAGTAAGAACGTCAGATCTAGACCCGGAGAACCTGAAACATGAAGGTCAAGCCGAGCGTCAAGAAGATCTGCGACAAGTGCAAGGTGATCCGCCGTCACGGCCGGGTCATGGTGATCTGCGACAACCTGCGCCACAAGCAGCGCCAGGGCTGATCTCTCCCCAGCATTTCTCGTAGTACTTCGCGCGACGCGAAAACGTCATGAGCGGGCTACCCGATCCGTTCCGTACGGACTGCCGCCCCCGGTCAGAGGCCGGGGCTCCCTCACCGTGAGGTGTCGGAGTAGGTAGCACGCAAGACCTCTGAAGAACCACAGGAGCCATGAATGGCACGCCTCGCCGGCGTTGATCTCCCCCGTGAGAAGCGGATCGAGATCGCCCTCACCTACGTGTACGGCATCGGCCGTACCCGCGCCCAGCAGACCCTCGCCGAGACCGGCGTCAACCCGGATGTCCGCGTTCGCGACATCTCCGAGGAAGACCTGGTCAAGCTGAGCCAGTACATCGACGCCAACTACACGGTCGAGGGTGACCTCCGCCGTGAGGTGGCCGCCGACATCCGCCGCAAGGTCGAGATCGGCTGCTACGAGGGTCTGCGTCACCGCCGTGGCCTGCCGGTCCGCGGCCAGCGCACCCACACCAACGCGCGTACCCGCAAGGGCCCGCGTCGCGCGATCGCCGGCAAGAAGAAGCCGGGCAAGAAGTAGTCCGTCCCGTAACCGGACATCCCTCCGGCCCGCGGGTCAGCGGACCGACCACCTCAGTAGGAGAACAGACTTATGCCCCCCAAGGGTCGTCAGGCTGCCGGCGCGAAGAAGATCCGCCGCAAGGAAAAGAAGAACGTCGCTCACGGCCACGCGCACATCAAGAGCACGTTCAACAACACCATCGTTTCGATCACCGACCCGTCGGGCAACGTGATCTCCTGGGCCTCCGCCGGCCACGTCGGCTTCAAGGGCTCGCGCAAGTCCACCCCGTTCGCCGCGCAGATGGCCGCCGAGGCCGCTGCCCGTCGCGCGCAGGAGCACGGCATGCGCAAGGTTGACGTCTTCGTGAAGGGTCCGGGCTCCGGCCGCGAGACCGCGATCCGTTCGCTCCAGGCCACCGGCCTGGAGGTCGGCTCGATCCAGGACGTCACCCCCACCCCGCACAACGGCTGCCGTCCGCCGAAGCGCCGCCGCGTCTGACCCCATCGTCCCTTCGGGGGCGACCCGGTCACGCTGGGTTCTGCTGTAAACCTCGTACGGGCTCCCGTTTTGGACGGGAGCCCGTACGCTTGGTCCTGTCGGCATCAAATAGTGGGTGCCGAAGACAACTGGAGGATTACCCCCCATGCTTATCGCTCAGCGTCCCTCGCTGACCGAAGAGGTCGTCGACGAGTTCCGCTCGCGGTTCGTGATCGAGCCGCTCGAGCCGGGCTTCGGCTACACCCTCGGCAACTCCCTGCGCCGCACGCTCCTGTCGTCGATCCCGGGTGCCGCTGTCACCAGCATCCGCATCGACGGCGTCCTGCACGAGTTCACCACCGTGCCGGGCGTCAAGGAGGACGTGACCGACCTCATCCTCAACATCAAGCAGCTGGTCGTCTCCTCGGAGCACGACGAGCCGGTCGTGATGTACCTGCGCAAGCAGGGCCCGGGTGTCGTCACCGCCGCCGACATCGCCCCGCCGGCGGGTGTCGAGGTGCACAACCCCGAGCTGGTCCTCGCCACCCTGAACGGCAAGGGCAAGCTGGAGATGGAGCTGACCGTCGAGCGCGGTCGCGGCTACGTCTCCGCCGTCCAGAACAAGGCCTCCGGCCAGGAGATCGGCCGCATCCCGGTCGACTCGATCTACAGCCCCGTGCTGAAGGTCACCTACAAGGTCGAGGCCACCCGTGTCGAGCAGCGGACCGACTTCGACAAGCTGATCGTCGACGTCGAGACCAAGCCCGCCATGCGTCCGCGCGACGCCATGGCCTCGGCCGGCAAGACCCTGGTGGAGCTGTTCGGCCTCGCCCGCGAGCTGAACATCGACGCCGAGGGCATCGACATGGGCCCGTCCCCGACGGACGCCGCCCTGGCCGCCGACCTGGCGCTGCCGATCGAGGAGCTGGAGCTCACCGTCCGCTCCTACAACTGCCTCAAGCGCGAGGGCATCCACACCGTGGGTGAGCTCGTCGCCCGCTCCGAGGCCGACCTGCTCGACATCCGCAACTTCGGTGCGAAGTCGATCGACGAGGTCAAGGCGAAGCTGGCCGGCATGGGCCTGGCCCTCAAGGACAGCCCGCCCGGGTTCGACCCGACCGCCGCCGCCGACGCCTTCGGCGCCGACGACCTGGACGACGCGGGTTACGCGGAGACCGAGCAGTACTGAGAGACTTGACCGCGGGGGCGGTTCCCCGGAACCGCCTCCGCTGTCGTGAAAGTCGTGCGGGCACAGTGCCCGTACGCCCGCTGTGGTACCTGGTACGGCCGCAGTCGGAGATTCGAGGAGTAATTCCATGCCGCGTCCCACCAAGGGTGCCCGCCTCGGCGGCGGCCCGCACCACGAGCCGCTGCTGCTCGCCGGTCTGTGCCGGGAGCTGTTCCAGTACGGCCGCATCACCACGACCGAGGCCAAGGCCCGTCGGATGCGCCCGCTGGCGGAGAAGCTGATCACCAAGGCGAAGAAGGGCGACCTGCACAACCGTCGCCTGGTGCGCAAGACCATCACCGACGTGTCGGTGCTGCACACCCTCTTCACCGAGATCGCGCCGCGCTACGAGAACCGCCCGGGTGGCTACACCCGCATCACCAAGATCGGTCCCCGTCGTGGCGACAACGCCCCGATGGCCGTGATCGAGCTGGTCGAGGCGCTGACCGTCGCGCAGACCGCCGTGGGTGAGGCCGAGGCCGCCACCAAGCGCGCCGTCAAGGAGGCCGACGAGGCCGCCGCCGTCGCCAAGGCCGACGAGGGCAGCAAGGCCGACGAGGCCGAGGCCGCCGAGCAGGCCTGACACCTCTAGGTGTTGCGCGGGCCCGCTCTCCCAGTGATGGGGGAGCGGGCCCGTTCCTTGTCTTCGAGGACCCGGGAGAAGAGAAGCAGTGGTCAACGATTGCGCCGAGCAGCCGCCGGTGAAGGACGGTCCGGCCGACGGGTACGTCCGGGTCCGGCTCGACCTCGCCTACCAGGGCGCCGAGTTCTCCGGCTGGGCCCGCCAGAAGGGCGGCCGCCGGACGGTCCAGGAGGAGATCGAGACCGCGCTGCAGATCGTCACCCGCAGCCCGGAGTCGTTCCCGCTGACCGTGGCCGGCCGCACCGACGCCGGGGTGCACGCCCGCGGCCAGGTCGCGCACGTCGACCTGCCCGCCGAGCTGTGGGAGGCGCACCGGGAGAAGCTGCTGCGCCGGCTGGCCGGCCGGCTCCCCGGGGACGTCCGGATCTACCGGGTCGGCGAGGCGCCGGCCGGGTTCGACGCCCGCTTCTCGGCGATCTGGCGCCGGTACGCCTACCGGGTCGCCGACCACCCGGGCGGGGTGGACCCGCTGCTGCGCGGCCACGTGCTGTGGCACGACCGCCCGCTGGACCTGGACCGGATGAACGCCGCCGCGAAGCTGCTGCTCGGCGAGCACGACTTCGCCGCGTACTGCAAGAAGCGCGAGGGCGCCACCACCATCCGCACCCTGCTGGAGCTGCACTGGGACCGCGTCCCGGTGGACTCCTACGCGGCCCAGGAGGGCTCGCTCGCGGTCGCCACCGTCCGGGCCGACGCCTTCTGCCACAACATGGTCCGGGCGCTGGTCGGCGCGATGCTGCTGGTCGGCGACGGGCACCGGCCGGTGGAGTTCCCCGGCGAGGTGCTGGCGGGCGGGGTGCGCAACTCGGCCGTCAACGTGATCCGGCCGTACGGGCTCACGCTGGAGGAGGTCGGCTACCCGCCGGACGACCAGCTGGCCGAGCGCAACCGGGCGGCCCGGCGGATGCGCACCCTCCCGGGGCAGCCGGCGGTCACGGGATAATCGGTTTTGGCCCGGCGCGTCCGCTTGGGACAATCCCTCCCATGGGACACGTCGAGATTTCGCACCTGGAGTACTACCTGCCGGACGGGCGGGTGCTGTTCGACGACGCGTCCTTCCGGGTCGGCGAGGGCGCCGCGGTCGCCCTGGTCGGCGCGAACGGCGCCGGCAAGACCACGCTGCTGCGGATGATCGCGGGGGACCTCCAGCCGCACGGCGGCTCGGTGACGATCAGCGGCGGACTCGGCGTGATGCGCCAGTTCGTCGGCACCACCGGCCGGGAGGACCAGCAGTCCTCCCCGGGCGCGCTGCCCTCCGACGCCTCGGTGCGCGACCTGCTGGTCTCGGTCGCCCCCGAGCGGATCGCGGTGGCCGCCCGCGCGGTGGACGCCGCCGAGCTGGCGATGATCGCCCAGGACGACGAGAAGACGCAGATGGCCTACGCCCAGGCGCTCTCCGACTGGGCGGACGTCGGCGGCTACGACTACGAGACCGACTGGGACGTCTGCACCATGGCGGCCCTCGGGATGCCGTTCGACAAGGCCCAGTGGCGCGGCCTGAACACCCTCTCCGGCGGCGAGCAGAAGCGGCTCGTGCTGGAGGCGCTGCTGCGCGGCCCGGAGGAGGTGCTCCTGCTCGACGAGCCCGACAACTACCTGGACGTCCCGGCCAAGCGCTGGCTGGAGGACGCCATCAAGGCCACCTCGAAGACCGTCCTGTTCATCTCGCACGACCGCGAGCTGCTCTCCCGGACGGCCGACAAGATCATCAGCGTCGAGTCCGGCGGGGCCGGCAGCAGCGTCTGGGTGCACGGCGGCGGCTTCGACACCTTCCACGAGGCCCGCAAGGCCCGCTTCGAGCGCTTCGAGGAGCTGCGCCGCCGCTGGGACGAGGAGCACGCCAAGCTCAAGAAGCTGGTCGTCACCCTGCGCCAGGCCGCCGCCGTCAGCCACGAGATGGCCTCCCGCTACTCCGCCGCCCAGACCCGGCTGAAGAAGTTCGAGGAGGCCGGCCCGCCGGAGGCCCCGCCGCGCGAGCAGAGCATCACCATGCGGCTCAAGGGCGGGCGCACCGGCGTGCGCGCGTTCACCATGGAGCGGCTGGAGCTGACCGGCCTGATGCAGCCCTTCGACCTGGAGGTCTTCTACGGCGAGCGGGTCGCCGTGCTGGGCGCCAACGGCGCCGGCAAGTCGCACCTGCTGCGGCTGCTGGCGGGCGACGGCACGGTGGAGCACACCGGTGAGTGGAAGCTCGGCGCCCGGGTCGTGCCCGGCCACTTCCGGCAGACCCACGCCCACCCGGAGCTGTTCGGCCGGACGGTCCGCTCGATCGTCGAGGAGGAGCACGCGCTCAGCCGCGGCGCCGCGATGGGCGCGCTGCGCCGGTACGAGCTGGACCGCCAGGAGGAGCAGAAGTTCGAGTCGCTGTCCGGCGGACAGCAGGCCCGGCTGATGATCCTCAAGCTCGAACTCTCCGGTGTGACGGCCCTGTTGCTCGACGAGCCGACCGACAACCTGGACCTGGAGAGCGCCGAGGCGCTGCAGGCCGGGCTGGAGGCCTTCGACGGCACCGTGCTGTGCGTCACCCACGACCGCTGGTTCGCCAGGACCTTCGACCGTTTCCTGGTGTTCGGCGCGGACGGCCGGGTGTACGAGTCGCCCGAGCCGGTCTGGGACGTCACCCGGGTGGAGCGCGAACGCTGAGTGACGACGGGGGTCGGGCCGGGGCGCTTTTGACCCCTTCGGGCCTGGCCGGTAACCTGGACGCTTGATGTGCGTATTGGCTCGCTCTATCTCACGTGAGAGGTCGGTACGCCGGAGACATCAGGTCGTCGACCAGCGGTCCTCCCTTGAATTGCGTCCAAGGGTGGCCAGGCTGCTCTTCCGACCGGGTGCTCCTGTCAGGACCCACTCACTGAAAAGCGAAGGCTACGACCGTGCGTACGTACAGCCCCAAGCCCGGCGACGTCCAGCGTCAGTGGCACGTCATCGACGCGACCGACGTCGTGCTCGGCCGCCTGGCCTCCCAGGCCGCCAACCTCCTCCGGGGCAAGCACAAGGCGATCTACGCGCCGCACGTTGACACTGGTGACTTCGTCATCATCATCAACGCCGACAAGGTGCACCTGTCCGGCAACAAGAAGACCCAGAAGCTGGCCTACCGCCACTCGGGCTTCCCGGGCGGTCTGCGCTCGGTGCGCTACGACGACCTCCTGGACAAGAACCCGGAGAAGGCCGTCGAGAAGGCCATCAAGGGCATGATCCCCAAGAACAGCCTGGGCCGTCAGATGCTCTCGAAGCTGAAGGTCTACTCGGGCGACCAGCACCCGCACGCTGCCCAGCAGCCGGTGCCGTTCGAGATCACCCAGGTCGCGCAGTAATTCCGGCCACCAAGCCCCCCATCACTGAAAAGAGCTGAGGAACACCGTGGCCGAGACCACTGAAACCCTTGAGGTCGACTTCGACGAGACCGTCGTCGAGGGCGAGTACACCTCCGAGGAGAGCTACACCTCCGAGTCGCTGGCCGGCCGCTTCGGCGAGGCCGTCCCCGGCGCCGGTCTGGGCCGTCGCAAGGAGGCGATCGCCCGCGTGCGCATCGTCCCCGGCACCGGCCAGTGGAAGATCAACGGTCGCACCCTCGAGGACTACTTCCCGAACAAGGTGCACCAGCAGACCGTGAACGAGCCCTTCAAGCTCCTGGAGCTGGACGGCCGTTACGACGTCATCGCCCGCATCAGCGGCGGCGGCGTCTCCGGCCAGGCCTACGCGCTGCGCCTCGGCGTCGCCCGTGCCCTGAACGAGGCCGACGTGGACAACAACCGCGGCGCGCTGAAGAAGGCCGGCTTCCTGACCCGTGACGCCCGCGCCGTCGAGCGCAAGAAGGCCGGTCTGAAGAAGGCCCGCAAGGCGCCGCAGTACAGCAAGCGCTAATCGCGTCCCCGGGGGTGCGTTCCGCCCTGGCGGCGCACCCCCTGGATTGCGCGAAACCGTCGCCCCGGAGTACCCCGTGTACTCCGGGGCGACGTGTTCCCCGGCTACTGTGCGGCGGCCGGGATCATCGGTTGGGTTCCGAGCAGTGGTGATGGAGGACGGGACAGTGGGACGACTCTTCGGTACGGACGGCGTACGCGGCGTGGCCAACGAGGGACTGACGGCGGAGCTCGCGCTCGGCCTGTCGGTCGCGGCGGCACACGTGCTGGGCGAGGCGGGCGCCTTCGACGGCCACCGGCCGGTCGCGGTGGTGGGCCGTGACCCGCGCGCCTCGGGCGAGTTCCTGGAGGCCGCCGTCATCGCCGGTCTGGCCAGCGCCGGGGTCGACGTCCTGCGCGTCGGCGTCCTGCCCACCCCCGCCGTGGCCTACCTCACCGGCGCGCTCGGCGCCGACTTCGGCGTGATGCTGTCCGCCAGTCACAACGCCATGCCGGACAACGGCATCAAGTTCCTCGCCCGCGGCGGCCACAAGCTGGACGACCGGATCGAGGACGCGATCGAGTCCCACTACCGCAAGCACACGCTGGGCGAGGAGGACTGGAACCGTCCGACCGGCGCCGCCGTCGGCCGGGTCCGCGAGTACACCGAGGGCTTCGACAAGTACGTCGCCCACCTGATCGGCGTGCTGCCCAACCGCCTGGACGGCGTCAAGGTCGTCATCGACGGTGCCCACGGCGCGGCCGCCTACGTCGCCCCCGAGGCCTTCGCCCGGGCCGGCGCCGAGGTCGTCCACACCCTGGGGGCCGAGCCCACCGGCCTGAACATCAACGACGGCGTCGGCTCCACCCACCTGGACCGGCTGCGCGCCGCGATGAAGGAGCACAAGGCGGACTTCGGCATCGCCCTGGACGGCGACGCCGACCGCTGCCTGGCCGCCGACGCCGACGGCAACGAGGTGGACGGCGACCAGATCATCGCCATCCTCGCGGTCGCCATGAAGGAGGCCGGCACCCTGCGCGGCAACACCGCGGTGGCCACCGTGATGTCCAACCTCGGCTTCAAGCTGGCGATGGAGCGCGAGGGCGTCGAGCTCGTGGAGACGGCCGTCGGCGACCGCTACGTGCTGGAGGCCATGAAGGAGCACGGCTTCGCGCTGGGCGGCGAGCAGTCCGGCCACGTGATCCTGCTGGACCACGCCACCACCGGCGACGGCACCCTGACCGGCCTGATGCTGGGCGCCCGCCTGGCCGCCACCAAGCAGCCGCTGGCCGACCTGGCCGCCGTGATGACCCGGCTGCCGCAGGTCCTGATCAACGTCAAGGGCGTCGACAAGTCCCGGGTGAGGACCAGCGCCGAGCTGGCCGCCGCGGTGGCCGGGGCCGAGGCCGAACTGGGCTCCACCGGCCGGGTCCTGCTGCGCCCGTCGGGCACCGAGCCGCTCGTCCGGGTCATGGTCGAGGCCGCCGACCCGGCGCAGGCCGAGGCGGTCGCGCAGCGGCTCTCCGAGGCCGTGCGCACCCACCTGGGCTGAGCCCGCGGAACCGCGCAGGGCCCCCGCCGGTGTCGGCGGGGGCCCTGTGTCGTGGGGCGCTCACGGGGCCTGCGGCGCAGGCCCGCTGTCGTACGGTCAGAGCTTGCGCAGCAGCGCCCGGCGGACCTTGTGGTCCGCGCCCTTCTGCAGGATCAGGGTGGCCCGGCCGCGGGTCGGCAGCACGTTCTCCAGCAGGTTGGGCTTGTTGATGGTGCGCCAGACCTGTCGGCCGTACTCCATCGCCTCCTCCTCCGGCACCTCGGTGAAGCGGCGGAAGTAGGAGTTCGGGTCCTGGAAGGCGGTCTGCCGCAGCTTGCGGAAGCGGTCCAGGTACCAGTGCTCGATGTCGTCGGTCCGGGCGTCGACGTAGATCGAGAAGTCGAAGTAGTCGGCCACCGCGAGGCGGGTGCGGCCGTCGGTGCCGGGCAGGGCCGGCTGGAGCACGTTCAGGCCCTCGACGATCAGGATGTCCGGGCGCTCCACGGTCAGCCGCTCGTCCGGGACGATGTCGTACACCAGGTGCGAGTAGACCGGGGCGCTGACGCGCTCCTTGCCCGCCTTCACGTCCGCGACGAAGCGCATCAGCGCCCGGCGGTCGTACGACTCGGGGAAGCCCTTGCGGGCCATCAGGCCGCGGCGGCGCAGCTCGGCGTTGGGCAGCAGGAAGCCGTCGGTGGTGACCAGTTCGACCCGGGGGTGCTCCGGCCAGCGGGCGAGCAGCGCCTGCAGCAGGCGCGCGGTGGTGGACTTGCCGACGGCGACCGAGCCGGCCACGCCGATGATGAACGGGGTCCGGGTGCGCTCGGTGTCCGGGGTGTCCAGGAAGGTGCCCAGGGCGCCGCGCAGATCGTGCGTGGCGTGGATGTACAGGTTCAGCAGCCGGGACAGCGGCAGGTAGACGTCCCGGACCTCGTCCAGGTCGAGGGCGGTACCGAGGCCGCGCAGCCGCTCCACCTCCTCGGCGGTCAGCGGCAGCGGCGTACGCTCGCGCAGCGCGCTCCACTCGGCCCGGCTGAGGTCCACGTAGGGGGACGGTGACGGGCCGGGCGTGGCGGCGCCCCGCGTACAGAGTTCGGTCAGCACATGCTCCATTGTGAGCCGTGGCGGCGTTCACGGTGGTTGTGGTGTCGGTCACGCAGCGTTCGCGAGAAGCGGGAAAACGGCCACAGAACCGCCCTTATGCTGGCACGCATGTGCGGAATTGTTGGATACGTGGGCGCGCAGTCCGCCCTCGACGTAGTTATCGCAGGCCTGCAGCGCCTGGAGTACCGGGGTTACGACTCGGCCGGTGTCGCGGTGCAGGTTCAGGACTCCGACGGGCAGTGGAGCCTGTCGACCGACAAGCGGGCCGGGAAGCTCGCCAACCTGGAGAAGTCGCTCGCCGAGAACCCTCTGCCCGGCGGCACCACCGGCATCGGCCACACCCGCTGGGCCACCCACGGCGGCCCGACGGACGCCAATGCCCACCCGCACCTGGACGACGACCTGCGGGTCGCCGTGGTGCACAACGGCATCATCGAGAACTTCGCCCAGCTGCGCGCCGAGATCGCCGAGCGCGGCCACACCCTCCGGTCCGAGACCGACACCGAGGTCGTCGCCCACCTCCTGGGCGAGTCCTACCAGGGCGACCTCGCCGAGGCCATGCGGGTGGTCTGCCGTCAGCTGGAGGGCGCCTTCACCCTCGTCGCCGTGCACGCGGACGCGCCGGACGTCGTCGTGGGCGCCCGCCGCAACTCGCCGCTGGTCGTCGGCCGCGGCGAGGGCGAGAACTTCCTCGCCTCGGACGTCGCCGCCTTCATCGCGCACACCCGCGAGGCGATCGAGCTGGGCCAGGACCAGGTCGTCGAGCTGCGCCGCGAGGGCGTGACCGTCACCAACTTCGACGGCACCCCGGCCGACGTGCGCGAGTACCACGTCGACTGGGACGCCTCGGCCGCCGAGAAGGGCGGCTACGACTACTTCATGCTCAAGGAGATCGCCGAGCAGCCGAAGGCCGTCGCCGACACCCTGCTCGGCCGGATCGGCACCGACGGCCGGCTGACCCTCGACGAGCTGCGCATCTCGGACGCCGACCTGCGCTCGGTGGACAAGGTCGTCATCGTCGCCTGCGGCACCGCCTTCCACGCCGGCATGATCGCCAAGTACGCGATCGAGCACTGGACCCGCATCCCCTGCGAGGTCGAGGTCGCGTCCGAGTTCCGCTACCGCGACCCGATCATGGGCCCGGGCACGCTGGTCATCGCCATCTCGCAGTCCGGCGAGACCATGGACACCCTGATGGCCCTGCGGCACGCCCGCGAGCAGGGCGCCAAGGTGCTGGCGATCTGCAACACCAACGGCTCCACCATCCCGCGCGAGTCGGACGCGGTGCTGTACACGCACGCCGGTCCGGAGGTCGCGGTCGCGTCCACCAAGGCGTTCCTCACCCAGCTGGTCGCCTGCTACCTGGTCGCCCTCTACCTGGGCCAGGTGCGCGGCACCAAGTGGGGCGACGAGATCTTCGCCGTCATCAAGGAGCTCGGCGACGCGCCGAAGCAGGTCGAGCAGGTCCTGGAGACCATGGAGCCGGTGCGCGAGCTGGCCCGCTCGCTGGCCGACGCCCGCTCGGTGCTGTTCCTCGGCCGCCACGTCGGCTTCCCGGTGGCCCTGGAGGGCGCGCTCAAGCTCAAGGAGCTGGCGTACATGCACGCCGAGGGCTTCGCGGCGGGCGAGCTCAAGCACGGCCCGATCGCGCTGATCGAGGAGGGGCTGCCGGTCGTGGTGGTCGTCCCCTCGCCGCGCGGGCGGTCGATCCTGCACGACAAGATCGTCTCCAACATCCAGGAGATCCGGGCCCGCGGCGCCCGCACGATCGTGATCGCCGAGGAGGGCGACGAGGCGGTCGTGCCGTACGCGGACCACCTGATCCGCATCCCGGTCACCCCGACCCTGCTCCAGCCGCTGGTCTCCACCGTCCCGCTGCAGGTCTTCGCCTGCGAGCTGGCCACGGCCAAGGGCCACGAGGTCGACCAGCCTCGCAACCTGGCGAAGTCGGTCACCGTCGAGTAGCCGGGACCTTCCGACGACGGCGTCCCTGCGGTGGCTGCGTCCTACCGCAGGGGCGCCGTGTCGAGCGTGAAGGAGAACGGGGCGGGCAGGTCGATGGGTTTGCCGAAGTCGGTCTGGGTGTGTGCCGTGTAGTCGCCGTTCTCGGGGTCGGTGAACAGCGTGACCTTGCCCGCCGTGCGGTCGAGCAGCAGGTAGCAGGGGATGCCTGCGGCCGCATAGCCCCTGCGCTTGGGCTCGCGGTCCTTGTGCGGGTTGGTCGAGGTGATCTCGAATACCAGCAGGACCCCTTCCGCGGGGGCCCACGAATCGGCGTGCTCGAAGTGGCCGACCGGGCTCAGCGTGCCGTCAGGGATGAACCGCCCCTTCGGTGTGATCAGTCCCTTGTTGCCGGAGATGTCCAGCTCGGCCTCGGCCTTGCGCATGAACTGGCGGGTGAGCAGCGAGAACGCAGTCTCGTGTGCCCCGTCCGGTGGCGGCGTCACGACGATCTCCCCTTCGATCAGTTCAGCCTTGAATCCCAGCGGTGTGTCCAGCTCCAGAAACGCCTGGAGGACGCTGTCCTCGCCCAGCGGGTGCTCGACTGCCGGCATGGCGACCATGGCCCTTCTCCCTCCTGTGGGTCCGCGCCGAACCACAAGGTAGGCATACGGACCGACACCGGTGGGGGATCGAAGTGGTTGTCACTCGAAAGTGTGCCGCAAGCCCGGCTGCCGCGGAGCCGTGACGCGGGCTAGCGTCGGCGGTAGCCGCGCCTGCCGAAGGAGTCCCCATGCGTCATGCACACCCTGTGGAAACCGTCCGGGCCGCCGAGGGCGCGCTGATGGCGCGGCTGCCGGAGGGCACCCTGATGCAGCGTGCGGCCGCGGGGCTGGCCGTGACCTGCGCGCGGCTGCTCACCCGGCGTCGGGGGCGGGTGTACGGGAGCCGGGTGGTGGTGCTGGCGGGCAGCGGGGACAACGGGGGTGACGCGCTGTACGCCGGGGCCGCGCTGGCCCGGCGCGGGGCCCGGGTGACGGCGGTGCTGCTGGCGCCGGAGCGGGTGCACGCGGGCGGGCTGGCCGCGCTGCGGGCGTCCGGCGGACGGGTGACGGCGGAGCAGGACGTCGGCCTGGCCGACTTCTCGCGCGCGGACCTGGTGCTGGACGGGATCGTCGGCATCGGCGGCCGGGGCGGGCTGCGCCCCGGGGCGCAGCCGTACGCGCGGGCCGAACGGCGCGGGGTGGTGGTCGCCGTGGACCTGCCCAGCGGGGTGGACGCCGACACCGGGGAGGTGCCGGGAGCCGCGCTGCGCGCGGACGTCACGGTCTGCTTCGGCACGTACAAGCCCGGCCTGCTGGTCGACCCGGGGGCCTCGTACGCGGGTGCCGTGCAGCTGGTCGGCATCGGGCTGGAGCCGCCGGAGGCGGAGGTGACGGCCCTGCAGCACGCGGACGTGGCGGCGCTGCTGCCGCTGCCGGGCGCGGAGAGCGACAAGTACCGGCGCGGCGTGGTCGGGGTGGCGGCCGGCTCGGCGAGGTACCCGGGGGCGGCGCTGCTGGCGGTCGCCGGGGCGCTGCGGGGCGGCGCGGGCGCCGTCCGGTACGTGGGCACCGCGGCCGAGGAGGTGGTGCGGCGCTTCCCGGAGGCGCTGGTCACCGAGGGCGGGCCGGCCGGTGCCGGGCGGGTGCAGGCCTGGGTGGTCGGCCCGGGCGGCGGCGAGGGGGCGCGGCAGGCGCTGACCGAGGCGCTGGCGGGCGACGTCCCGGTGCTGGTGGACGCGGACGGGCTGACCGAGCTGGGCCGGCTCGGCCCGGAGGCGCTGGCCGGCCGTACCGCGCCGACCCTGCTCACCCCGCACACCGGCGAGGCCGCCCGGCTGCTCGCGGGCGCCGAGGGCACCCCGCCGCCGGCCGCCGACGACCTGGCCGCGGCCCGGCTGACCACCGCCCGCCGACTGGCGGCCGCCTACCGCGCGACCGTGCTGCTGAAGGGCTCCACCACCGTGGTCGCCGATCCGGGCGGAGCCGTCCGGGTGAACCCGACCGGCACCTCCTGGCTGGCCACGGCGGGCAGCGGCGACGTCCTGGCCGGGCTGGCCGGCGCCCTGCTGGCGGCGGGCCTGTCGCCGCTGGACGCCGCCTCGGTGGCCGCCTACCTGCACGGACTGGCGGGCCGCGAGGCGGCCGGCACGCCCGGCGCGCCGGTGACGGCACTCGCGGTGGCCGAGGCGCTGCCGGCCGTCTGGCGTGCCGTCCGGGAGGACTGACCGGCGGAACCGAGCGCTCCGTCCGCGGCGTCCGAGGAGGGTACGACGAGCGGCCCGGCCGACCACCGCCCGCGGCCCGTCGGCCGCCGCACCGACGGGCCGTTCGGCGAGGACTCCGGGACGTCTGGGAGACTGACCCTGATGACAACTGCGAACACGACCGGCACAGCCACCCTGACCGACGGCGTACGGGCCGAGGCGACCATCGATCTCGCCGCCCTGCGCGGCAACCTCGCGGCGCTGCGCGAGCGCGTCGGCAGCACGGCGGTGATGCTCGCGGTCAAGGCGGACGCCTATGGCCACGGCGCGGTCGAGTGCGCCCGCGAGGCGGTCGCGAACGGGGTCGGCTGGCTCGGCTGCGCGACGCCCGACGAGGCGCTGGCGCTGCGGGCCGCGGGCATCGGCCCCGAGCGGGCCCGCATCCTGTGCTGGCTGTGGACGCCCGGCGGGCCGTGGCGCGAGGCGCTCCGGGCCGACCTGGACATCTCGGTCAGCGGCCGGTGGGCGCTGGACGAGCTGCTCCCGGCCGTGCGCGAGACCGGCATCCCGGCGCGCGTGCACCTGAAGGCCGACACCGGCCTCGGCCGCAACGGCTGCCAGCCGCACGACTGGCCGCAGCTGGTGGCCGCCGCCCGGCGCGCCGAGGCCGACGGGCTGCTCACGGTGGTCGGCGTCTGGTCGCACTTCGCGGCCGCCGACGAGCCGGGCCACCCGTCGATCCGGGCCCAGCTGGACTCCTACCGCAGCGCGCTGGCCGTGGCCGAGGCGGCCGGGTTGCGCCCCGAGGTGCGGCACCTGGCGAACTCGCCGGCCACCCTGCTGCTGCCGGAGTCGCACTTCGACCTGGTCCGCACCGGCCTGGCCGCGTACGGGCTGTCGCCGGTGCCCGAGGTGGGCTCGCCGGCCGACTTCGGGCTGCGCCCGGTGATGGCGCTGACCGCGCGGCTCGCGCTGGTCAAGGAGGTCCCCGGCGGGCACGGCGTCAGCTACGGCCACCACTACACGACCCCCGGCCCGACCACCCTGGGCCTGGTCCCGGTCGGCTACGGCGACGGCGTCCCCCGGCACGCCAGCGGCACCGGGCCGGTGCAGATCGGCGGCAAGTGGCGCACCGTGGCCGGCCGGGTGGCGATGGACCAGTTCGTCGTGGACCTCGGCGGGGACACCCCCGGGATCGGCGACGAGGCCCTGCTGTTCGGCAACGGCGAGCGCGGCGAGCCGACCGCCGAGGACTGGGCCCGCGCCTGCGGCACCATCTCGTACGAGATCGTCACCCGGATCGGCGCCCGGGTGCCCCGCCGCTACCTGGGCGGCAGCCACCCCCGGGTGCCGTCGGCATGACCGAGACGCCGACCGGGGACGGAGCGGTCGCGGCGGTCGCCAAGGCGGCCGGCGCGGCCTCCGGGGTGAGCCGGGCGGGCGTGATCGGGATCTCGGTCGGTGTGCTGGCGGCCGGTGCGGCCGCGGGTGTGGCGATCGAGCGGCTGACGGTCGGCCGGGCGATGCGCCGCCGGGCC
The DNA here is from genome assembly GCF_044764985.1 of Kitasatospora sp. NPDC093550. Taxonomy (NCBI): domain Bacteria; kingdom Bacillati; phylum Actinomycetota; class Actinomycetes; order Kitasatosporales; family Streptomycetaceae; genus Kitasatospora; species Kitasatospora sp. NPDC093550. The sequence goes on from NZ_JBIWJF010000017.1 coordinate 166,005, forward strand.
AGGGCCGAGCTGGACGCCGGTGCCCCGTACGGCTCGCTGCGCGGGCGCCCGCGCACGGTGACCGCACCGGACGGCACCGAGCTGTACGTGGAGCTGGACGGCACCGGCTGGGACTCGCCGGACGGCGCCGGGGACCGCCCCGGGCCCGACGGGCGGGCGAGCGGCGCCGAACCACTGACGGTGGTGTTCTGCCACGGCTACTGCCTCAACCAGGACAGCTGGCACTTCCAGCGGGCCGCGCTGCGCGAGGGCATGCGGCTGGTCTTCTGGGACCAGCGCAGCCACGGCCGCTCCGAGCGCTCCCGCACGTACCTGGCGGGCGAGCCTGCCAGCATCGACCAGCTGGGCGGCGACCTCAAGGCGGTGATCGACGCCGTCGCGCCGACCGGACCGCTGGTGCTGGTGGGCCACTCGATGGGCGGCATGACGGTGATGGCGCTGGCCGACCAGGCCCCGGAGCTGTTCCGGGAGCGCGTCGCCGGGGTCGCCCTGATCGGCACGCTCGCGGGTGACTGGAACGAGGTCAACCTCGGCCTGCCGACGGCCGGCGCGAAGCTGTTCAAGAAGGTCGCGCCCGGGGTGGTGAGGCTGCTGGGCCGCCAGGTGGACCTGGTGGAGGCGACCAGGCGGCTGGGCTCGGACGTGACCGCGGTCTTCTACCGGAAGTTCTCCTTCGGGAGCCGGGACGTCGACCCGGGCGTGGTGCGCTTCGCCGAGCAACTGCTGGACGCCACCCCGATCGACGTGGTCGCCGAGTTCTACCCGGTCTTCGGGGCGCACGAGAAGTACGAGGCGCTGGCCGCGCTGCGCGGTCTGCCGGTCCTGGTGCTGGCCGGGACGAAGGACCTGCTGACGCCCTCGGCACACAGCGAGGCGATGGTCGCGCGGCTGCCGGGCGCCGAGCTGGTGCTGGCCGAGGGGGCCGGGCACCTGGTGATGCTGGAGCGACCGGAGCCGGTCGACCGCGAGCTGGCCCTGCTGCTGCGCCGGGCCGCCGAGTCCGCCGGGGCCGCGCCGCTGCCCGCGGCCGTCCTCGACCTGGCTCGGGAACGGGTGGCCGAGTCGGCCGTCGCGCCGTCCGCCGAGTCGGCCGTCGACCCCGTCTGACAGCCCGTCCCGACACCCGCCCGCCGCACCCGGGAGCGGCGATGTGGCACGGTAGCGGTGGCGGCCGGTGGTCGGCGCGCCGGTACGGACCGAAGGGCAAGAATCGCGCATGGGCTCGCACGCCACTCTCACCGTCCCCACCCCGGACCGGATGGGCCGGCTCGGCCGGGAGCTGGCCGCGCTGCTGCGGCCGGGTGACCTGGTGCTGCTCTCCGGCGAGCTGGGAGCCGGGAAGACCACGCTGACCCGCGGTTTGGGGGAGGGACTGCAGGTCCGCGGGGCGGTGACCTCGCCGACCTTCGTGATCGCGCGGGTGCACCCCTCGCTGGTCGGCGGCCCGTCACTGGTGCACGTGGACGCGTACCGGCTGGGCGGGGACCTGGACGAGATGGAGGACCTCGACCTGGACGTCTCGCTGCCGGAGTCGGTGATCGTGGTCGAGTGGGGCGAGGGCAAGGTCGAGCGGCTGTCCGAGGACCGGCTGGAGGTCCGGATCGAGCGGGCCCTGGGCGACACCGCCGGGGACGACCACGACCCCCGCCGGGTGGTGCTGACCGGCATCGGCCCGCGCTGGGCGGACGTGGAGCTGGCGAAGCTGGCGTAGCCGCGTGTCCGCGCGGCCCTCCGGCCGCGCGGCGGGTCGCGCCGACTTGCCGACGGACTGTCGGCAAGATGTTGCGGGCCGGGTGCCGGGCGTGGTGGGATGGGTGCTGCGGTTAGGTCTGCCTAACTAGGGAGGCGCCATGTCGAGCACCACCCCCGCCCCGGAGCGCGCCGTCCGCGCCGCCGGGGCCGGAGAGTCCGCCCGCCCCGCTCCGGGGGAGCCGATGCGGGCGCTGCTGGCCGCCTGCGCGGCCGCCGAGGCGGTGTCCACACCGCCCGAACCCGCGCCCAGGCAGGCCGAGGAGCCCGAGGCGGAGACACCCCGGGCCGCGTGAGGGGCCCGCTCTTCGTGATGCGGGGTGCGTCCCCCGGGCGCTAGGCGACCACGACCACCTTGGTGCCGTTCGGCGCGAAGTCCCAGAGCAGCTGGCCCTCGGCGCGGCCGCTGCGGATGCCGCCGGTCTTGGCCTTCGGGTCGGCGGTCGGGGTCGTGCCGTCCACCGCCGCGCTGAAGCCGAACACCACGCCGCTCTGCTGCGCGAAGCGCACCACGTGCTCGATCTGCCGGCCGTCCGTGCCCGTCGTGGTCGGTGTGCGGCTGGTCACCGCGTAGCTGCCCGGGGCCGGCTCGACCGTGCCCGGGATGACCGGGAAGGCGGCCGCGACCTGCGGGTTCTTCTTCGGGTCGACCAGCCAGACGTAGTGCGCGCTGACCGAGTAGACGACCCGCGTGCCCGCGCCCGAGGTGGCCGGCAGCGGCGGGACGGTCGGGGTGGCCGAGGCGGTCGGCGCCGGCGCGGTGGCCGTGCCGGCCGCCGTGGTGGTGACGGTGGGCTTGGCACCGCCGGCCCGGTCCTGGGCGCCGTTGGCCTGGAAGGCCAGCAGGCTCACCACCGCCAGGGCCCCCAGGGTCAGCCCCGTGACCACCACTCCAGGACCCATCTTCGCCACGTGCGCTCCCGCTGCCGTCCCATTCCGTACGGCCTTATCGTGCCAGGTCCGTCCGTCCGGTTCGCAGCGCCTCGGATGTGTGTTCCCGGCTGGCACACCTTGCCGATCGGCCGGTCGGCCCAACGTCGGTCTAACCTTGACCCGTGCTGCTGCTCGCGTTCGACACCGCTACCCCCGCCGTCACCGCCGCCGTCCACGACGGCACCGCCGTCCTGGCCGAGACCCACCAGGTCGACGCCCGGCGCCACGGCGAACTGCTGCTGCCCGCGATCGACCGGGTCCTGCGGACGGCCGGGGTGGACAAGCACCGGCTGACCGGGATCGCGGTCGGCGTCGGTCCGGGCCCGTACACCGGCCTGCGGGTCGGCCTGGTGACCGCCGCCGCGCTGGGCCACGCCCTCGGGCTGCCGGTGCACGGCGTCTGCACCCTGGACGCGATCGCCTTCCAGGCCCGCGCCGAGGGCCTGGCCGGGCAACCGTTCACGGTCGCCACCGACGCGCGCCGCAAGGAGGTCTACTGGGCCTCCTACGACGCCGAGGGCCGCCGCAGCGAGGGCCCCGGCGTGGACCGCCCCGCCGAGCTGGCAGCGCGGCCGCGCGCCGTCGGCGCCGGTGCGCTGCTCTACCCCGACGCCTTCCCGGACGCGCACGGCCCCGAGCACGTGTCGGCCGGCGCCCTGGCCGGCTTCGCCGCCGCCGAGCTGGCCGCCGGGCGCGAGCTGCTGCCGAACGTCCCGCTGTACCTGCGCCGCCCGGACGCCCAGGTGCCGGCCGGCTACAAGACGGTTCTGGGGGGCAAGGCGGTGCTGCCGGCGTGAACCACGGCACCACCCTGCGCCCGATGCGCTGGTGGGACATCGCGCCGGTGATGGAACTGGAGCAGCGGCTCTTCCCCGAGGACGCCTGGTCCACCGGGATGTTCTGGTCCGAGCTGGCCGAGGCCCACCCCGGCGGCACCCGCCACTACACCGTCGCCACCGCCGCCGACGGCGCGATCGTCGGCTACGCCGGGCTGATGGCGATCGCCGGCGAGGGCGACGTCCAGACCATCGCCGTCGACGATCGCCACCAGGGCGCCGGCCTCGGCACGGCGCTGCTCACCGACCTGATCCGGGAGTCCGTCCGGCGCGGCTGCGCCGAACTGCTGCTGGAGGTGCGGGTGGACAACCCGCGCGCCCAGCGGCTGTACGAGCGCCACGGCTTCGAACCGGTGGGCATCCGGCGCGGCTACTACCAGCCCGCCAACGTCGACGCGCTGGTGATGCGCCTCGACCACCCCCGCACTGACAGCACTGACCCGAAGGACATTGAGGACACCCGCCATGGCTGACGAACCGCTCGTCCTCGGCATCGAGACCTCCTGCGACGAGACCGGCGTCGGCATCGTGCGCGGCACCACGCTGCTGGCCGACGCGGTCGCCTCCAGCGTGAACGACCACGCCCGCTTCGGCGGCGTCGTCCCGGAGATCGCCAGCCGCGCCCACCTGGAGGCGATGGTCCCGACCATCCAGCGCGCGCTGGACACCGCCGGGGTCAAGGCGACCGACCTGGACGGCATCGCGGTCACCGCGGGCCCCGGCCTGGCCGGCGCGCTGCTGGTCGGCGTCAGCGCCGCCAAGGCGTACGCCTGGGCGCTGGAGAAGCCGCTGTACGGGGTCAACCACCTCGCCTCGCACATCTGCGTCGACCAGCTGGAGCACGGCCGGCTGCCCTCGCCGACGATGGCCCTGCTGGTCTCCGGCGGGCACTCCTCGCTGCTGCTCAGCGAGGACATCACCACCGACGTGCGCCCGCTCGGCGCGACCATCGACGACGCGGCCGGCGAGGCCTTCGACAAGGTCGCCCGGGTGCTCGGCCTGGGCTTCCCCGGCGGCCCGGTGGTCGACCGGACGGCCCGCGAGGGCGACCCCAAGGCGATCGCCTTCCCGCGCGGCCTGTCCGGCCGGAACGACCCCGAGTACGACTTCTCCTTCTCCGGCCTGAAGACCGCCGTCGCCCGCTGGGTGGAGGCCAAGCGCCGGGCCGGCGAGGAGGTGCCGATCGCCGACGTGGCGGCGTCCTTCCAGGAGGCGGTCACCGACGTGCTCACCCGCAAGGCCGTCAAGGCCTGCAAGGACAACGGCGTCGACCACCTGATGATCGGCGGCGGTGTGGCGGCCAACTCGCGGCTGCGCGAGATGGCCCAGCAGCGCTGCGACCGGGCCGGCATCCGGCTGCGGGTGCCCCGGCCGGGCCTGTGCACCGACAACGGCGCGATGGTCGCCGCGCTGGGCGCCGAGATGGTGTGGCGCGACCGCGCTCCGTCCTCCCTCGACCTCTCCGCCGACTCCTCGCTGCCGGTGACCGACGTCCACGTGCCGGCTGCGGGCATCGGGCACGGGGACCTCCACGGCCAGGCCTACGACGCCCTCGGCGGCGGCGCCGCGTGACCGTCGCCGCGATGTGGGAGGCCCGGGCGGCAGTCGGCCGGGGAGCCGAACTCGCCGCCTGGGTCCGGGAATCGGCGCTGCCGGCGGTGCGCGGTGCGGCCGGGCTGGAACGCGCCGAGCTGCTCTCCGCACCGGGCGAGCGGGTGCTGCTGATCACCTGGTGGAGCGGCGAGCCGGTGCCGGTCGCCGACCCGCCGGCCGAGCTGCTCGGCCGCCCGGTGCACCGCTGGTCCTTCACCAGCGAGCACGTCGAACGGGCCCTGCCCGTCGAATAGGCCTTCAGCGGGAACCGGGACCCCGGCCGTTACCGTGCATAGCTGAGAGGAAGCTGGACGGGAACCGGGAGCGCGGTGCGGTGAGCAGGAACGGGCTGAGCAGGACCAGGACGTACGCGGCGGGGGCGCTGGCCTTGCTGGCGTTCGCCACCGCGTGCGGCGACGACGGCGGCGGCAGCGCCGCCCCGGCGGCCGGCACGACGGCGCCGGCCGCGTCCAAGCCCAGCGGAGCCGCGCCCGCCCCGACCGGCGGCGCCGCCACCGCCGGGGCCACCGCCCCGGCGGGCGCCGACGCGGCGGCCTGGGCGAAGTGGAACCTCACCCCGCTCGCACCCGCCCCGGCACCGCCCGCCGACAAGCCCGTCAAGCTCCAACGGACCGGCCCGGTGCCGGTGTTCAGCGAGGTGAAGACGAGCGACAAGGTCGTCTTCATCACCATCGACGACGGCGCCGAGAAGGACCCGAAGTTCGTCGAGATGCTGACCGACCTCAAGGTGCCGATCTCGATGTTCCTGACGAAGGACATCGTCAAGAACGACTACGGCTACTTCAAGCCGCTCCAGGCCCTGGGCAACCACGTGCAGAACCACACTGTCACCCACCCGGTGATGAGCAAGCTCCCGGCCGACAAGCAGAAGTCCGAGATCTGCGACGACCAGGCCGCGCTCACCCAGCAGTACGGCACCGCCCCGCTGCTGTTCCGCCCGCCGTTCGGCGACGGCGCCAACACCCCGACGCTCAACACCTCGGTGCAGGAGTGCGGGCCGCGCGCGATCGTGCTGTGGCGCGAGTCGATGCAGATCCACGACATGCAGTACCAGGCGGCGGACAAGAAGCTGAAGCCCGGCGACATCGTCCTGGCGCACTTCCGCGGCCCCAAGGAGCTCAAGGGCGCCACGATGACCCAGATGTTCGGCGACCTGCTGGCCCGGATCCAGGAGCAGGGCTTCTCGGTGGCCCGGCTGGAGGACTACATCCAGGCCCCGGCCTCGTAAACCGGCGTTCCCCTCGCCGTCAGGACGCCCGGACCGGCTGCCCCAGCATCATCAACGGGCCGTGGTCGGTGCGGCTGAGGATCACCGTGACGGTGTTCGGTCCGGAGGGCTTGAGCTGGCGGCGCAGCTCCTCCGGGGTGATCGCCATCCCGCGCTTCTTGATCACCACGGTGCCGACGGCGCGCTCGCGCAGCAGCGCCTTCAGCTTCTTGATGTGGAAGGGCAGCACGTCGGTGAGCTCGAAGGCGTGCGCGTACGGGGTGGCGACCAGCTCGTCGGAGGTCAGGTAGGCGATCTTCGGGTCGATCAGCCGGCCGCCGACCTGCTCGGCGACCTCGGCCACCAGATGGGCCCGGATCACCGCGCCGTCCGGTTCGTACAGGTAGCGCCCGACCGGGCCGGCCGGCGGGTCGGGCAGGTCGCCGCCGGTCAGACTGGCGGCCCGGGGCAGCAGGGTGGCGCGGTGCGGGTGGGCGGCCTTGGTGCCGAACCAGAGCACCGCCTCCTTGACGTCGCCGTGGTCGGAGACCCACTCGGCCTCGGCGTCCGCCGGGACGGCCTCGTGCGGGATGCCCGGCGCGACCTTCAGCGCCCCGATCGGGGTCCGCCGGCCCGCCTCGATCGCCCAGGACAGCGGCGGGGCGTACGCCTCCGGGTCGAACACCCGGCCGCGCGAGGTCCGCCGGGCCGGGTCGGTGAACACCGCGTCGTAGCTGGCGACGTCCACCTCGGCGACGTCCGCGCAGCGCACTTCGACCAGCTCGGCCAGGCCCAGCGCGGCGGCGTTCGCGGCGGTGGCGGCGCAGGCCGCCGGGTCCTTGTCGACGGCCAGCACCTCGATGCCCGCCCGGGCCAGCGCCAGCACGTCCCCGCCGATGCCGCAGCACAGGTCCGCCAGCCGCCGTACGCCCAGCTCGGCGAAGCGCCGGGCCCGCCACTCGGCCACGCTGCGCCGGGTGGACTGCTCGACCCCGTTCGGCGTGAAGTACATCAGGTCCGCGTCCGCCCCGAACTTCGCCCGCGCCCGCTGCCGCAGCCGCGCCTGCCCGAAGGCCGCCGACACCAGCTCCGCCGGGTGCTCCCGCCGCAACCGGGTGGCCAGCGCCAGCTCCTCCTCGGGGGTGAACTCGCGCAACTCGGCGAGCAGGGCCTGGCCTTCGGGGGTCAGCAGGGGCTGGAGGTTCTCGGTGTCCACGGGCCCATTCTCGCGGGTCGGCGCGACGCCGCACTCACCGGAAGATCCCCGGGCAGAGCAGTACGGGGATCACGAAGGGGGCGGTGGCACGAGTGTGCAGAGGGCGCCGGTGGTCGCACGTGAGTACGGCCGCTCATCCGTGAGCCGGTACTGCCCGGGCGCGCCGTTGGCACTCTGGTTGACTGAGTGCTAACACGGGCCTATGGTCGTCCTTGGCACTCCCCACCGGGGGAGTGCTAACGCGAAGAAGCGTGTCTGACCCCCGCGACGGCAGGCTCGCAGGCTCGCCCCTACCCGTTAGAAAACCCCGTAATCTCCGAAGGGGAGCTCGGACGTGACCACCAGCAGCAAGGTTGCCATCAAGCCGCTTGAGGACCGCATCGTGGTCCAGCCGCTCGACGCCGAGACGACCACGGCCTCCGGCCTGGTCATCCCGGACACCGCCAAGGAGAAGCCCCAGGAGGGCGTCGTCCTGGCCGTCGGCCCGGGTCGCTTCGAGGACGGCCAGCGTCTGCCGCTCGACGTCGCCGTCGGTGACATCGTCCTGTACTCGAAGTACGGCGGCACCGAGGTGAAGTACCAGGGCGAGGAGTACCTGGTTCTCTCCGCCCGCGACGTCCTCGCGATCATCGAGAAGTAAGACGTCCCGACCCGCCCCGGATCCGTGTCCTTCGTGACAGTGGCCCGGGGCGCGGTTGTTGGCTCACGTTGTTCAGCGGTCGGTGGGCCGGCCGCAGCCCCGAGGGAATAGGGAACATGGCGAAGATCCTGCAGTTCGACGAGGACGCCCGCCGCTCGCTGGAGCGCGGTGTCAACAAGCTGGCCGACACCGTCAAGGTGACCATCGGCCCCAAGGGCCGCAACGTCGTCATCGACAAGAAGTTCGGCGCCCCGACCATCACCAACGACGGTGTCACCATCGCCCGTGAGGTCGAGCTGGACGACCCGTACGAGAACCTTGGCGCGCAGCTCGTCAAGGAGGTCGCCACCAAGACCAACGACGTCGCGGGTGACGGCACCACCACCGCCACCGTGCTGGCCCAGGCCCTGGTCAACGAGGGTCTGCGCAACGTCGCCGCCGGTGCCGGCCCGGCCGCCCTGAAGAAGGGCATCGACAAGGCCGTCGCCGCCGTCTCCGAGCACCTGCTGTCCGTCGCCCGCGAGATCGAGGGCAAGGACGACGTCGCCGCCGTCGCGTCCCTCTCCGCGCAGGACACCCAGGTCGGCGAGCTGATCGCCGAGGCGATCGACAAGGTCGGCAAGGACGGTGTCATCACCGTCGAGGAGTCCAACACCTTCGGCGTGGAGCTGGACTTCACCGAGGGCATGCAGTTCGACAAGGGCTACCTGTCGCCGTACTTCGTCACCGACGCGGAGCGGCAGGAGGCGGTCCTGGAGGACCCGTACATCCTGATCAACCAGGGCAAGATCTCCTCCATCCAGGAGCTGCTGCCGCTGCTGGAGAAGATCCTGCAGGGCGGTGCCTCCAAGCCGCTGCTGATCATCGCCGAGGACGTCGACGGCGAGGCGCTGTCGACCCTGGTCGTGAACAAGATCCGCGGCACCTTCAACGCCGTCGCCGTCAAGGCCCCGGGCTTCGGCGACCGCCGCAAGGCGATCCTCGGCGACCTGGCCACCCTGACCGGCGGCACGGTCATCTCCGAGGAGGTCGGCCTCAAGCTCGACCAGGTCGGCCTGGACGTGCTGGGCACCGCCCGCCGCGTGACCATCACCAAGGACGAGACCACGGTCGTCGACGGTGCCGGTGACGCCGAGGCCGTGGCCGGCCGCGTCGCCCAGATCAAGGGCGAGATCGCCGCCACCGACTCCGACTGGGACCGCGAGAAGCTGCAGGAGCGCCTGGCCAAGCTGGCCGGCGGCGTCTGCGTCATCAAGGTCGGCGCCGCCACCGAGGTGGAGCTGAAGGAGCGCAAGCACCGCCTGGAGGACGCCATCTCGGCGACCCGCGCCGCGGTCGAGGAGGGCATCGTCGCCGGTGGTGGCGCCTCCCTGGTCCACGCCGCCAAGGTGCTGAACGACGGCCTGGGCCTGTCGGGTGACGAGGCCACCGGTGTCGCCGTGGTCCGCAAGGCGCTGCACGAGCCGCTGCGCTGGATCGCCCAGAACGCCGGCCTGGAGGGCTACGTCATCACCTCCAAGGTCTCCGAGCTGGAGATCGGCCAGGGCTACAACGCCGCCACCGGCGAGTACGGCGACCTGGTGAAGGCCGGCGTCATCGACCCGGTCAAGGTCACCCGCTCCGCCCTGGAGAACGCCGCCTCGATCGCCTCCCTGCTGCTCACCACCGAGACCCTCGTGGTGGAGAAGAAGGAGGAGGAGGCCGACAACGGTCACGGCCACTCCCACGGTCACGGCCACTCCCACTGAGGCCCGAGCCACTGACCGGAGGCCCGGTCCGCGCCCCGCGAGGGGAGGCGGGCCGGGCCTCCGGCCGTTGTCCGCCCGCCCGTAGGGCCGTACGGGCTCGTGGCGGGCGCCGCCCTTGAGGGTTCAACTATCAGTAGAATTTTGCATAACGCAAAGATTGCCTTATAACTGAGGCATGATCGAGGCCCGCCACCTGCGCGTCCTGCGTGCCGTCGCCCGCACCGGCTCCTTCTCCGCCGCCGCCCGGGAGCTGGGGTGCACCCAGCCCGCCATCAGCCAGCAGATGAAGGCGCTGGAGAAGTCCGTGGACACCCCGTTGGTGGTCCGCTCGGGCCGCGGGATGCAGCTCAGCGAGGCCGGGCGGGTCCTGCTCAAGCATGCCACCGGGATCCTGGCCGGGCTCTCCGCCGCCGAGGAGGAGGTGGCCGCGATCGCCGGGCTGCGGGCCGGGCGGGTGCGGTTGGTGTCCTTCCCGACCGCGAGTTCCACCCTGGTGCCGCCCGCCGTCGCCCGGCTGCGGGACGGCCATCCGGGGGTGCGCGTGTCGCTGGTCGAGGCGGAGCCGCCGGAGTCGCTGGCGATGCTGCGCGGCGGCGAGTGCGAGATCGCGCTGGCCTTCCGCTACCCGCACTCCGACGGCGCCGCCGCGCTGCCGGCGCCCGCCCACGGCACGCCGCGCGAGGCGCGGGCCGAGGCCAATCTGGAGGCCCAGCAGCTGACGGCCGGCACCGACTGGTCCGATCTGGTGGTCACCCCGTTGCTGGACGACCCGCTGGTGGGCCTGCTGCCCGCCGCCCACCCGCTGGCCGGGCGGGGCGGGGCGGTGGAGCTGGCCGAGCTGGCGGGGGAGCAGTGGATCGCCGGCTGCCCGCAGTGCCGGGGGCACCTGGTGGAGCTGTGCGCGGGTGCCGGGTTCGAGCCCCGGATCGACTTCGCGACGGACGACTACCCGGCGGTGGTCGGCCTGGTGGCGGCCGGGCTCGGAGTGGCGGTGCTGCCCCGGCTGGCGCTGCAGTCGGTGCGTCCTGACGGCGTGTCGACGGTGCCGGTGCGGACGGCGTCGGGGGCGCCGGCGGTGCGCCAGGTGGTCGCGCTGACCCTGTCGGACCTGGCCGAGGTGCCGGCCGTGGCCCTGATGCTGGAGCGGCTGGCGGGGGCGGCGGCCGCCCGCTGACGGCTGGTCCCGGGGGAGGGTGGATCCCCCTACCGGCCGCGAACGCCCTGAGGCGCCGCGAAGAAACGTTTCTTCACGGCGCGCCGCGGAGTCGGATCTAGTGCTGTGCGACCGCCGGCGGCGTCAGCGGGACCTCCACCAGCCGGTGCCGCGAGCGGCCCAGCATCTCCTCGCGCTCGTCCTCCGTCATCCCGCCCCAGACGCCGTACGGCTCGCGGACCGCCAGCGCGTGCGCCGCGCACTCGGCGATCACCGGGCAGCGCATGCACACCTCCTTGGCGCTGGCCTCGCGCGAGCTGCGTGCGGCCCCGCGTTCGCCCTCGGGGTGGAAGAAGAGCGAGCTGTCCACGCCACGGCAGGCTGCGGAGAGCTGCCAGTCCCAGAGGTCCGCGTTGGGACCGGGGAGGCGGGAGAAATCTGCCATGGCTCATTCCCTTCAGAGGCCGTCGGCCGTCGGCCGGGCGCTCGGCGGGCTGCTGCCGAGCGGTACGGCGGGGCTTCGATGCACTGGTGTGGACACCTGGAAATATGACTTAAGGCAACTCCATGGACAAGTCACCCACACACCGGCACAACAGTCAATGACCATACGAAAGCTATAAAAACGGGCAAAGTGGGCAATGGTCTTCGGCGGGCGCGGACGTGGCAATCGGGTGGCCGACGGGCGCGCGGACGCCCCGAAACGGTGTGCGGGTCGTGCGCCGACCGCGCGCGAGCTGCGCAAAAGTGCGGCGTGTGCACCGCGATGCGGCTGATCCGTAATGGGTTGGCCACGTACAGTGGTGGAGATGGCCCTGAAGGCCGTAACTCATTCGAGTGACGGTCGTTGGAAGTGCGGAGGCGGTTAGCGGGCGCCGGACGTCGGGAACGATCGCGGGCAAGTTGGGGCGATCAGCACGGAGTCTGTCGCCGATCGGCCGTGTCGGAGAGGTTCGTACCAGCCAGGAGGCTCAACGTGACGCGGATCAGCTGCGGAGGACGACGGTCATGACTTCCGTTCTCGTTTGCGACGATTCCCCGCTCGCCCGCGAGGCGCTTCGCCGCGCGGTCGCGACCGTACCCGGTGTGGACCGGGTCACCACCGCGACGAACGGGGAGGAGGTCCTCCGCCGCTGGGTGGCCGACCGCTCCGATCTCGTTCTGATGGACGTCCGGATGCCCGGCCTCGGCGGGGTCGAGACGGTCCGGCGGCTGCTGTCCGCCGACCCGGGCGCGCGGATCATCATGCTCACCGTCGCCGAGGACCTCGACGGTGTCGCGCTCGCGGTGGCCGCGGGTGCCCGCGGGTACCTGCACAAGGACGCCTCGCGCGCCGAACTGCGGGCCACCGTCACCCAGGCCCTCGCCGACCCGACCTGGCGGCTCGCGCCGCGTCGGCTGCGCAGCCCCGACATGGGCGCGGCGCCGACCCTGACGGCGCGTGAGATCCAGGTGCTGGAGGGCATGAGCCACGGCCGCAGCAACGCCGAGATCGGGCGCGAGCTGTTCCTGTCCGAGGACACCGTCAAGACCCACGCCCGACGGCTGTTCAAGAAGCTCGGGGCCTCCGACCGCGCGCACGCGGTGGCGCTGGGCTTCCGCTGGGGCCTGGTCCGCTGACCGCCGGCGGCGCCGCCGGGTGCGGCGCACCGCCGGTGGTCTCCGGAACGGGCGCCGCACAGGCGTGTGACGTTACGGTCCCGAGGTTGCACCATGGAGGAGTGGAGCACCTCGGGGACCAGCGGACAGGCACTGCGGCGAACCACGCAGCCGCAGGACACTCGGCGGACGGCACGACGGACGGGACCACCGACGGCGGGGCGGGAGGCGGCACGGTGCAGGAGGGGCCGGTGGTGCGCGGCACGCCCCACGGTGCGGCAGCGCATAACGTTCCGGTGCACAACTCCGGACGCGGTGCCGCGTTTTCCCGCTCGACCAGGCACCATGGACCGATGCGCGACGACGTCGCCGGCGCAGCCGGCCAGGCGGACCCGGTGGAGGCCGAGCCCTCCGACCCGGGTCACGATCCGTCGTACGCCGATGCGGGCGGTCCGGGTGGCCCCGGTGTTCCGGGGGGTTCGGGCGGCTCGGGAGCCGCGGTCGGGCCGGTCCGTCCGCCGGTGATCGGTTCGAGTGGCTCGCCGTTGGTGGGTGAGCTGGTCGCGGCCGCGGTGCGCGGCGAGGGCCCGGCGATCGACGCGCTGCTCGCCTACGTCCACCCGCTGGCGCTGCGGTACTGCCGCGCCAAGCTGGTCCGGCTGCCGGGCGGGGCCCGGCACCACGTGGACGACGTCGCCCAGGAGGTCTGCGTGGCGGTGCTCTGCGCGCTGCCCCGGTACAAGGACCAGGGGCGGCCGTTCGAGGCCTTCGTGTACGGGATCGCGGCGCACAAGATCGCCGATCTGCAGCGGGCCGCGATGCGCGGGCCCGGCTCGACCGTCGTCCCGCAGGACGACCTGCCCGAGGTGCCGGACGAGGCGCTCGGCCCGGAGGAGCAGGCGCTGCTGAGCAGCGACGCGGCCTGGGCCAAGGAGCTGCTGTCCAACCTGCCGGCCCGTCAGCGCGAGCTGGTGCTGCTGCGGGTGGCCGCCGGGCTGTCGGCGGAGGAGACCGGCGAGGTGCTCGGGATGTCGCCGGGCGCCGTCCGGGTCGCCCAGCACCGGGCGCTCAGCCGGCTGCGGGCGCTCGCGGAGGAGTCCTCCTGAGCTGGGCCCCTTGGTGCGGGTAGGTCTTCGGGGGTTGCCCGGGCGGCCGGAATGAGCCTTCGGGCGGGGTTGTTGTCAAGGGCACACGAGGACACATTCGCGGTGCCAGTACCATGGGGTATCGGCGCCTGGGCGGGTTGCCAAAGTTTCACGGGTGCGCGCAGGGTCTTCTTGGAGGATCCTCCCATTGCATCCGGCTTCGGTGGTCTGCGCGAGTGAGCGATGAATGCGCCCGCACCGTCAGGGCGTGAGCGGATTAGGCCGGCCACGGAAGGTACCCCCCAAATGTCTTACAACGCCGCAGGCGTACCCGAGAAGTTCGCCATGCTCGGGCTCACGTTCGATGACGTCCTGCTGCTGCCCGGGGCCTCCGAGGTGCTGCCGAACCAGGTGGACACCTCCTCGCGGGTCTCCCGGAACGTCCGTGTGAACATCCCGCTGCTCTCCGCGGCGATGGACAAGGTCACCGAGTCGCGGATGGCCATCGCGATGGCGCGCCAGGGCGGCGTCGGCGTGCTGCACCGCAACCTCTCGGTCGAGGACCAGGTCAACCAGGTGGACCTGGTGAAGCGCTCCGAGTCCGGCATGGTCAGCGACCCGATCACGGTCGGCCCGGACACCACGCTGGCCGAGGCCGACGCGCTGTGCGCCAAGTTCCGCATCTCCGGCGTCCCGATCGCCGACGAGGCAGGCAAGCTGCTCGGCATCGTCACCAACCGCGACATGGCCTTCGAGTCGGACCGCAGCCGCCAGGTCCGCGAGATCATGACCCCGATGCCGCTGATCACCGGCAAGGTCGGCATCTCCGGCGTGGACGCGATGGCGCTGCTGCGCCGCCACAAGATCGAGAAGCTGCCGCTGGTCGACGACGAGGGCCGGATCAAGGGCCTGATCACCGTCAAGGACTTCGTGAAGGCCGAGCAGTACCCGAACGCCGCCAAGGACGCCGAGGGCCGGCTGCTGGTCGGCGCCGCCGTCGGCGCCAGCGCCGAGGCGTTCGACCGGGCCCAGGCCCTGGTCGAGGCCGGCGTGGACTTCCTGGTGGTGGACACCTCGCACGGCCACAGCCACAACGCGCTGGCCTGGATCGCCAAGATCAAGTCGGCCGTCGGCGTCGACGTGGTCGGCGGCAACGTCGCCACCCGGGACGGCGCCCAGGCGCTGATCGACGCCGGCGTGGACGGCGTCAAGGTCGGCGTGGGCCCCGGCTCCATCTGCACCACGCGCGTGGTCGCCGGCATCGGCGTCCCGCAGATCACCGCCATCTACGAGGCCGCGGTGGCCTGCCAGGCGGCCGGCGTGCCGGTCATCGGCGACGGTGGCCTGCAGTACTCCGGCGACATCGGCAAGGCGCTGGCCGCCGGCGCCGACACCGTGATGCTCGGCTCGCTGCTGGCCGGCTGCGAGGAGTCCCCGGGTGAGCTGATGTTCATCAACGGCAAGCAGTTCAAGTCGTACCGCGGCATGGGCTCGCTGGGCGCCATGCAGTCCCGCGGCCAGGGCCGCTCGTACTCCAAGGACCGCTACTTCCAGGCCGAGGTCGCCTCGGACGACAAGCTCGTCCCCGAGGGCATCGAGGGCCAGGTGCCGTACCGCGGTCCGCTGTCGGCCGTGCTGCACCAGCTGGTCGGCGGTCTGCGCCAGACCATGGGCTACGTCGGCGCCGCCACCATCGGTGAGATGGAGAGCAAGGGCCGCTTCGTCCGGATCACCTCGGCGGGCCTCAAGGAGAGCCACCCGCACGACATCCAGATGACCGTCGAGGCGCCGAACTACTCGACGCGGTGAGCGGGGGGCCGGTGGCCTGAGTGTCGAGGAGGGTCCGTCGCTGCGGTGCAGGGGCGGGCCCTCCGGCGTGTCCGGGGTCGCGGTGGCGGGGCTCTTCGGGGTGTCCGGGGAGCGGGCCGTCGGGGCGGTGCCTGCTCCGGTACGGGATACTGGGGGCGGCCGGGGTGACCCGGCGGGCATGAGCAACACAGCAGAAGGGCTCGAAGTGACTGAGATCGAGATCGGGCGAGGCAAGCGCGGCCGCCGGGCGTACGCCTTCGACGACATCGCCGTCGTCCCCAGCCGCCGTACCCGGGACCCGAAGGAGGTCTCGATCGCCTGGCAGATCGACGCCTACCGCTTCGAGCTGCCGTTCCTGGCCGCCCCGATGGACAGCGTGGTCTCGCCGCAGCAGGCCATCGCCATCGGCCGCCTCGGCGGCCTGGGCGTGCTGAACCTGGAAGGCCTGTGGACCCGCTACGAGGACCCGCAGCCGCTGCTGGACGAGATCGCCTCGATCACCGACGCGTCCACCGCGACCCGCCGCCTGCAGGAGATCTACGCCGCGCCGATCCGCGCCGAGCTGATCAAGCAGCGGATCCAGGAGGTCCGTGACTCCGGTGTCGTCACCGCCGCCGCGCTCTCGCCGCAGCGCACCGCCGAGTTCTCCAAGGCCGTGGTGGACGCCGGCGTCGACGTCTTCGTCATCCGCGGCACCACCGTCTCGGCCGAGCACGTCTCCGGCGCGGCCGAGCCGCTCAACCTCAAGCAGTTCATCTACGAGCTGGACGTCCCGGTGATCGTCGGCGGCTGCGCCACGTACACCGCGGCGCTGCACCTGATGCGGACCGGCGCGGCCGGCGTGCTGGTCGGCTTCGGCGGCGGCGCCGCCCACACCACCCGCAACGTGCTGGGCATCCAGGTGCCGATGGCGACCGCGGTGGCGGACGTGGCGGCGGCTCGTCGCGACTACATGGACGAGTCGGGCGGGCGCTACGTGCACGTGATCGCGGACGGTGGGGTCGGCTACAGCGGGGACATCCCGAAGGCCGTCGCCTGCGGTGCGGACGCGGTGATGATCGGTGCGGCGCTGGCCCGTGCGACGGATGCCCCGGGCAAGGGGTTCCACTGGGGCATGGAGGCCGTCCACGAGGAGCTGCCGCGCGGCAAGCGGGTGGACCTCGGGACCGTCGGCACCACCGAGGAGATCCTGACCGGGCCCTCGCACACGCCGGACGGGACCATGAACCTGTTCGGGGCGCTGCGGCGGGCGATGGCGACCACGGGGTACACGGAGCTCAAGGAGTTCCAGCGGGTCGAGGTGACGGTGAATCCGGCGCTTGACCACCGCTGAGGGTGGCTTGGGGCCCCTGCCGAGGTGATCGGTGGGGGCCTTTGGGCTGTTCGGGGGGCGTGCCGTGCCGCTGCGCGGGGCTGGGGGGTGGGTGGTGGCTTTCGGGAGGGTGGGGGGTCGGGGGGGGGGGGGGGGGGGGGGGGGGGGGGGGGGGGGGGGGGGGGGGGGGGGGGGGGGGGGGGGGGGGGGGGGGGGGGGGGGGGGGGGGGGGGGGG